>JASLLH010000040.1:0-15297 GCA_030747115.1 Arenicellales bacterium
CCGGCGGGGTATAGTTCGTTGCCCACAAATAGAGGGCGCCATTAGCCAGCAGCAGAAGAAAAAAGAACCATTTCATGGCAATTCCCACTCACCGCCAGGAATTTTCTTTTTTTCAGGTTGTCGCGCCCTCAGGGTCACAAAATGCGGTCGCAATATTACACACCCGGCGGCTGAAATCTTCCATCGACTGCGGTCCATCCGCCATCAACGAACAGAACGGTTCCAGTAACGTAACTGGCGGCTTGTGATGCAAGAAAGAGCGCCGCTCCCACCATTTCTCCTGGTTCGGCCCAGCGCTCCATTATGTTTCGTGAAGCGTAAGCATCATACCACTCCTGTTTGGCCTTTATCGGAGCCGTCAGCGGCGTCTCGACTACGCCTGGCGCGATTGCATTTACGCGCACACCAGAGGGTCCAAATTCAGCTGCGGCGGTGCGTGCGATTTGCACAATTCCAGCCTTGGTAGCGGCATATATCGACTGTCCGGGCTCAACAATCTGCGATCGAATAGATGAGAATAAGATGATGCTTCCCGAGCCCTGGGCCGTCATGTGACGCCCGGCCGCCTGAATCACGTTAAAGCTGCCTTTCAGGTTCACGTTGATCACGCGATCGAATTCCTCTCCCGAATAGGCAAGAATTGGTTTGCGGACATTGATACTCGGCGTACAGACTACGATATCGATCTGACCCGAAAGGGAAACGAGGTCGGCAAGTGCATGGTCGACCGCATCAGCATCGCTGATATCGAGGCACGTCCCGTGCGCAACCTGTCCTTGGGAGCTGATCATTCCGGCTGTACGCTCCGCCCCTGTCCCGTTGACATCGAGACAATGCACTTCAGCGCCATGCTGGGCGCAGCCGACAGCAACGGCCTCACCGATGCCGGATGCGGCTCCAATTACTGCTGCGACTTTGCCCTTTAGACTGAATAAATTACTGAATTCCATGTTTTCCCCACCGGCTGGATGTTGTTATCAAATCCGTGGCCCCGGCCACACCTTTCATGCGGTCTACTGGGGGCTCCCTTCTGCGCCCTGCAACGGACTGGTTGAGCGAGCCGAACCTCGCCCACTCCGCTCCCAGTCTAACTGCTCTAATGTGGTACGAAAAACGCCGGCCTTGACCAGGTTATCTACGCTCAGATTGACCAACCTGATATATCGACGGATGAATTCGCCCTCGCGTACATCAACATCGACGATATTCACACAGCACAAATCCTGCTCAAAGGCCGGAAATGTAGCCAGGCTCCCGTATGCAACCCAACTGAGTATGGCGCGATTAGTTCCCGCATGACCCACCACCAGTAAGGTCTGCCAATCCGGTGACAGCAGCAACTGGCAGAATGCCTTAACCACCCGGGAATAGAACGCACTAAATGCCTCGCCACGAACAAAGCGGGCCCCCGGCTCGATTGCCGTTTCAAAAGCATACACGTACTCGGCCTCTACCCGCTCTGGTGGTAACTGGTCGAGGTCTCCTGCCCGAATCTCCCGCAGCCCTTCGTGCGATGCCAGGCTGACATCATGGTGGTGACTGAGCACCCGCTCGGCAGTTTCCCGGGTGCGCGGCATTCCCGAGCACACGGCCTGATCAAATTCAACTCCCGCAAGCGTCTGACCAACCATGTCCGCCTGCTGCCTGCCTTTCTCGGTAAGCCCAGCGAGCCCCACACGCGATACCACGGTACCATCATCCTGAAAATAGTTCACATCACCGTGGCGCAGCAAATAAATGCGGCGGCGCTCACCCTGTTGACTTCCTTCAGTCATCAATAAAATCCCCGATGTCGTGTTCGATAGTGCATTTCGTTCGGTCGTACCCGCACACCAATCCGCAATAATGTTGTAACTGTCTGCACCGGCATCGTCAACTCCACTAACAGCCAGGGTAACACTACCTCATGTCATCGCTGCCAAGGAAGCTCCCGAAATTGGCAGCAAAATGATCATGTGCCTAGCTAGCCGCCAGAATCAATCATCTCGCCAGGAAACGATCGGGTAGAATCAAATGCCTTCGGCTGCACCGCGTGATGCATTCGAAACGATCATGGCGTTGCGCAAGCCGAACCTGAAATTATCTCGATGAAATTCTTTCTGATCAAGCGGCTTGGCACATTTTCTGCAACCCTGTTCGCTGCTACCTTACTTACATTCTTTGCCCTTGAGGTCCTGCCGGGAGACCCAGCCCTGGTAATCCTGGGTGTGGACGCTCCCGATAGCGCAGTTGCAGCACTGCGGGAACAACTTGGGCTGAATCGCCCGGTTACTGAACGCTATATCGACTGGATATCGCATTTTCTTCGCGGCGAGCTCGGGGTCAGTTATACCTACAGCGTTCCGGTTTCGGAACTGCTGCGCGAGCGCCTGGCGATCACTATCCCACTTGCATTAATGGCCATGGCGCTTTCCGTCGTGATAGCGTTTTCTCTGGGCATATACGCGGCAACCCACCATAACCGCCATGGTGATGTGCTGGTCATGGGTGTCAGTCAACTGGGAATCTCGATACCGAATTTCTGGCTGGCACTAATGCTCATTCTGCTGTTTGCCGTAAACCTGGGCTGGTTTGCATCTGGCGGATTCCCCGGCTGGCAGGAAGGCTGGTGGCCGGCCTTAAAGGCGCTGATTCTCCCGGCAATTGCGCTGGCAACCGTGCAGGGCGCAATCCTGGCACGCTTTACCCGCTCGGCAACGCTCGAAACCATGCGTGAAGACTATGTCCGTACTGCCCGGGCCAAAGGCCTGAATCGCCGACAAACGCTTTGGCGCCATGTACTGCGCAATGCCATGATATCGGTTGTTACCGTGATGGGGCTACAGTTCGCCAATCTGCTTGCGGGCACCATTGTAGTAGAAAGTGTCTTTGCACTGCCCGGTATCGGCAGGCTTATTCTGCAATCGATCGCCAACCGTGACGTTGTCGTTGTGCGGGACATCGTCACGCTGCTGGTCGCCATGGTAGTGATTATTAACCTGGTGGTTGACCTGCTGTATGCCCTCATCGACCCCCGACTGCGTTCCAGCGATGTCTGACAAACGCCTGCCGGGCGATGCTCTCGCCAGCCACAAGGCCGGTAGAACTGTTGCAAGTGCGCCGGCCAGTATCTGGCGGCGGACACTGGAGCACCGCTCATTCCTGGCCGGCAGCATATTGACTTCATTGCTGGCAGGGATGGCTCTGCTTTCCCTTTTCTGGACCCCGCACAACCCAACCCGCATCAATATCCGTCAACGGCTGGCCTCGCCCAGCCTGGAACACTGGCTTGGAACAGACCAGTTTGGGCGTGACATTCTTTCGATCATTATGACCGGTGCGCAGAACTCTATTATGGTCGGCGTAGTTGCGGTCGGCATCGGCCTGCTGTTCGGAGTGATGCTTGGACTCATTGCCGCGTCAGCCAAAGGCTGGGTAGAAGAGCTGATTATGCGGGTCTGTGATTTCATGTATGCTTTTCCGGTCATCCTGTTAGCCATCATGCTTGTCGCGACCCTCGGCTCGGGGGCCATTAATGCGATTCTAGCGATCGGAATTTTTGCGATCCCCACCTTTGCCAGACTGGCCCGCGCCAGCGCCAATGCGATCTGGTCTCGAGAATTTGTACTTGCTGCCCAGGCTGCAGGAAAAAGCGCAATACGCATCACCTGGGAGCACATCCTGCCCAATATCGTTTCGGTAATTGTGGTGCAGGCCACGGTCGAATTCGCGCTGGCGGTACTGGCCGAAGCCGCCTTGAGTTATCTGGGCATTGGCTCACAGCCACCAACACCCTCCTGGGGCCGGATGCTGAGCGAAGTCCAGACGCTGGTTTTTCTTAACCCGTGGCTCGCCGTCTACCCGGGTGCCGCCATCGCCATGACAGTGCTGGGGTTAAACCTGCTGGGCGATGGACTCCGCGATGTGCTGGACCCGCGGCTGGTGTACAAACGATGACCCTTCTCGCCGTAAACGACCTCAGCGTTGCTCTCGACACGGCCCAGGGACCCGCCCAGGCCGTGCGCGACCTCTCGTTTGATCTGGGCCCGGGCGATACCCTGGGAATTGTTGGCGAATCCGGTTGCGGTAAAACGATGAGCGCCCTGGCGATTCTGGGCCTGTTGCCCGACAACGCCGTGACAACCGGCGCAATCCGCCTCAATGATCGCGAGCTGCTGAACTGCACCGAAGCCGAATGGTGCGATATCCGCGGTAATCAGATCGCCATGATCTTCCAGGAGCCGATGACTTCGCTAAATCCAGTGCACCCCATCGGCCGGCAGATCATGGAAGGCATGCTCCTGCACCGCGCGCTCAGCAAGACTCAGGCTCTAGAAGAAACCATTCGCCTGCTGGAGACGGTAGGTATTCAAAATGCGGCAGAGCGTGTCAAACACTACCCGCACCAACTGTCGGGAGGACAGCGTCAGCGGGTAATGATCGCGATCGCACTGGCAAACCAGCCCAGGCTGCTGATTGCTGACGAGCCCACCACAGCGGTGGATGTAACAATCCAAAAGCAGATTCTCGACCTGATCAACAAGCTCATTGATGAGTTCGACATGGGCCTGGTGCTGATCAGCCATGACCTGGGCGTTATTGCCAAACTGGTCGAGCGGGTTATCGTTATGTATGGGGGGGTGACTGTTGAATCCGGCTCGGTAGAAGCCATATTTTCTGAGCCCGCCCATCCCTATACCTGCGGCCTGCTATCCGCAATCCCACGGATAGATCGCTCGACCCATAGCCGGCATAAGCGACTGCCGACCATTCCCGGCGTAGTGCCCGACCTGGTCGATATGCCAGCGGGCTGTACTTTTTCAGATCGTTGTTCACTGGCGACAGACACTTGCCGCACAGTTCCACCGGTTCCGGTAGCGCTCAGCAGTCACCATCAGGTGGCTTGTTACCACCTGGACCGCGCCAGAGCGCAATGGCAAACGGGCCCACGATGAACAGGCCGGAGTCAGACAACACTCTTGCGCTGGAGGTGATTGATCTGTGCAAGACCTATGTGCTGCCGCGTGACAACCTGTTTCGTCCGGCGCGATCGGTCAAAGCTGTTGCTGGAGTCAGCTTTCAGATCAAAGCGGGGCAGAGCCTTGGCCTCGTTGGAGAATCCGGTTGCGGAAAATCGACCCTGGCACGGCTGATCATGGGACTGGAAATCCCCACCTCCGGAACTGTCCGGATCAGTGGCTCTGATATCGGCCGTCTTTCCCGCAAGGAACTCCAGCCATTACGCAGAAAGTTTCAGATTGTCTTTCAGGATCCCTTTGGTTCCCTCGACCCACGCCAGACTGTCAGCCAGATTGTTGCCGAACCACTTGAGGCGCTCGAGACAGCGCCGCGGGCGCAAATCCGCACACGTGTCATCGCAGCCCTTGACGATGTTGGCCTGAAAAATTCCGATGCCGCTAAGTACCCGCACGAGTTCTCGGGAGGCCAGCGGCAGCGTATCGCCATCGCACGGGCACTCGTTACGCGGCCTGGGCTCATCATTGCTGACGAACCGGTTTCGGCGCTTGACGTATCGGTCCAGGCCCAGATTCTCAATCTGTTACAGGACCTGCGTGACGAATATGCACTCACCTACCTTCTTATCAGCCACAATCTGGCTGTGGTGGAACACTTCTGTGATAATGTGGCGGTGATGCATAACGGCATATTCGTTGAATATGGCCTTACAGCACAGATCTTTCAAAAGCCCAGCCACTCCTACACCAAGACCCTGCTGGATGCAGTATTACCGACCCCCAGCCACAGTTGATCGATTCAGGGTAATTACGGACCGGGCCACAACCCGAGCGACGCCTTGACACAGCCAGTCACCCAAACCGAGCCGTTGCTGTTACTGATTGACATCGGCAACACTAACATTACTGTCGGGGTAACCGATAAGGGCTCCCTGATTGAAGACTGGCGGATCAGTACCCGCGATGCCACTACTGCAGACCAACTTTGGTTGATGTTGCGTATGTTGCTCGATTCCAGCGGGCTCGAGCTTACCGCGATCCATGGCCTTGCCTTGAGTTCTGTCGTTCCCGCTCTCACTTCTGTGGTCGAAAATCTGGTTCGCCGCCGCCTGCCTGTGCCCTTCGTCAATGTGACCTACGAACTGGATCTTGGTTTAGAGGTACTCTACGAGAATCCCCGTTCGGTCGGTGCCGATCGGCTGTGCAACGCCGTAGCCGGATTTCATCGCTATGGCGGCCCGCTGCTAGTGGTTGATTTCGGTACAGCAACGACCTTCGACGTGATTTCCCACGATGGCGCTTACCTGGGCGGCATTATTGCACCCGGGCCGGAAACCACAATTGCTACGCTGCATGCGGCGGCCGCTGCACTGCCGTCGGTGGAGCTGACTTTCCCCCCCTCGCTGATCGGCAAAAGCACAGAAACCAGCATGCAGTCCGGGGCAATGTTCGGCAGCGTGGCAATGATCAATGGCCTCACCGCGGGGCTCAGGCAGGAACTCGGTGAAGATACCAAAACGATCATAACCGGCGGACTAGCTGGTGTTTTTTTCTCTCACCTGGAATCAATTGCAGCCGTCGAGCCGACGCTGACACTGGATGGCCTGCAACTGATTTTTCAACGCTGCAGGCCCACTCTGCAATAGCGTCCGCCTGGGTGCCGGGCCGCTACCGTGGCACTCAGAATTTCAACTTGTGTCTCGGGCTGTCGGCCATACAACTGGCTCCAGCGGATAAATCGGCCGACGCAAGTGCTGATAATTCAACTGCCCGTTATCCGAGGTCGTCACCCCTGAGCCATCGAGCCTGACCGTATGTCGCGCCAGTTCGGCAAAGCCGGCCCGATAATGAATCCTTGATTTGAGCAGAATATAGCGATGGTGTCGCGGCTGAATCCCTACGCAGGCAAAAACGCCCTGATCCCATGGCTCATGGTGATGTGAAACAACCACTATCAGCATCCGCCCGGTATCAAGCAGCGCTGTTGCCCCCATGTCGACTTCAACACCCTGGTACATCGGCCCACGTACTACCCATCTCCCGTCGGTCAGTGCCTTGACGCGGCCGCTTATCGGCAGCGGTTTACCGGATGCTGCAATCGCCGGCATATCGGTTTTACCGCCTAGCTCTAGATGAATCTCTGACCCGACTCCACAGCGCTGCATCATTTGCACCGCAACCGGGTCCCAGACAGCGGCAACGATCACATCATCAAGTTCGGCCTCGTTGACCGCAGCAATGACAGTCATCACATCCTGGGTACCGCCGGAACCACAGTTATCCGCATGATCCAGCAACACGACCGGGCCATCAGTCAGAGACTTCGCTTGCATAATGGCGCTCTCGAGCTTGTGCGGGCGATAGATAAACTGCTCTCGCGCCCCCCAACTATGCTCCAGGAGCTGGTCCCGGTATTGCTGGGCGAGATCATAATCACCGTCCGTCACAACTACTGCCGAGTTACCAGCGTCCGGAATATCCGCAAGCGCAAAGCCGCCGAAAACCGTTGCGGCCAGGACCCCTGGGGCTTTTTCTGCCTGGCGACATTCGCTAACAAGCTGCTTCATTGGCTCATCATCGGTACCCTGGCACAAGGTTTGCGAAAGCAGTGGAACGCTGCCCCAGGCCATGACCGGGGTACACCGTCCCAGAACGGCATCGAGCACAACAGATCCGATTTGCTCAGAAACCTCGTAGTTATCCACGTGTGGGTAGGTTTTATAGCCGATTAATGCGGTAGAGTTTTCAATCATCTTTGTTGTCAGGTTGCAATGAAGATCGCAGGTAACCGCGATTGGTAAATCAGGCGAGATCTCACGGATGCGCGCGAGCAGGGTGCCCTCCCCGTCCAAGGTGTGCTCGGCTACCATCGCGCCATGCAAATCCAGCAGCGCGGCATCACAACCACTAGCAATCGCATTACATATCAGCCCCACCATGAACTCGAACGCTTCTTCAGAGACGGGTCCTGAGGGCATCGCCTCTGCTGCCAGGGGGGTGATGATCTGCGCGTTGTGCGCCTTTGCGAGCTTCATATATGCTGCCACCGGCATCCGCGTGTTGCCATAGGCGGCCTGCACGGCCTCGCCCTGAAACGCCCCCCACTGCTCGAACCGCTCCCAACCCGTTACCACTGGCGAGAACGTATTCGTTTCGTGCTTCATCATCGCAATGACAACGCGCATAACTAAATCCTTTTGTAACAGAAGACGGGCTGCCCACTGGGCAGCCCGCAACTCCGTAACTGTCCGCTGGACTCCGGCAACGGCCCTGGGTGCCCTGTGGCGCCCAGGGTCTGGCCCGCGGGGGTCAGCGGTTGAGATCTACCGGCATTCTGCTGCCGTCACTCCCACCTCATCGCAGAAACATCATTGATAAAAGCCGGCCAGCTGGGCCACATCCCGGTCAACCCGGCTTGCGCCACACCAAGTTTTGCCAGCTGGAACAAAAAGCCATTAGGCATGTCGGCCGCGAGCCGCCGCTGTGCTGCCTGCAACTGCGCGGTCTGTTCCTCAACCGTGGTAGCGGCAGTGAACTTGTCAATAATGTTGCGAAACTCCTGGCTGTCATACTGGAAGTAATAATTCGGATTCGAGTAAATCCGTCCCATATCCATCGGCTCTACATGAGAAACGATAGTGAGGTCATATTCTTTTTTCTTGTATGCCTTATCCAACCACTGCGCCCACTCGACATTTTCGATATTGATGGTAACGCCAACCTCGGCCAGCATTGCCGCGATTACCTCACCACCACGACGCGCATAGCTCGGTGGTGGCAGGTGCAGCGACAAAATAAGGCCTTCCTGCCCCGCCTCCTTCAGCAACGACCTGGCAAGATCCGGGTTGTACGATGACTCGGCTGTCAGGTCGACATACGCCGGGTGATGCGGCGCGAAGTGACTGCCGATCGGCGTTCCGTATCCTGCTACCGCACCGATGATCAGTTCTTCACGGTTAATAGCGTGCATCAGGGCCCGTCGAACCCGGACATCTGCCAGCGCCTCACGCTTATTATTCATCGCAAGAATGGTTTCACCTTCGGTCGTGCCACTCAGGGTCGTGAAACGATCATCCTGCTGGAACTCGGCGAACATCTCCGGTGCACTCAGGGAGGGCATGTAATCCAGGTCACCGGCCTTCAATGCCGCGACCTGGGCCGCTGCATCATTAATGAAGCGGAATTTAACCTGCTCGATCTGGACATTGCCGGCGTTGCGGTGCTGCCCGTACTTCTCCATGGAAACAGAATCACCCTTGGTCCATTTGACGAACTTGTAGGGCCCGGTGCCAATAGGATTAGTATTGGCGTCGGCGAATGCCTCCTGATCCAGTATCACTGCCGTAGCCTGGGCCAGGAAAAACGGCAGCAAGGCGTTGGCTGATGACAACGTGATCGTTACGGTGTGTGCATCAGGTGTGGCAATCGACTTGATACTGGAGAACAGTTTCTTCGCCTTATTGGAACTCTCCTCTGTCGCGTTGCGCTCGAACTGCGCCTTGACATCGGCTGAATCGAATGACGAGCCGTTGTGGAATGTTACGCCCTCTTCCAGAGAAAACGTATAAGTCGCCCCGTCTGCAGAGATATCCCAGGACTTGGCCAATAGGGGATGTACCCCGCCCCCGCCATCTAGCCGGGTCAGTCCTTCAAATATGTTGTACAAGGTGACCTGGCTGATGGCGGCCGCCGCGCCGGTGGTTGGATCCAGACCCGGGGCAGGCTCCAGCCGCATGCCGATACTGATCGAATCTTTCGCCATAGCCGGACCGGCCGGCAGACACATAAACAGCAATAACGAAATAACAGAGCTCTTGCACAGCATGGTGAGTTTCTTATTCATCCGTACCTTTCTCCGATTTGGTTAAGTTAAAGCAGCAAAAATATTACGCACCAGTCAGCACGGTGCAGCGGATGCCGCCAGCCTTGGCCTATTTTCCCCTCGCAACATCCATGCCGTAACCATAACATACTGGCCGCATCTGACACGGCGGATGAGCCGGGGAGTCACCTGATGGACACTGTCGCTACGGGCATGTTACCGTGGACCGGACGGCGCCAAGTCAAAAAAATGACCTGGCTCGATACGGATAGAAAAAAAGTCGGCCCCCGCGCAACTACGCCCGATGACTCCCACCCCCGGCCCATTAAACCTGGTTACCGATGTCCCCGGCCTTTGCGTTGGCCATGCGCAATCAGAAAATCAGTTAACCGGCGTCACCGTACTGCTGCCAGAAAAAGGGGCCATCGCGGCTATCGATCAGCGCGGCGGGGCTCCCGGCACCCGGGAAACCGATGTGCTGACCCTGGAGAACAGCGTTGAGGTAATCCATGCGCTGGTGTTCTCCGGTGGCTCTGCTTTTGGGCTGGAATCTGCCAGCGGCGTACAGCGATGGCTGTATGAGAACAACCGGGGCTATCGGGTTGGCGATACTTGCGTTCCAATCGTACCGTGTGCCGTGGTATTTGATCTGTTCGTCAACGGGCAAGACAGCCAACACCTAAACTGTGATTATCGGGCACTGGGCAGGCAGGCTTGCGAGAACAGTGCAAAGCAGTTCGCACTGGGCAACGCGGGTGCAGGACTGGGTGCGATTGCCGGAGATTTTAAAGGCGGTACCGGCAGCGCTTCATTATTTGACCCTCAAACCGGGTATACGGTCGGCGCACTGGCAACAGTCAATTCGGCAGGCTCGGCCGTCATCCCGGGTACCCCGGTACTATGGGCGTGGCCATTTGAGCAAAATGGTGAACTTGGTCACCAGCCCGTGCCCACGCGCCCCGTCAGTCTCGAACCCCATTTTCCCCGTGACCTTGGCCCGACAACCAATACCACGCTGGTTGCAGTTGCGACGGATGCGCCATTGACTCCTGCGCAAAGCAAACGGCTCGCGATCATGGCGCACGATGGCCTCGCCCGTGCATTACGCCCGGTACATGCACCGCAGGACGGTGATACCGTTTTTGCACTTTCCACCACTGGCGCTGTGAGCGACGCTGTCACAGCGATTGATGTGCTCGCCCGCATCGGGGCACTTGCCGCTGACTGTACGGCCCGGGCGATCGCCCGCGGCGTCTTTGAAGCTGACAGCGCTGGCGTTGCTGTATCTTACCGGGATCACTTTGGCGCCGGGGTCAAAGGTAATAAATAGCCGGCCCCGGACTCAAGTATCAGCCTTAACGACTGGTCGTGCCCCACCAATGCTAGCTGCTGGGGACGTTATTTGCAGCGCTCAGCCAGTATGCCGGCTGGCCATGCGTCAAAACCAAACAATCTAGGCTTACTTAGGCTGGGGCCGGGATCAACCAGTGAGTCGACCGCTAGGTATTCATGGAGCGCTTTTTTGTGCCCCCGTCACCGGATGTTCCAGTGACAGGCTGACCTCGCCTGCGATTAAGGTTGCAATCGATCCGTCATCGCGCCGCAACCGGTAACAGCCAGTGGCGTCGGCACCCTCCCCACATCCCGAAACCTTTTCACCCGCTACAACTGCCGAGATCTTCTGGCCAGCAAAAACATCCAGCGTATTCCACTCGGCCCGGTCACCAGCAAAACCTAGCTGATCAAAACGCGCTAGGGCCTGCGCCAGCCAGGCCAAGACCGATGCCGCCAGTTCGCTGCGCTGGGGTAGTGGGCCATCAAGCTGGGCCGCAAGATCGGTCACCCGCTGGCCCGCAGCCATACCGACAAGACCAGAATCATCCAGGTTGATGCCGACTCCAACCACCGCGTAACTGCCTGCATTGGCCTGCGGGATCAGATCTACCAGTATGCCGCCCAGTTTTCCGGCCGGACAAAGCAGATCATTGGGCCATTTCAGGCCGATATTGCGGCCACCCAGTTGGCGCAGTTCGCGCACCAACGCGAGGCCAATAGAAAGACTGAGTCCGGCAAGCGCGGCGGTTTCCCTCTGCAAACACCAGCCCAGCGAAAGCATCAGGTGGCGGTATGGGCCCCCCTGCCAGGAACGCCCGCGCCGGCCGCGGCCGGCACTTTGAAACTCAGTGATACAGGCCCGTCCGTGCATATCGCCGGCAGTGGCTCGGCGAGTCAGCCAGTCATTGGTTGAAGCCACTGTATCCAGCAACGTAACCCGCTCGATAAAGGGAAACCCCGCGGCTGCCAGTGCACCCTTGAGTTGCGCTTCATCTATGGGATCGACCGCAACAGCCAACTGGTAACCGGATTGATTTGCCACCCGGAACTGAAGTCCCTCTAACTGCAGGTCAGCCAGATGTTTTTCGACTACCGCCTCACTGATACCGGTCTCCAGGGCAAGGCTCGTGATACTGGCCGGATTGCTTGTACTCAGTGCCCGTAGCAGCCGGGTACGCTCAGTCGTCATCACTCGCCTTTGAGGCCTGGCCACGCAGGCGCGCGAGTTTCTCGCGAATCTTGATCTCAAGGCCCCGCTCTACCGGGTGGTAGAAACGCCGGCCCTGCAGAGCATCCGGCAAATAAGTCTCACCGCTGGCGTACGCGCCGGGCTCGTCGTGCGCATAGCGGTAGTTGTCGCCATGGCCGAGTTCCCGGGCCAGCCGGGTCGGGGCATTACGCAGGTGCAGCGGCACCTCCTGGGTGCCGGCCTCGCAGGCAGCTTTCATGGCCGCATTGAAACCTTTGTATACCGCGTTGCTTTTCGGTGCGCAGGCCAGGTACACGAGCGCCTGGGCGATCGCCAGTTCACCCTCAGGCGAACCCAGACGCTCATAGGTCAGTGCTGCGTCCAGTGCAAGATTGAGCGCCCGCGGATCCGCGTTGCCGACGTCTTCGCTGGCCATGCGGATCACCCGGCGCGCGATGTAGCGGGGGTCGCAGCCGCCATCGAGCATGCGCGCAAACCAGTACAGCACGGCATCGGGATCGGTACCGCGCATCGATTTGTGCAGCGCCGATATCTGGTCGTAGAACAGATCACCACCTTTGTCGAAACGCCGCAAGGGTGTGCCGATCACCTCGGCCAGTGCCTCGTCCGCCAGTGCATGCCCGCTGTCAGTCACGGTAGCAAACTGCGCCGCGATTTCCAGAAAATTCAGCAGCCGCCGGGCATCGCCATCTGCTGCGCCCAGTAGACAGTCGCGGGCGTAGTCCGACAGGGTGAGGTTCAATTTGCCCAGGCCCCGCTCGCAGTCAGACAGCACGTTCTCGAGCAGCAGCTGCAGGTCTTCGCGCGCCAATACTTTGAGCACATACACCCGCAACCGTGAGAGCAGCGCATTATTGAGTTCAAAGGCCGGGTTCTCGGTGGTGGCGCCGATCAGCACCAGGGTGCCGTCCTCAACATGGGGCAAAAAACCATCCTGCTGTGCCTTGTTGAAACGATGCACCTCGTCAACAAAAAGCACCAGTTTGCCGGGTATCGCCTTGGCCTGGGCCACGACCTCGCGCACTTCCTTGACCCCGGCAGTCACGGCCGAGAGCACCTGAAAACGGGTATCGCAATAGGTTGCCACCATTCGAGCCAACGTGGTCTTGCCAGTACCCGGTGGCCCCCACAGCACCATCGAATGCACGTGCCCACCGACCAGCGCCTCGCGCAGCACCGATCCTGGCCCAATCAGGTGGGACTGGCCGACAAACTCCTCCAGCGTACGCGGCCGCATCACCTCGGCGAGCGGGCGATAGGCATCGCCGGCAGACCTGCTGGCCTGGTCTGCCAGGATTTGATCCACGAAATCAGGTTCCGGCATCACTTTGGGTTATCGTAACCTGACGAAAGGTCAGGTTGATTCGGGGCGCTACCGGGCGGGCGGTCCTGGGCACACTGTGGCGCCAGGCTGCCTGGGAGCCGACCCCCATCAGCAGCAATGCGCCATGGCCGAGCATAATCTCATGCACCGGCAAATCCTTACGCTGACGGTGTCGCAGCAGAAAACGCCGTGGCCCGCCCAGGCTAAGCGAAGCGATCATCGGTACCGGGCCCAGTTCCGGCTCGTCATCGCTGTGCCAACCCATGCTGTCGGCTCCTGTTCGGTAGTGATTGAGCAAAACACTATTAAACGCGCGTCCAAAAAAAGTCACAAGACGTTCACGCAACTCCGTTAGTTCCGCCAGCCAGACCAGCGGCTGGTTGACGGTGCCTGAGTAACGGTACACGGTCCCCGGATCGCCGTACCAGGCTGCCAGGCGCGGCGAATCCAGCCAACGCCCGTACAGGTGTACGCGCGGCGTGGTCCATGGCACCTTTTCCGTCAATGCCTGACAGTAGCGGGACGCTTCGATCGATGTCAGAAAACCCGGCCAGTATTCAAAGACACCGTCCTCAATCGGTAGCCGGCCTTCGCCGCTGATAGGCCTGGGTGCCCTGCGGCCACTCCGGGATGGCGATTGCACAGTCACTTTTCCGGATATCGCGCGGGCTGGCCGCTGTCAGCTGGCCTGCGGTTCAGCGACGGCTGCAGCCAGCGGCGAGGGCACAAATGCGGCCCCGGTGGAGCAGCCACTGGCGGGATCAAACCGGGCGATCGAAGGACAACCGAACAAGCTGGGATAGACCCCGTGACCAGCGACCGCCAGTGCGCCCAACTGGTCGCGCAGTGCCTGCAATATCGTAGGATTGAAGGCCGCATCGGCCAACACTTCACCATTGGCACCGACATCAATGCGCGCCTGGTGCATGGCTTGCCCGGGATCCATCGAAAAATCGGCCATAAACGAGATCAGTTGCAGCACCGCTGAAACAATGCGCCGACCGCCCGAGGCGCCCAGGGCCGTAACAGCGCCTCCCGGCTGCAGCATGATTGCGGGAGACATATTGGATAGCGGCTGCTTGCCGGCGCCAATCGAGTTGGGCCGGCCCGGTTCGGGGTCAAACCACATCATGCCGTTATTCATCAGGATTCCGGTATCGGGCAGCAATAGACGCGAGCCAAAAACCGACAGCAGCGTCTGGGTCAGGGCCACCACATTACCGTCACGGTCAGTCACGTTGAGGTGGGTGGTGCAGGCCGGCACCCGGCCGTCCGGGCTGTCCCCCATCTGTGCCAGGCGGTGCCCGTAGGCAGCCTGCAGGCTGGCGACGATAGTGGCAAATGATCCGGCATCGGGTAGCGCAGGCGGTACAGCCATGCGCTCCTGCAGTTCGGTGAGGGCCTGGCACAGACTCGGACCACCGCACAGGCCACTTGGCGTATAGACCACGGCACCCCGATAAGCCAGACCGGATAATTCTTGGCAGTGCACCCGGTAGGAAGCGAGGTCCTCAGCACAGAGGTTAACGCCCACCGATACGGCGTCCGTCAGCACACGCTCGGCAAGATTCCCGTTGTAAAAAGATCCGGGGCCCTCATCGGCCAGTTGGGCCAGGGTCGCGGCAAGACCTGTCAGTTCGATCACTGGCGG
>JASLLH010000041.1:0-15173 GCA_030747115.1 Arenicellales bacterium
TGGATTTCGCTGAGCCCAGGGTCATTGGCCACCGCGAGCACGGATTGTCGCCGCAGCAGGTGAGTAGTGGTGCGCGCAAGGTTGTGCAGACACTGTACGAGGCTGGATTCTCTGCGGAACTTGTTGGCGGATGCGTCCGCGATCTACTGCTAGAACATGTGCCCAAGGACTTCGATGTTGTCACCGATGCCCGCCCGGAAGAGGTCCGGCAGGTATTCCGGCGGGCCCGGCTCATCGGCCGTCGTTTCCGCCTGGCTCACGTGCGCATGGGTCGAGAGGTGGTCGAGGTTTCCACCTATCGGAGCCTGCCCGCGGTGGCGGGTGGCGATTACGAGGTGCATGGTGGGCACGGCCGGATTCTGCGTGACAATGTTTTCGGTAACCGTGACCAGGACGCAATGCGGCGGGACTTCACCGTCAACGCCCTTTACTACGATCCGCTGAAGAACGAAGTCATCGACTACGTGGCTGGTTTCGAGGACCTGCGCGCGGGCCGGTTACGGATGATCGGGCTGGCAACTGAACGCATTAGCGAGGACCCGGTCAGAATGCTACGGGCAGTACGTTTCCAGGCCAAGCTTGGGTTGGTACTGGACCAAGAGATCGAGGTATTGATGCCCGAGATGGCATATTTTCTGCGCCATGTCCCACCGGCAAGGCTTTTTGATGAAGTGCTCAAGATGTTTCACCACGGGCATGCGCTCAAGGTTTTTGACAATCTGTACCGTTACGGGCTTTTTGCCGAGCTTTTTCCGGCTGCGGCGCGGGCGTTTACCGAGCTCGACCTGAAGTCACGGGCCGGGCTGGTTCGCCGGGTATTGATCAATACCGATCAGCGAGTAAAGGAAGGTAAGCCGGTGATCGCAGCGTTTTTGTTTGCCGGGCTGCTCTGGCGTGCCTTGCTGGTCGAACAGGATCGGCGGGTGAGCCACGGCACGGCCGGATACCCGGCGCTGCAGCAGGCGGCCGGTGACGTCATCGGGCGCGAGAGCCAGCGGATCGCGATTCCACGGCGGGTCAGCATCGTCATGCTCGAGATCTGGGAGATGCAGCATCGGTTGCAGGAGCGGCGGCCACGTATGATTCAGCGACTGTTGGAGAATAAACGCTTCCGTGCGGCCTATGATTTTCTGGTACTGCGTGCTGGGGCTGGAGAGGTGGTGCAGGATATTGCCGACTGGTGGACCCGCGTACAGGCGGTCACCTTGGACGAGCGGCGCCAGATGATCAACGCACTTGCAGTCGCCGGTGACGGGCGCAAGCGCCGGCCTCGGAAACGCCGCCGCCGACCGGCAAAAACGGCCACCCCTTGAAATACAAGGGGTCAATGGTGCTAGCCTGGATCGGGCTGGGGTCGAACATGGCGGATCCCGCCGTCCAGGTAAGTGGCGCTATCGGCCGCCTTGGGCAGGAACCGCAATTGACGCTGGAACAGGCTTCTTCCCTTTATCGAACGGCGCCGCTGGAATATCTCGAACAGGCGAATTTCATCAACGCCGTAGTCCGGGTTAGCACGATTCTGGGAGCTGAACAGCTGCTCGAGCGCCTGGTTCGGATCGAGTCAGAATTGGGGCGAACCCGCAGTGGTAACCGTTATGGTCCCCGGGTTATCGATCTGGACCTGCTGCTGTTTGCCGATGAGACGCACCGTACGCCTGCTTTGATGGTGCCACATCCGCGGCTGTACCAACGCTTGTTCGTGCTGGCGCCACTGGCTGAGATCGAAGGTGACATGAGGCTGCCCGATGGCAGTAACCTGGGTAGCCGGGTCGCTGCCTGCACCGGACAACGGGTCGAACGAATGAGTGCGGCAGCGACCACTGCGGCCATCGATGGAATGACCAATGGCGCAAGTCATTAAGGTGCATCCGGCCAACCCGCAGCAACGGGCTATTGCGGCGGCGGTGGATGTCCTGCGTGCTGGTGGGGTGATGGCCTACCCGACGGATTCGAGTTATGCGTTGGGCTGCCTGGCCGGTGATACTGCCGCCATGGAGCGGATTCGAGTCATCCGTCGCTCGGATAAGCACCACAACATGACACTGGTATGCCGGGATCTCGCCGAGATTGCAACCTATGCACGGGTAGATAATCCGACTTACCGGCTGTTGCGGGCCCATACCCCGGGGCCCTACACCTTCATTTTGCCGGCAACCCGGGAGGTGCCGCGGCGACTCCAGCATACCAAGCGTCGGACGATAGGAATCCGGGTACCGGGAGTTGCCGTGGTCAACGCATTGCTCGACGAGCTCGCTAGCCCTTTACTGAGTTCTACTCTGTTATTGCCGGGTGAGTCGGTACCGCTCAACACTGCCGAAGAGATCGAGGCCCGTATCGGTAATCAGATCGAAGTTATCGTTGATGCTGGACCGTGCGGCCTGGAGCCGACCACGGTGGTTGTGTGTGAGGCGAATGGGTTGGCGATAGCACGTTATGGCAAAGGGGACCCGGCACCGTTCGAACACCGTTGATCGGGTACAATTACCGGTCGTTGATCGCCCCACTTCCTTGTCGGGGAATCGTCTGTTTTTCCCGCGCACTATGTGCTGCAATATAGAGCCGCCGCTTTATGAAAAGTCAGGAAGATAAGGCCAGAGTACTGTCTGGCATGCGCCCAACCGGGCGACTGCACCTGGGGCACTACCATGGCGTGCTGCACAACTGGGTCGCCTTGCAGGAAAAGGTCGATTGTTTCTTTTTCGTGGCCGATTGGCATGCACTGACTACCCATTACGACGAGCCGGAGGTAATGGACGCCAACATCTGGGAGATGTTGATCGACTGGCTGGCGGCGGGCGTCGACCCGGATAAGGCCACCTTGTTTATCCAGTCGCGGGTGCCGGAACATGCCGAATTGCACCTGCTGCTTTCCATGGTCACGCCACTTGGCTGGCTGCTGCGGGTGCCAAGCTTCAAGGATCAGCAGCAGCAACTGGGTAACCGGGATCTGGCAACCTACGGTTTCCTCGGCTACCCGCTGTTGCAGGGCGCCGATATCCTGATGTACCGGGCAACCGGTGTGCCAGTGGGGGAGGATCAGGTGCCGCACGTGGAACTGACCCGGGAGATTGCCCGGCGTTTCAACCACATTTTCGGTCGCGATAGTGCGTTCGAGGAAAAAGCTCAAGCGGCGGCCGCAAAACTGGGGAAAAAGGCGGCCCGCTCCTTTGGCGAGTTGCGCCAGTCTTGGCTGCAGAACGGCAACGCCGAGGCCAAAGAGCAGGCCATAACAATGCTGTCCGCCTCGGCTAATATCGGCGCTGAGGATCGCGCGCGGTTGGCGGGGTATCTGGATGGGGGTGGTCGAGTGATCCTGTCGGAGCCCGAAGCCCTGTTGACCGAAGCGTCGAAAATGCCGGGCTTGGATGGACAGAAGATGTCCAAATCCTACAACAACACCATCGATATGCGTGACGATGCCGAGCGGGTCAGCACCCAACTGATGACCATGCCAACCGATCCAGCCCGGCAGCGGCTGAGCAATCCGGGTGAGCCGGACATATGCCCGGTGTGGGAACTGCACCAGGTCTACACCGACGAAGAACAACGCATCGAATTGGCGCAGGGTTGTCGCAGTGCCGGGATTGGTTGCGTGGACTGTAAACGACCGTTGCTTGACGCTATCCTGCGGGAACAGATGCTGCTCAAAGAGCGGGCTCGGCCCTTCGAAGAGGATCCAGCGCTGGTGCGGCGCATTATGGAGGAGGGCTGTGAGCGGGCCCGGGTGGCGGCTGAGGAGACCATGCGCGAGGTGCGTGCTGCGGTGGGGACGGTCTACCAATGACCAATGACATTCCTAAACCAGGGGTGGCCGAGGCTGGCCAGGCACACCGGGCAGTTGTTGCTGGCGAGGCTCTGCAAAGTTGGCCCGAGGATTTGTACATTCCGCCCGATGCGCTAGAGGTCATCCTCGATGCGTTCGAGGGTCCGCTGGACCTGCTGTTATATCTGATTCGCCGGCAGAATATCGATATTCTGGATCTGCCGGTGGCGGAAATCACCCGCCAGTACATGGAATATGTCGAACTAATGCGGCGGCTGCGACTGGATTTGGCCGCCGATTACCTGGTGATGGCGACCATGCTGGTAGAGATCAAGTCCCGTATGTTGTTACCTCGGCCCGAATCGGATGAGGAGGACGAGGAGGATCCGCGAGCGGCGCTGGTGCGGCGATTGCAGGAGTACGAGCGTTTCCGCGGCGCTGCCGAAAAGTTGGATCAGCGGCCACGACTAGAGCGGGACCTATACCTGGTGTACGCTGCAGTCGACGATCCAGAGCCGCCAAAAGTTGAAGCGCGGGTCGAATTGCAGAACCTGATCGCGGCCATGGGCACGGCTATGCTCGCGGCCGAGCGACGACGACATCTGCAATTGGTGCCGGAAACGCTGTCGGTACGCGAACGCATGGCGCAGATCATAGAACGGGTGCGCAGCGGCGAGTACGTGCGGCTGCAGGATTTCTTTTCTCCCGAGGAGGGACGCAAAGGGCTGGTGGTGAGCTTTATCGCGGTGCTGGAATTGGTTCGGGATGGTGTGCTGGTGGTTATCCAGAACGAGCCGTTTGCGCCCATTCATGTTAAGGCCGCAAGCCTGTGAGCCAACCCAAGAACTTGCGCAACACCATAGAGGCGGCCCTGTTTTCAGCCGAGCAGCCACTATCGATCAAGCATTTGCAGATGCTGTTTCCGGCCAGCGCCGCTATGCGACCGGACAAAATCCGGGCGGTGTTACGGGAACTGCTGTCCGACTACGCTGATCGAGGCATAGAACTGGTCGAAGTTGCTGGTGGCTATCGCTTCCAAACCCGCCGGGAATTTGCTCCCGCACTACGTGTCCTGCAGGAGATACGACCACCGCGCTATTCGAAAGCGCTGTTGGAAACACTTGCCATCATTGCCTATCGCCAACCCGTCACTCGCGGTGACATTGAGGAGATCCGGGGGGTGACTGTTACCACCGAGATTATGCGCGCGCTGCTCGAGCGGGAATGGGTGCACCAGGCTGGACACCGTGAGGTGCCGGGTCATCCAGCACTATATGTCACTACACCTCAGTTTCTGCAGTATTTTGGGCTGGCGTCGACCAGTGATCTGCCGCAACTGGGTGAAGAGCGGGAACTGGTCGAGATTGCCCGTGAGCTCGGTATCGAGATGCCCCCGCCGGTCAACGCGGCTGTAGCGGAGCAGGACACGCAAACAGTGGAAACTGCGGGTGATACCGAACCCAGCGGCGGCCCGAGCGAGGAACCGGCGGACGATGGCTCGGCAGATCCTGGCGGTAGCCGGAACCCGACGGAACCCGACGGGCCGGAACAGGATCCGATGTCCCGGGCCGCTGCTGCAACAGAGATTGACTGAGCGCTTGCAGAAGGTCCTGGCCCGTGCCGGGGCAGGCTCACGTCGGGAAGTTGAGGCATGGATTCGCCAGGGCCGGGTAACGGTTGATGGCGTACCGGCGACGCTGGGCATCCGGGTAGCAGCGGGTTGCCGGGTGGTCGTTGACGGCAAGGCTTTGCGCCAGCTTTACGCCACGCGAGGCGCTTCCCGGGTACTGCTCTATCACAAGCCAGTTGGCGAGATCTGCTCACGAGATGATCCGTCAGGCCGACCGACCGTGTTTGATCACCTGCCCCGACTCCGGGGTCGCCGTTGGGTTACAGTTGGACGACTCGATTTCAACACCTCTGGATTGCTGATTCTTTCCACCGACGGTGAGTTGGCACATCGGTTAATGCATCCATCGACCGGCATCGAACGCGAATATCTGTGCCGGGTGCGCGGTGAACCGGGGCGGCTGGGGTTGAACCGCCTGCGTGAGGGCTTGCGGCTGAATGGGCAGTTGTGCCGCTTTGAGCAGGTCACCGCACGCCGTGGACAGGGCGTCAATCGCTGGTACGCGGTAGTAGTAAGGGAGGGGCGCTACCGTGAGGTGCGCCGGCTTTGGTCCAAAGTCGGCTGCACGGTCAGTCGCCTGACCAGGGTCCGTTACGGGTCGTTGCGGTTACCGCGGCGGCTGCGCGCCGGTCAGTGGATCGAACTCGGCGGTCCGCAAATAAGCGAGTTGTACCAGCTGGCTGGCCTGAATTCTTCGTCGGCCGGCACGAGCGCGGCAGCAGTGGACGCAACCTGCGGTAAGCGGCGCCCGCCGCAACCGTGGGCGGCGGTTAAGTCGAAGGGGCGGCGCCAGGGCGCATACCGGCGCGCATCCCGGACGCGGGGTTGAGCAGCAGGTCGAGGTAGCCGCCGGCAGCGCCGGTGACCATGATCGTTTTGTCGGCAAGTGGGCCGGTGGTGGGCATTTTGTCAGGGGCGCTCCAGGTGGGCGGCAAAAAGATCGCCGGTAGGCTCACCTGCGGGTACGGGCTGGGTTCACGAGTGCCGCACCTTGGTAGTCGGCGCCTTCAAACTCGAAGGCTTTGCCGAAACCTTTGACCCAGTTACCGTGTAATGGGCTGAGGCAGAACAATTGAAAGTCCGGCAGTGCGGTTAGGGTGTTGACAATTTCCCCGAAGCGCTCGCGGAACTGTGGCAACAGTATTTGCCACTCCTCGTCATCGCGAGTGCACTGGCGTGCATTGCAGGAAAAGCGCAAGCGCCGACGGGCATATATCTGCTCTACTGCCGATTCATCATCGATGAACATAACCTGGGCAACGGGGTGCCGTATCAGGTTGCCGGTGTGAGCGGACAGGCCACTGATGAGAACAAAAAATTCCCCGTCAAGGTCGACAAAGGGTGCGTAACTGAGCTCGGCTTCACCAGCCTTATCCAATGTGCCGAGCAGTAGGGAGCGGCAGCCGCCGACGAATGCTTTACATTCCGCTCGGACCTTCTGTTCGAGACTCACGGCTCACTCAGTACTATGCGGATTCATCGGCGTGGATCATCAGGCGGCTGCGCCCAGGCGGGCAAAGCCAGCCTCCAGATCGGCCACCAGGTCGGGCAGTGATTCGAGCCCCGCATGGATGCGCAGCACGGGACCCGCTTCGTCCCAGGTTGTGGCCGCGCGGTTCTTTTCCGGATAGACCGGGATCAACAGGCTCTGGTAACCGCCCCAACTCGCGCCGATGCCGAACAGATCCAGCCCGTCGACCAGAGCGACCAGCGCTTGTCGGGGACACGGTTCTAGCACGACCCCGAAAAGGCCGGCCGCGCCCAAAAAATCGCGCTGCCATAGCGCATGTCCGGGAAAAGCAGGCAGGGCCGGGTGCAGGACCCTTGCCACCTCGGTCCGTGTTGCCAGCCATTGCGCCAATGCAATGCCCTGCTCCTGGTGGGCCTGCATCCGCACAGGCAGGGTACGCAAGCTGCGCAGCGTTGCATAGGCATCGTCTGGACCAACGCACTGGCCGAAGTGATTACGGGTCCGGTGGACAACTTGCCAGCACCTTTCGTTGCTGACAATAACCCCCATCATGATGTCACCGTGGCCAGAGAGGTATTTGGTGGCTGCGTGCACAGCAACGTCTACACCATGCTCGAAGGATTTAAAAAAAAGTGGCGTCGCCCAGGTGTTGTCGAGGATGGTCGTGATGCCCCGTGCCCGGGCTATCGCAGTGATGGCGGGCACGTCCTGGATTTCAAAGGTGAGTGACCCCGGGGATTCCAGGAAGATCACCCGGGTGTTGTCCTCGATGAGGCTTTCGATATTGCTGCCGGCCAGCGGATCGTAGTAAGTCACGGCTATGCCGAGCCCAGGCAGTACTTCATCGCAGAAGATCCGGGTCCAGGCGTAGACCGTGTCGGCTACCAGCACATGGTCACCGGTATGCAAGAATGCGAGCAGAGCAATACTGACTGCAGACAGGCCGGAGGAGGTCAGTACCGCGTCATGACCGCCCTCGAGATCGGCAACCGCACGTTCGAGATCGAAAGTCGTCGGCGTGCCCAACAGGCCGTAGACCACCCGCTGCCGGTTGCCGGGCTGGTGCCGGCGCTCAAAAGAGGCGAGGTCCGGGTGCAGGATGGTGGAGGCGTGATAAACGGGGGTGTTGACCACGCCATGGTGCGTTCGGCTCGAGCGGCCGGTGGTCACCGCAATGGTCGCCTCACCGGGTTTTGTTTCTTGTTTTTTCACGCCAAGATCCCTGGGTTGTCGAAAAGCGCCGTGATGGTAACAGTTCCCCAAGGGTGCCGGGCCAGCATCGGCCCTTGTTGTGCGGCGGCCAGGCGCGCCCCGCCCGGGGTCAACGGCCGGCACTTTTCGGGTCGCGTTGGCCCCACTTACAAAGGGTAAACGCAGCTTTGGCCGCAGGGCCGGCCGGCGACTGGACAGAACTGCGAAAATTAAGGACACTTGGCGGGTTACGCGAGGCCAGTGATACTGCCTGGCGTGCTAATAACGACATTTTTAACCGTTTCTCAAATAAGGAGGATACAACATGAAACGTCGTGATTTTCTGAAAAAAGCCGGTGCTGGCAGTGCGGTTGCCGCTGGTACCCTGGCTGCACCAGCAATTGTCAAGGCGCGGACTGAAATCGTTATGGTCAGCACCTGGCCGCGCGATTTTCCAGGCCTGGGTACGGCTGCTCAACGGCTGGCCAAAAACTTGGCCGATGCGACCGATGGCCGCCTGCATGTTGAGTACTTCGCGGCCAACGAACGGGTCAAGGCCTTCGACTCGTTTGACGAGGTCGCCTCCGGTAATGCGCAGTGCTACCACACCGCCGATTACTACTGGAAAGGCAAGCACCCGGGTTGGGCTTACTTTACATCGGTGCCCTTTGGTTTGACCTATACCGAGATCAACGCCTGGATACGTTTCGGTGGTGGTCAGGAACTCTGGGATGAACTGGCTGCTGAATTCGGGCTGAAAAATATGCCGGCCGGTAACACCGGTGTACAGATGGGTGGCTGGTTCCGCAAGGAGATCAACTCGGCCGATGACCTTAAGGGACTCAAGATGCGTATCCCGGGCCTTGGCGGCGATGTCATGGCCAAGCTGGGCGCTTCGCCCGTGTCTCTGCCGGGTGGCCAGATCTACGAGAACCTGATGTCTGGCGCTATTGATGCTACTGAGTGGGTCGGCCCCTGGAACGATGGCTTCATGAAGTTCTATGAGGCGGCCAAGTACTATTACTATCCGGGCATGCACGAGCCGGGCTCGATGCTGTCGTTCGGCTGGAACAAGTCGTTCTGGGATAGCCTGTCTGCTTCGGACCAGTTGCTTATCACGTCGGTTGCAGCGCTGGAGAACGACCTGATGATGTCTGAGTACAACTACAACAATGGCGTGTCGCTAGAGAAACTGATCAACGAGCAGGGCGTTCAGTTGCGCGCCTTCAATGACGATGTTTACGACAGTTTCGGTGAGGCAGCGGCGGAGGTGTTCGAAGAAGTCCGGGCTCACAGTGATCTTACAAACCGCGTTCACGAGAGTTTCGAGGCTACTCGTGCTGCAGTCGGTGGTTGGGCCAAGATCTCTGATGTGGCCTACCTTGCACAACGCAACCGGGTGCTCGGTCTCTGATCTGACACCTGTCACCAGGAAAGGAAGGCGGGGCCTGCGGGCTCCGTTTTCCCTTGTGCTCACCGATAGTCCGTGCCGTCGGTTGCCAGGCCGGGTCACATGGCACTGTGCAGGTAACGCAAAGGTATGGCCATAATGGAATCGAGCAGGGTGGCAACGGTTGGTACCGAGCCGGTGCACTTGACCGGACCGGCTGTGCTGGCCCGCATGTTCGCTGCGGCCGTGATCGGTAGCACCTTTTTGTTTCTGATCAACAACTACCTTATCTTCTGGCGGAATTGGCCGGGTCTGTGGAAATTCTTTGCCCAACAGCAGTGGCTGGGGCTGGGACCATTACGCTCGCCGCTGGCCGATGATGTGTTGCTGTTGGGCTGGATCCAGCTGGGAATACTGCTGGTCCTGCTGGTCGGGGTGGCAGTTTATGTATTGTTGACCCCGCAACGGGGTCTGCGTGTGGACTCGGAATTGTGGTCGTCGGTGGCAGCGTATGTCATCCGCGGCTGTTTCTGGGCCGTGCTGCTGGTGGGTGTGGTCGACATGGTGATCTCATTCCTGCGCGTGGAGGGATTTCTAGTTGCTCTTTTCGGCGAGGAGATGGCAACGAATCTTGGACGCTCAGTGTATCGCGGCAGTTACATCCACTACCCACTGGTGATACTTGGTTTCACCATCGCCTTGTTCGCCCGTGGCCTTGGGTTTATCTGGCTGGCGCTGTTCGTTGTGATTGCCGAATTCCAGATCGTCATCTCGCGTTTCATCTACTCCTACGAACAAGTATTTATGGGTGACTTGGTGCGTTTCTGGTATGCGGCACTATTCCTTTTCGCCAGTGCCTATGCCCTTATCACCGAAGGGCATGTGCGCGTGGACGTTTTCTATACCCGCTTTAGCCTACGTGGCAAGGCCTGGACCAATTGCCTGGGCTCAACCCTGCTAGGGTTGCCGTTATGTTGGGTGATTCTGACGACTGGCATGGCCAGCAAAGGTAGCAGCCTGAACAGCCCGCTGCTCAGTTTCGAGGTTTACCAGCAGGGCTACGGCATGTACGTCAAGTACCTAATGGTGGGCTTTCTCATCATTTTTGCCGTATCCATGATGATCCAGTTTTGCAGCTACTTTCTGAGCAGTGTGGCCGATCTTTGTGGTGAGCCTGGCCACAAGGACGTCGCCGAAGAATCGGCGCCCTAGCGGTAGCCAAGCGCCGAAAGCCCATGGAACTCGTTTTTCTGAGCCTGCTCATAGCACTGATGGTGCTGGCGTTGAGCTCCGGTTTCCCGGTGGCTTTTTCCCTGCCGGGCTCGGCGATTCTCAGTATTGGCGCAGCTGCATTGTGCGGGTACATTTTTGCTGGTGATGCGGGTGCCTATTTTGCCCAGGGTGGTGCAGTCCAGTGGTTGAGTGCAGGGGTCACTAATTTTCGCAGTCTGTACTGGGATGTTGAGCGCGATACGCTGATTGCGATTCCGTTGTTCATATTCATGGGCATCATGCTGCAGCGGTCAAAGATTGCCGAAGACCTGCTGGTGGCCATGGCCCAGTTGTTCGGGCCGGTGCCCGGCGGGCTGGGCATCTCGGTGGTATTCGTCGGGACGTTGCTGGCTGCGACCACAGGCATTGTTGGGGCCACGGTCATAGCCATGGGACTGATTTCGCTGCCAGCCATGCTGCGGCACAACTATGCCAAACCGCTTGCTTGCGGCACGATTTGTGCCGCCGGCACGCTGGGTCAAATTATCCCTCCCTCTATCGTCCTGATCATTCTCGCTGATCAGTTGTCCAACGCCACCGATGTGGCCGGGGCCTTGCGCACCGAGCACTACAAACAGGTCACCGGTGAATTCAACCTGCCATCGGAGTTTTCTGTCAGTTCAGCGAGCGCTGGTGAGATGTTCATGGGGGCCCTGTTTCCAGGCCTGGTGCTGGTGGGGCTGTACATGGGCTACATCCTCATTAGAGCTTTAATTCAGCCCCGCAGTGCGCCGTCTGTCCCCTACGAAGGTAAGTACGATCTTCAGTTTATCTTCCGGGTGGTGCTGGCGCTGGTACCACCGTTGGCGCTGATTTTTGCGGTGCTGGGCTCCATCATCATGGGTATCGCCACCGTCAATCAGGCCGGCGCCATCGGCGCCATCGGCGCTATGATCATGGGCGGCTACCGGCTCAACACTAGTGGTAGGCACCGCTACCTTCCGGCGATCATCGCCTTGGTGTCGACACTGTTGATCTTCGTTGTTAACAGTACCTACGAGGTCAATGTCAAGAACCTGCAGTCATCCAAGGATGTGGTCGGCCTCATTTTGGCATCCGTAGGTGTCGCTGGGCTGTTGGTCTCGATGCTGTGGAGTGCACACCGGGCGTTCGTTACTGAAGACGTGTTGCGTGGGGTCATGGTGGAGACGGCCAAGATTACCTCGATGGTGTTCATTATCCTCATTGGTGCGGCAATGCTGACCTCTGCATTTAGGGCGTTTGGCGGGGAAATCCTGGTCAAGGATTTTCTGGGTGGGCTACCCGGCGGGTTCTGGATGCAGTTCATCGTGGTAATGGCGGTGATTTTTCTGCTCGGATTCTTTCTCGACTTTATCGAGATTGCCGTTGTGGTGGTGCCCATCGTTGCCCCGATCCTGCTGGCAGAGCCTTCGGCCAATGTCACCGCTGTCTGGTTGGGGGTGATGATAGGACTTAATATTCAGACCTCGTTTTTGACCCCACCTTTTGGTTTTGCGCTGTTTTACCTGCGCGGCGTCGCCCCCTCCACGGTGAAGACGCTGCAGATCTACCGTGGGGCCGTGGCGTTTATCGCCCTGCAGTTGGCGGGTCTCGCGATCACCGGATACTTGCCCAGCTTGGTTAACTATCTGCCTAACAAGATCACCCTGACCGCTGAGACGGCCCCGCCACCGATGAATCCCAGGCTGCAGGAATGCCTTGAGACCTACGTTTTCACCCGCTACGACGAGTCCGAAGATACGCTACGAGCAGCGGTCCGGACGATGCGTGCCCTTGATATGAGTTTCCTGCCCCAAGCCCAGGCAGCAGCATTAGAGAAGACCCATGCCGGAGTACTCAACACCTTTGCTCTGATCACGGAACTGCAGCGCACTCGCGCGGCGGTTGGCCAGTTTGAGCCAGGTTATCGGCCACTGCATCGCAAGACCCGGTTCATCCAGCGCCAGATGCGTAAGGTAGATAAGAAGATCGAAGAACTGGAGCAGGAGAAGAACCGGATCAGCCGCGGCGAGGGTACCGAAGCAGACCTGCTCGCCATCGATAGGAAAATTGCCGCGCTGGTTCAGGAAAAACAACAGATCGCCGCCACCATCCCCGTGGACTGGGAAGGTCAGCATGAAGCTTACGTGACCCTGGTCAAACAGGAAAAGAAAGCGGTTATTGCTTATCGGCGAAATGTGGATGAATCGTACGATGCGCTGGTCCAGGTGCGACAGCTGCTCGCAGCAACACCGGCGTTAATCGATATTGGCCCGGCCTTGGCGGGCCTCCGCGAGGTGATAATAAATGAAGCGCCGGACACCGCGATGCCGACAATAAAGGCCTTGGGCAAGGAACTGGGGTCGATAGCCGGCAGCAGTAAGATCAAATCCCGGATCAGTAAGGCCCGGCGCGCTCTCAAGGGGAGCAATGCCGACCCGGTGAAAGCGCTGGCCTTGCTTGATGAGGGTCTCGCGTTATATGCCGACGAAGTGCGTTGGCGACAGAAGGCGAGCCAAGAGCTCGGCGGGCCGTTGACTGAGTATGACCAGGCCCTCAAGCGTACAGTAGGATTGCGTTTACAGGAGCGCTTGGACGCCGAGCAGGCGGAGTTCGTGGCTCGTTGTAAATCAAAGCATCAGGATATTTCCCTGAATTTCTGATAACCCAGAGGCTGGTGGTTGCTCTGTGGAGTTAAGTTCTTATGCCTAACGAATTTCGGTGCGGTAACTGAAACTATCTGCCCGGCCGCGGGTAATGCGAAACTCGATTGGGCAGTTGCCCTGGGTATAGGTCAAGCGATGCAACACCACCAGTGGTGCGCCAGGGTCGATATCGAGTGCGCGTGCTGTATGTTGATCTGCGATCTCAGCAGTAAGAGATTCCTCTGAGCGGATGATAGGAACTCCGAGCTGGTCCACCACTACTGCATACATCAGATCAGGGATATGAACTTCCTCTTTTTCAAGACCTGGGACCATCGACGCAATCCACCAGCATTTTTCGATCAGTACCGGCATTTCTTCGCGATAACCGATACGCTCGATGTAGACCATTTCGCATTGCTCAGGGACCTGCAATTTGTGACAGATCTCACCTGGGCCCTGACGCAGTTCCCGAACCGGGGTTTCCTTATGGATCCGTACCGGGTTACCACTGTGGGTACCATAGGAGAAAAAGCGAAAAAGACTGTTGTTGAAATCGATTCTTGATACGTAGGTGCCTTTGCCCTGGTGGCGATAAAGACGCCGTTCCCGTACCAGATTCTCTATGGCCTTTTTGACAGTGCCAACGCTCACATTGATCTTATTGGCTAGCTGAGGTTCGGAAGAAATCAGGTCGCCAGGTGCCAACTCGCCGCTGTCGATCTGCTGGCGCAGGTAGTCTTCTACGACCCGGTAGAGAGGTTTAACCGGAGTTGCAGTGACGGGAAACGCTGATTTCTCAGTAATTTCGGCCTGAATTGGTTCAATTTTGGGCATAATTCAACACATATATATGAGTTATATTACTTATATAAATAGTATATCGTGATTGGCGTCCACCCGCCATCAGAGATGTCAGCGGGAGCCCCTGGAAAGGCTTTCGCCGCAGGAGGAGCAGGAATTGGAGTTTATTCAGTTCTTCGGCGATGTACTTACACCCGAGATCATGCTCGTGCTCGTATTGGCGACCGGCGCCGGTCTGGTGTTGGGTGCGATGCCTGGCCTCAGTCCAACCATGGCCGTTGCCCTGCTGATTCCATTTACTTTTCATATGGATTCGGCGACGGGTCTGGTTCTTCTCGGAGCGGTGTACACGGCGACGGTCGCTGGCGGGGCGATCAGCGGCATTTTGGTGAATATACCGGGCGCACCCGCCAACATTGCCACCGTTCTTGACGGACATCCTCTGGCCAAACAGGGCCGTGCATCCGAGGCATTGCACTACTGCTTTATTAGTTCGTTTATCGGTGGTGTCATCGGGGTAGTGGTGCTGATCTTTTTTACCCCGCCTCTGGCAGAACTGGCACTGGCCTTCGGCCCAGCCGAACTGTTCTGGATAGCTATTGTCGGCGTGACCGTCATCGGCAGCGTTGGTTCCAAGTCGGTCGTCAAGGGGTTGCTCTCTGGCGCGGTGGGACTGTGGATATCGACTATCGGAATCAGCCCGATTTTTGGTGAAGCGCGTTTTGTGTTTTCAGATCATGTGACGGGCGGTGTGCACGTGGTGGCAGCACTCATCGGTTTGTTCGCTATCCCGCAGGTTTTTCAGTTGTTGGTCACTGCCCGGGAAAAGAATACTGGCAGTCTCTACAGCCTAGAGAGTCACCGCCTGATCGACTCGATCAGGTACAACTTGCGGCGCTTCAAGGCGCTCGCGGTGGGCACGGTTTCCGGTGTGATCGTTGGCATCATCCCCGGTGCAGGCGGGCAGATTGCCGGCCTGGTGGCCTATGACCAGGTTCGCAAGTTCAGTGACGATCCGGAACGCTTCGGCAAAGGTGAGCCGGACG
>JASLLH010000042.1:0-15087 GCA_030747115.1 Arenicellales bacterium
GAGGTGGTCGGCGGCAAAGCCTCGGAAAAGGCCTCAGGGCGACAACGTTTTCGCTTCTACCGCGAACAGGGTATTGAACCGGCGACCCATCCGGTCAGATTGTAACTGCCAATAGCGTTCTGTCATGGCCAGGAATAAGGACAAAAGTGCGTTGATCCGGGAACTGCGCGCGCTGGGCCGGCTGATCGACCCGGCTCCAAGCAGCGACGACTTAGCCGATAACCCCCCGCCGCCCGGGCCTGAAGTTCCGATTCTCACCGAGATCGTCGAATCACCAACGCCAACCACCTTTGACATGTTCGAGCCACCGGCCGCAACCACCCAAGCCGCAGACAATGCTGACCGGGTGCCGCCACTGCGTTCCGATAATCAGGCTCCGACAACGTTTCGCGCTGGCACAGCGACACCAATTCCACCTTTGCAATCACCGGTACCGGCAGACACAGCTATCGATGAGCTCACCCACGAACTGCTGCGCCTGGTCGAGAAACGCCTGCACCGACACACTGGCGAATCGCTGGACGAGGCCTTGCGTGACCAGCTCAGCCGTGACATCAGGGGACAACTTGTGCCCTGGCTGAAAGGCGGCTGAGTACCCGCCGTTGCCAACCCAGAGTGCCTGCAGACACGCAGTTACCCTATACTTTGGCGCTTTGTAACTTCCCAGTTTGGCAAGTGTTAATCCAGCCAACCGGTTCACCCATGGACGATCATGACCGTAGATGACCTCAGCAAAACCTACGATCCCCACGCCATAGAGCAATCACTGTACGGCGAATGGGAAAGCCGTGGCTACTTTACCCCACAGGGTACTGAAAACCCCTACTGCATTGCCATACCACCGCCGAACGTGACGGGCAATCTACATATGGGGCATGCGTTTCAGGACACAGTCATGGATGCACTGATTCGCTATCAGCGGATGCGTGGTAACCGTACTCTCTGGCAAGCTGGGACCGACCATGCTGGTATTGCGACGCAAATGGTGGTGGAGCGCCAGCTAGAAGCTCAGGGCAAGACCCGCCACGACCTCGGCCGGGAGGCGTTTATAGAGCAGATCTGGCAGTGGAAAAAAGAGTCCGGCGGCGCCATCACCCACCAACTGCGACGGATGGGAGCGTCACTGGACTGGAGCCGCGAGCGCTTCACCATGGACGAAGACCTCTCCCATGCGGTGCGTGAAGTGTTCGTCCGTCTGTACCAAGAAGATCTCATCTACCGTGGCAAACGGCTGGTGAACTGGGATCCGGTACTGCACACTGCGCTATCGGACCTCGAGGTCATTTCGGAGGAAGAGAACGGCCACCTCTGGCACCTGAGCTATCCCCTGGCCGATGACAGCGGTGCCCTGATCGTCGCCACCACCCGGCCGGAGACGATGCTGGGTGATACAGCAGTGGCGGTACACCCCGAAGATGAGCGCTACCGGCACCTGATAGGTGCGGCGGTGATGCTGCCGCTTGCCAACCGTGAGATTCCGGTAATTGCTGACGATTACGTGGATCCGGAGTTCGGGACCGGCTGCCTCAAAATCACGCCAGCACATGATTTCAATGATTTTGAAGTGGGCGCCCGGCACGGCCTCACGCCAATCAACATCCTCGATTCCAGCGGCGCCATCGACCTGCCGGGTTCCGACTACCACGGCATGGATCGCTTCGCTGCGCGCGAGCAGATCGTGGCTGACCTCGAAGCACAGGGCCTAGTAGAAACAATCGAGGATCACATCCTGATGGTGCCCCACGGTGACCGCTCGCACTCGGTAGTAGAGCCCTTCCTCACTGACCAGTGGTTCGTCCGCACCCAACCATTGGCGCAACCTGCGATCAAGGCTGTTGCGAACGGCGATATCCGCTTCGTGCCCGAAAACTGGAACCGCACTTACTTCGAGTGGATGAACAACATTCAGGATTGGTGCATTTCGCGCCAGATCTGGTGGGGTCATCGCATACCGGCTTGGTACGATGACGAGGGCAATATCTTCGTCGCCTGTGACGAACAAGATGCCCAGCGCCAAGCACAAGACAAACACGGTCGTGAGGTCACCCTGCGCCAGGATGAGGATGTACTCGACACCTGGTTCTCCTCCGCACTGTGGCCATTCTCCACCCTGGGCTGGCCGCGGCAAACCGAGGAACTCGAGACCTTCTATCCCACCAGCGTCCTGGTTACGGGCTTTGACATCATCTTCTTCTGGGTCGCGCGAATGATTATGTTTGGGCTCAAGTTCGCAGGTGGTGTACCCTTTGCCGAGGTCTACGTGCATGGTCTGGTGCGTGACGCCGATGGACAGAAGATGTCCAAGTCCAAGGGCAACGTGCTGGACCCATTGGATCTGATCGACGGGATTGACCTCGATGCACTGGTGGCTAAACGCATTGCCGGCCTCATGCAGCCGCAGATGGCGAAACGGATCGAGGGTGCGACCCGCCGCCAGTTTCCCCAGGGCATCCCCTCCTATGGCACTGATGCGCTGCGCTTCACCTTTGCCAGCCTTGCTACCCAGGGGCGTGACATCCGCTTCGACTTGGGCCGGATAGAGGGCTTTCGCAATTTCTGCAACAAACTCTGGAACGCGGCCCGCTTCGTGATGATGAATACCGAGTCATTGACGGACAACGCCCTGGCAGAATACCAAACCGGACCCGCCGAGCGTTGGATCAGCGGGCGGCTACAGCAGGTCTCGGACAGTATCGCCGGGTCGATGGGCGGCTATCGGCTGGACCAAGTGGCCCAGTTATTGCACTCGTTCATCTGGGACGAGTACTGCAGCTGGTACCTGGAGATCGCTAAAATCGAACTGGCTGACCCGAACCTTTCGCCGGCACACAAAACCGGTATCCGCCAAACCTTGGTCGACGTGCTGGAGGCTTCGCTGCGCCTAGCTCATCCGATCATGCCGTTCATCTCAGAAGCCTTATGGCAAAAGCTACAGCGGCGAACTACTGCCACCGGTGATTCGATTATGGTCCAGCCCTACCCGATAGCTGACCCGGATGTGATCGACCCCACAGCCATGGCGGACATGGCCTGGGTGCAGACACTGGTTAGCGGACTGCGCAATATCCGCGGTGAGATGAATATCGAACCGCGTCAGCGACTGCCGGCATTGCTGCAGGGCGGCAACGACACCGACCGTCAGCGCGCAGACACATTCCACGCGCTACTGCTGGAATTAGGCCGCCTTGAGAGTCTGGACTACATATCGGGACAGGGCGAGCCCCCCAAGAGCGCCACCGCGCTCGTGGGTGAGTTGAAAATCCTGGTGCCCATGGGCTCACTGATTGACCGTGACGCCGAACTCAAGCGCCTCACCCGAGAGATCGACAAACTGGACGGCGACCTCAAGCGCTGCCAAGAGAAACTCGCCAACCAGGATTTCCTCTCACGAGCACCACAGAAAATTGTTGCTAAGGAGCGTGTGCGCGCCGACGACCTGACCCGCTCCATCGAGGAGTTGCAAGCGCAGCAGCAGCGGATTCGCACACTCTGACGCGCCCATCCCGCACCTGCGATCATTATCCGGCCACTACCGCCACCATCGCCACCGCTGCGGTCTCGGTCCGCAAGACACCGGTACCAACCGCCACACAAGCGCTGCCAAGGGACTTCAAATCAGCCTGCTCAGGTGGCGTAAATCCCCCTTCAGGCCCCACCAACAGCCAGCGGGGTGAGGCTGTGACCGCGTCCATGCCGGGAAACGCCCGAGCCAGGGCAGCAGTGCCGACCATGGCCAATAACACCAGGCATTCTGGCGTCGCCCCCCGCGCGGCCAGTTGTCGAGGCGCCAGTGGTGAGTGCAACACCGGCAACCAAGGCCGATGGCTTTGCTTGCAGGCCTCGATGAGCGTTCGCTGCCAGCGCTCAAATGCCTTGTTCGAGGCCTGGCTGACGCTGCGCTCGCAGATCAACGGGGTAAAGTCAGTCATACCAAGCTGGGTTGCCATATCGAGCATTACCCCCTGGCGGTCACCCTTGGGCAGGGCGCTGAAAAGATGGATCTGGGCCGGTGCTGGGTGCACGTGATGCTGGCCCAGCGCCACCGTCACGCCAGTTGGCCGTTGACTGGTACCAGCGATACAACCTTCGGCCACCCGGCCGGCACCATCAAACAAAGTGAGGGTATCGCCGATCTTAAGGCGCCGCGCGCGCAGCGCATGGTGTGCCTCGCTGACCGGCAACGCTACCTGCACTCCGGCACCGGCTAAGCCGGGACAATAGAACCAAAACGAGTCGATCATGAGTTGCCTGCCAAGTAGACATCGTAACGGACTGCGCGGCCAGCATAGGTTAGATCGGGCGGGCCGCCGAGTGCCGGCGCATGCCGAGGTCTTTTCACCACCACCCGCTTGAGTGCCCGCTCCCGGGCGAGCCTTGCCAGCATTGCTGCGTCATTGTCATCCCCCACCAATGCTCGTAGCATAAGCTGAGCCTTGCATGAGCGCGCGCTTTTTTGCTGATGGCTCGGAAACATTGGATCTAGAAACACCACGTCAGCTGGCGGCAAGGTTGTCAGCAGATGCCGGCTATCGCCGGTGATCACGCTAAGGCCTGCATTAGGCTGGCACGACAAAAAGCGCGGTACTGCATCTACTAGCAGCTCGGCAACCACGGTCGAGCGCTCGATCGCAACGACCCGCTTGCCGCGACGTGCGAAATCGAAAGCATCGAACCCGAAGCCGGCTGTGGCGTCGATAATGGTGCAGCAATGCCGACCAAGTGCCCGCGCGATGAGGTCGCGGCCGCCCGGCACAGTTCGGCGTCGAGCCGGGTCGAGCCACAGCGCCCGGGTACCAGGTTGGCCCTGGTCCTTGAGGGCCAACCCCCGGGAATGCACTTGTAGCAGGAAACGGTAAGTTTCACTCCGCGCCTCGGCCAGCGGCAGCAGCAACCGTTCGGCCAGCGCCGCGGCCTTCCCAGCCAGAGCGGACTCCATGGGCACAACGGCGGTAGTATTCCCTCTCGGCTGCATGGGCGCTTTGACAGCGGCTGGCGGTTGGGCTACAAACAATAACACCGACGATTCTAAACAACAGTCAGGCTAACTATGGGATTTCTTGACGGCAAGCGAGCATTGATCACGGGTGTTGCGTCCAATCGCTCCATCGCCTGGGGCATCGCCCAGGCTATGCACCGCGAGGGCGCGACGTTGGCCCTCACTTACCAGAACGACAAGTTGCAGCCCCGTGTCGAACAGTTTGCGCAGGACCTGGACTCGCAAATCGTGCTGCCTTGCGACGTCGGCAGCGACGACGAAATCGAGGCCGTGGCAACCGCCCTGGCCGAACACTGGGACCATCTCGACATCCTGGTGCACTCGATCGGTTTTGCGCCGCGCGAACAACTCGAGGGTCTGTTCCTGGACTCGGTCACCCGGTCCGGTTTCAACACCGCCCACGAGATCAGTTCCTTCAGTTTTTCTGCGCTGGCACGGGCCACACGCCCGCTCATGCAAACCGGTGGCGCCATGCTGACGCTTAGTTACATCGGCTCGGAGCGCTCCATGCCGGGCTATAACGTGATGGGCTTAGCTAAAGCCAGCCTCGAAGCCAACGTGCGATACCTGGCCCAGTCATTGGGGGGCGAGGGTATCCGCGTTAACGGCATCTCGGCCGGACCGATCCGGACACTGGCGGCATCTGGCATCCGCGGCTTCAGGAAAATGATGAACTTCTACGAGCACACTGCGCCGCTGGGACGGGGTGTAACCGCCGAGGAAGTCGGCAACACAGCCGCATTCCTGTGCTCGGACCTTGCCTCGGGCATCACCGGAGAGATCACCTACGTCGATGCTGGCTTCAACACTGTAGGTATCAGCCCACATTTTGCTGATCAGGCTTAAGGCGACTGCTGCGGCATCGGGTTCAAAGATTGTCGTCGTAGATACTCACCTCTGCATCCGCCCGCAGGGTGCGGTTGACCTCGGCAAAGAGTTCCTCACCGCGGCGGGTAAGCAGCAACTGGGCAACCTCTTCCCGTTCGGCCGAGCTCACCGCGGCCGGATTTCCCGCCTCGACCCGCTCAAGCCTATACACCAGATAATGGCTGGCATCTAGCCGCAGACCACCGAAACCCGCCACCCCGGGAGCCGGTACCGGTGCCGAAAAAACAGCCTCGACCACCGCCTGCTCCAGCGGTTCGCTGGCAGCGCCCATGTCCTGCGGTAATTGCTGCGCTTCTAGGCCGCCGTCAGCAAGAACTTGTGCCCAGTCGGCGCCATTGCGGACGCGCTCGACCATAACGCTGCCTGCTGCCTCTAGGTCTACCCCAGCGGCCCTCTCGCGCAATTGCCGACCGATCGATTCACGTACCTCTGCCAGTAACTGGCGTCGTCGCTCCCGGTGATCTCTCACATGCACGGCGACCAAGGTATCAGCGTCAACCTCGAGCATTTCGCTATTCAGTTGATCTACCAGCACCTCGGTGCTAAAAGCCGCCTCGCGCACCACGCCGGACGCAGCGATACCAGTACCTGATTCACGCGAGAACCACTCGCTGTGCCGCACCTCAAGCTCGAGCGCCTCAGCCGCTGGCTCCAGCGAATCGGGCTGCTCGTAGACGATGTTTTGGAATTCCTCGGCCAGTACCACGAAGCGCTCCTCGGCTTCGCGTCGACGCAACTCGTCCTCAATCTCGCCATGCACCTTGGCAAAGGTCTCGACCCGTGTCAGGGTCAGGTCGACCAGTTTGATTACGTGCCAGCCGTACTCAGTCCTTACCGGGTCGCTGATCTCGCCCCTGGCGAGGGCAAAGACCGCTTCCTCGAACGCTGCTGCCATGGTACCGGGGCGAATGAGCCCGAGGTCACCGCCGCGCTTGGCCGAGCCCGGGTCATCGGAGTGTGCTTGCGCCAAGGCTGCAAAATCTTCGCCATCTCGGGCCCGCTTGGCCAGCGCCGCCGCCTTCTCGCGGGCACTCGCTACAGTTGCTTCGTCCGCCTCGGCCGCTAACGCAATCAAAATATGGCGGGCGCTGCGGCTGCCAGGCAGCGAGAAACGCTCCGGATTCTCGTCATAAAAGCGCCTGGCCGCGGCCGGTTCGACTTCGATCTCGGCGGCAAGATCCGCCACCGACAAGCGCAGGTAGCCCACCTGCACCTCGGCCGGTGCGAAATATCCATCCGGATTGCTCTCATATTGGTCCTGGATGGCATCTTCAGTGACTATTGCGGCATCTCGGAAAAGCGCAATATCCAGCAAAGCATAACTGGCGATACGCTTTTGTCCCAGTAACTGCAGGGCCTGGTCCACCGCCGCGTCGGTGACGAACGCGGTCTGGCTCAGCCCGGCCAGCAACTGCTCTAGCGCACCCTGCTGGCGTTGCTGCTGCTCGAATCCCTCCACTGAAAGGCCCGCGTTACGCACCAGCATCTCGTAACGTTGCTGGTCGAAAGCACCGTCGCTCTGGAATGCCGGCATCGATCGAATTCGACTCGCCAGCTGCTGATCGGTTAGCCGAAAACCCCGGCGGTGCAGGTAATCGGCCTGCAGGTTCCGGTCGATCAGTGACTCGAGCACCTGCCGTTTGAAAGCCAGGGTTGCGAAATACTCCGCATCGACGTTACGACCCATGAGCTGGACCAGTGATCTGCGCTGGTCAGCAAGTGCTTGCTGGTAGACCTGCTGTTCTATATCAATGCCGTTAGCGGTCGCGACTACAACCTTGGTAGCGCCCTCGAAGTAGGAGTTGATACCCCACAGGGCAAAAGGAATGGTAATCAGGATAACTATGGCCCAGGCAATCCAGCCAGTTGCTTTTTCCCTGATTGTTGTCAACATAATCGGGTTTTCCTCTGCTTGGACCCCAAGGTAGCAAATAAAAAGGCCAGGCGAGGGCGTTGATCACGCATCTGCCTGGCCTTGTCTTCAGTGGCGGAGCGGACGGGACTCGAACCCGCGACCACCGGCGTGACAGGCCGGTATTCTAACCAACTGAACTACCGCTCCATTCTAACCAACTGAACTACCGCTCCGGAATTTCTTGATGGAAAGCCCGCAGAATCTGCCTGTACGGACCTTTGGTGGGTGCTGCGGGGTTCGAACCTGCGACCTTCGCCTTGTAAGGGCGACGCTCTCCCAACTGAGCTAAGCACCCCGAAAAAGGGGGCGCTAGTTTAAGGCATCCTTTAAGCCTTTGCCAGCCTTGAACTTGGGTGCTTTGGACGGCGCGATATAGATGCTTTCACCGGTACGTGGATTACGGCCGGTGCGCGCCGCACGTGCACTGACCGAGAAAGTGCCGAACCCGACCAGTTGAACCTGTTCGCCCCGCTGCAGGGCCGAAGTGATACTACCGAGGACTGCTTCGACCGACGAGGCGGAGTCCGTCTTACTCAAACCGGCTGCGGCTGCTACAGCATCAATGAGATCAGCTTTGTTCATGTTTAATCCCCTTGTTCAGTCGTGATAGGTAACCGCCTAGCGCAAGAATCATGAGACCTTCGGCGGTCCGTGTGTTGCTAGATCATTGCCCGCTCCTGCCAACGCCTTTTTTGCGCAAAACCCTTATACCAAGGGCAAAAATTGGGTGTCAACCATCCTGACTCCAGTTCCGGTTCGGGCGAGGGTCAAGGGGCGTTCTGTAAAATTAGTTTCTACAATAAGAGTATGGCCTAAATTATTAATAAACCGGCAAAAATAATAGTACCCGATAGGAGATTAGCACACTGATCGGCGCTTTCGAGAGCAGGTTTTATCAGCAACAGCGCAAAATGCTGGCGCCCCGGCAACATCAGTGGGTACGCGCGCCTTCCCGATTGGCTGGTTTCTTGCGGCCCTTGCCAGTCGGCGCAGTTCCCTCACCGTCTTTAGCACGCGGCATTTTTTCGAGCGCCACCGCAAAGACCTCGTCGATCCAGCGTACCGGGATGATCTCGAGGCCGCTCTTGATGTTCTTGGGAATCTCGATCAATTCCTTCTCATTTTCCTCCGGGATCAGTACTGTCTCGATACCGCCACGGTGGGCCGCCAACAACTTCTCTTTGAGGCCGCCGATTGGTAACACTTCACCGCGCAGAGTGATTTCCCCGGTCATAGCAACATCCGAACGGATCGGGATACCGGTAATAGCAGAGATCATCGCTGTACACATGCCAATGCCGGCACTCGGGCCATCCTTGGGCGTGGCGCCCTCTGGGACGTGAATATGTATGTCCTGTTTCTGGTAAAAATCGACCTCGATTCCGTATTGGGCCGAACGCGTGCGCACTACCGATATGGCCGCCTGAATAGACTCCTGCATCACGTCTCCAAGCTTGCCGGTAAAACTGTGCTTGCCCTTGCCGGGCATCACCGCCGCTTCCATAGTGAGCAGTTCTCCGCCAACCTCGGTCCAGGCTAGGCCGGTAGCTTGGCCGACTCGGTTTCGCTCCTCGGCCCGCCCATAGCGATAGCGCCTGACGCCGAGGTACTTCTCAAGACTACGCGATACGATCGAGACCTTGCTTTTCCTCTGGGTAAGCAGTAATTCCTTAGCTACCTTACGGCAGATCTTGGCGATCTCTCTCTCGAGAGCACGGACACCGGCCTCGCGGGTGTAATAGCGCACGATGTTGATCAGCGCCTGCTTGTTGATGCGGATCTCGTGATCCTTGAGGCCATTGTTAGCAATCTGTTTCGGCACGAGGTAACGCGTAGCAATGTTAATCTTTTCGTCCTCGGTGTAGCCCGAGATACGAATAACCTCCATCCGGTCTAACAGCGGCGAGGGAATGTTGAGAGTGTTCGCCGTAGCGATAAACATAACCTCCGACAAGTCGTAATCAACCTCGAGGTAGTGGTCGCCAAATTTATGGTTCTGCTCGGGGTCCAGCACCTCGAGCAGTGCCGACGAAGGATCACCGCGAAAATCCATCGACATCTTGTCGACCTCGTCGAGCATGAACAGCGGATTGCGGGTGCCCTTCCTGGCCATGTTCTGGATGATCTTGCCCGGCAGCGAGCCGATGTAGGTGCGCCGGTGGCCACGAATCTCGGCCTCGTCGCGCATACCACCCAGCGACATGCGCACGAACTTACGATTGGTGGCATTGGCTATCGACTCACCCAACGAGGTCTTGCCTACGCCCGGTGGACCCACCAGGCACAGAATTGGCCCTTTGACCTTGTTGATGCGCTGCTGCACTGCGAGGTACTCGAGAATGCGCTCTTTGACCTTCTCCAGGCCGTAGTGGTCCGCCTCAAGTATCACCTCAGCCCGAGCCAGGTCCTTTGATATACGACTGCGTTTCTTCCAGGGCACCTGCAGCAACCAGTCGATGTAATTGCGCACTACCGTGGCCTCGGCCGACATGGGCGACATCATGCGCAGTTTTTTCAGTTCCGATTCGGCCTTCTCCCTGGCCTCCTTGGGCATGCCGGCTTTATCTACCTTCTGCTGCAGTTCTTCCATCTCGTTCGGGGCGTCGTCCATTTCCCCAAGCTCTTTCTGGATGGCCTTCATCTGCTCGTTCAGGTAGTACTCGCGCTGACTTTTCTCCATCTGTTTCTTGACCCGGCCACGCAAGCGCTTCTCCACTTGCAGCAGGTCGATCTCTGATTCCATGATGCCGAGGATGTGCTCAAGACGCTCGCGAGCGTTGCCGATCTCGAGAATCTTCTGCTTGTCGTCGTTGCGCAAGGTCAAGTGGGCAGCGACGGTATCGGCCAACCGACCCGGGTCATCGATTCCGGTGAGGGAGGTAAGCACTTCGGGCGGGATCTTCGAGTTGAGTTTGACGTACTGCTCAAACTCGGTGGTGATGGTCCGTATCAGTACCTCGCCTTCGCGATCCTCGAGTTCCCCCTCCTGCACAGGTGCCGCATCTATTACGAAACTTTCCTCGGTCTCGACGTAGTTGACGATAGCAGCACGTGAGACACCCTCGACCAGCACTTTGACGGTGCCGTCTGGCAGTTTCAGCAGTTGCAAGATGTTGGCGACCGTGCCGATACCGAAAATATTTTCGGGCGCGGGATCGTCATCCGCAGCGTCATGCTGGGCAGCCAGAAAAATCTGCTTGCCCGCCTGCACGGCTTCCTCCAGCGCCTTGATGGACTTCTCTCGGCCTACGAACAGCGGGATAACCATGTGTGGAAACACCACGACATCCCGCAGCGGTAACATATGGTAGCGGGTGCGGGGAGTGATCTCGTCGTTCGGTATCTGTTCGCTCATCTTTCAGTTTTCGAAGGTCAATTAAAGCAGTTTCCGTAGGAGCGCTAGACAGATGTCGCATCGGAGCGCAACCGACCGGCCCGGCCCGGGCATCGCCCCGGCACCTGCATATTGTATCTGCGGGCGCGATGGGCTTCTTTCAAGCCCAGCCCAAGCCAAAAACTGTAGAATTTAGGACGATTGGCGGCTGCTGCGTTGCTCGTCTTCGTACATGAACAACGGCTGGGCGCCCTCCTCGATGACGTTGGCGTCCATCGTGACTCGGGTAACGTTCTGCATTGAAGGTAACTCGAACATGGTCTGAAGTAGGGCTTTTTCGAGGATCGAGCGCAGGCCGCGAGCACCGGTCTTACGTTCCATGGCCTTGCGGGCAGCCGCCTTAAGGGCGTCGGCCCGTATCTCCAAATCCACCCCTTCGAGCTCGAACAACTTCTGGTACTGCTTGACCAGGGCATTTTTCGGCTCGGTAAGGATGGTAATCAGTGCCGCCTCATCCAACTCTTCCAAGATGGCAACCACCGGCATGCGGCCAACAAACTCCGGAATCAGGCCGTACTTTATGAGATCCTCGGGCTCAAGATCATGTAAAAACTCACTGACTCGATCGGTGTGGGTTTTGCTCTTAATGTCAGCGCCAAAACCAATGCCGGACTTTTCCGAGCGTTCCTGGATAACCTTCTCGAGCCCGGCAAAAGCGCCTCCGCAGATGAATAGCACATTGCGCGTGTCGACCTGCAGGAACTCTTGCTGCGGATGTTTACGCCCACCTTGGGGCGGCACCGAGGCGATAGTACCCTCAATCAGCTTTAACAGTGCCTGCTGGACACCCTCGCCGGAGACATCACGGGTGATCGAAGGGTTATCCGACTTACGCGAAATTTTATCGATCTCGTCAATGTAGACGATGCCAACCTGCGCCTTCTCGACATCGTAGTCACACTTTTGCAGCAACTTCTGGATGATATTCTCGACGTCCTCACCTACATAACCGGCCTCGGTCAGTGTAGTAGCGTCGGCAATGGTGAACGGCACGTTGAGCTCCTGTGCCAGAGTCTCGGCGAGCAACGTTTTGCCCGAGCCGGTAGGCCCAATCATCAGAATATTGCTCTTGGAGATATCGACCTCGCCAATAGCCTCTTCGTGCTCGATCCGTTTGTAGTGATTGTAGACCGCGACCGACAACACCTTCTTGGCCTCCGTCTGGCCGATAACGTATTCGTCAAGCCGGGCACAGATTTCTTGCGGCGTGGGGTAACGGGCGTCACGCTCAGCCTGGGCATCGGCATCTTCCGTTTCCTCACGGATGATCTCGTTGCACAACTCAACGCACTCGTCACAGACAAACACCGACGGACCTGCGATTAACTTGCGCACTTCGTGCTGACTTTTACCGCAGAAGGAACAGTAGAGCAGTTTATCGCCTTTCTTATCGCCGTCACTGTCGGCCATTAGCTATCCTCATTCGCATTTCAGGAACTCTGGGACTGAATGATACACCGATAACCAGACAAACTCTGTTCGACTCCACATGCCTAACGATGCAGTGTTTAGAAAAAAAATGCAAGCGCCGGCCCCGTAACTGGGCAACGATCACCTGCCGGGAACTATTCTTCTTCCCGGCTGCTGATAACCTGATCGATAATGCCGTATTCAACCGCCTCGGATCCATCCATGAAGTTATCACGTTCAGTGTCGGCCGTTACCGCATCTACCTCACGGCCGGTGTGCGTCGCCAGAATATGATTTAACCGCTCACGCAGGCGCAGAATCTCACGAGCATGGATGTCAATATCGGTGGCCTGGCCTTGGAAGCCACCCCACGGTTGGTGGATCATGATGCGCGAGTGCGGTAGTGTGAAGCGCTTGCCGCCAGCACCACCAGCGAGAATCACTGCGCCCATACTGGCAGCCTGACCGATGCATACTGTACTGACGTCTGGCTGGACGAACTGCATCGTGTCATAGATGGCCAGGCCAGGGTTGACCGCGCCACCGGGTGAGTTGACGTACAGGTGAATGTCCTTATCCGGGTTTTCTGACTCGAGGAACAATAACTGTGCTACCACCAAGTTGGCCATGTGGTCCTCAATCGGCCCTACTATGAACACTACCCGCTCCTTAAGCAGGCGCGAGTAGATGTCATACGCCCTCTCGCCGCGCCCGGTGGTTTCTATAACCATGGGCACCAGGCCAAGGTTCTGGGGTTGGGTTAAATCACGGTTGGAAGACTTCTCCCTCACTGTACTCACCTCGCTACGTACTTGCAGAATCAGATTGGGCAGCGCCCGGCAAAGCCGGCTGCATCAATTGTTCAAACGACACGGGCGTCGCCACCTTATCGGCCTCGGCCAGCAGTTCCTCTATCACCTGTTCCTCGACGATGGCTGCCTCAACCTGGGCCAGACGGCTCGGGTCCTCGTAGTGCCAGCCGACAAACTGCTGCGGGTCATCGTAATTCGCACCCATTTCCTCAACCCGCGTTCGCACCCGGTCACCATCAGGTTTAATCTCGCGGCGTTTGACGATCTCGTGTAGCACCAGGCCCAACTTGACCCTTTTGCAGGCCTCTTCCAGATAGTGGCTGCGGTCGATGGGTCCGTCCGCCGGCAACCCTTGGCGGCGCAATTGCTCGCGCACCGCCATTATCGCGCGGTCGATCTCCTCGTCCACCAGTGCCTGGGGCAATTCGAACTCGTTGCCCTCGAGCAGCGCTTCGAGTACCGCCTGGCGGGTATCACTACGCAATCTCTGGTGACACTCGCGCTCAAGGCTGGCTTGGATCTCTTCGCGGAGAGACGTCTCCTGGCCGTCCTTAATCCCGAAAGCGCGGATGAAGGCTTCGTCAATCTCAGGCATCTGTGGTTTACCCACCTCCTTGACGGTGACGGCAAACACCGCATCCTTGCCGGCCACGGCGACGCCAGGGTAATCCCCGGGGAAAGTCAGTTTGACGGTGAGTTCAGTACCTGCCTGCGCCCCCTGCAATTGCTGGTCAAAGGTCTCGAGCAGTGCGCCGTCACCCAGCACCACAGGATAATCCTTTGCGGTGCCGCCTTCGAACATCTCACCGTCGATGGTACCTTGAAAATCGATCACCACCCGGTCGCCTTCCTTTGCCGGCTCCACGCCGGCCTCATAGGTCGTGCGCTGACGGCGCAGTGTCTCGATAGTGCGGTCGACATCAGCATCACCGACTTCACAGGATTTCTCTGCTATTTTCTTACCCTTTATGTCGACGTACCCGATCTCCGGAAACACCTCGAAACTCGCCACGAACTCCAGATCCTGGCCGCGGACCAGGCTTTTCGGTTCGATCGACGGAGGGCCGGCGGTCTCGACCGACTCCTTGATCACGGCTTCACGGTAACTCTCTCCAATAAGTTCCTGGGCCACCTCTTGCAATGCCTGCTGCGAGAAACGCGCCTCAACCACTTTAAGCGGCACCTTACCCGGACGAAACCCCGGAATCTTGGCAGTGCGCGCAAGTCGCGTAAGACGTGCCGTGACCGCACTATCCAACTGGTCGGCGGGAACCGTGATGGTCATGCGTCGGCTGATGGCGCCGGTGGTCTCTAGCGATACGTCCATAGGTTGTTTCCAGTCACTGCCTGGCGGACCCCACAGGCGGGTCGTACTACCCGGTGTCTGCGCTGGTGCGAAAGGGGAGAGTCGAACTCCCACGGGTTGCCCCACTGGCACCTAAAGCCAGCGCGTCTACCAGTTCCGCCACTTTCGCGCCTGTCTCCCGCCCCAGCAACAGTTCCGACCCTGCCTCGGGTCACGAACCGTCGCGCGGTATTTGGTGGGCCGTGCAGGGATCGAACCTGCGACCCGCTGATTAAGAGTCAGCTGCTCTACCAACTGAGCTAACGGCCCAGACTCACATTCGCTATACCCGCAGGGCACAACAAACTGGGGTGACCGATGGGACTC
>JASLLH010000043.1:0-14812 GCA_030747115.1 Arenicellales bacterium
CGCTGATCTCTGGAACGATGCACCAGCGTTCAAAACGTTGCGCCAGGGGACCCTGAGCGGCAAGTGTGGAGTGTGTGAGTTTCGCGAACTGTGCGGCGGCTGTCGGGCGGCCGCCATTGCAGCTGGTGGCGCGTTGATGGATCAGGACCCCGGTTGCGTCTACCAGCCCATGGGCGGGGGCACCATCGTGCCATTGCTGGCAGGAGCCAACAGCACAATTTCCTGGACCCCGGCCGCGCAATCGCGCCTCGCCCGGGCGCCAGCATCATTGCAAAAAATGCTGCGCAAGCGGGCTGAAGTGTTTGCTAGAGAGAATGGCCACAGTGCGGTGACTGTTGCGCACCTTAAAACCATGGCGGCGCGCCGCTTTGGCCCGGCCGGTCCACCAAGGAATAGCGGATGAATCGGCAACCTGATCCGCTTGATGTGCTGGTTATCGGTGGCGGAGCCTCCGGTCTGGCAGCAGCCTGGCACTTGCTCCGCTACGGTTTAGAGGTGGAATTGTGGGAAAGCCAGCGACAGGCCGGCGGCAAGGTTCGGTCTAGAGTGGATAAGGGTTGGCTGACCGAAACCGGCGCTAGTTGGTTGATGGATCCAGCGGGAGACATTGCCCCGGTATTAGAGGGGGTTGGGTTAGGGCCGCTGTTGGTCCGCAAGCAACCGGATGCTGCCCGTTACCTGCTGCGCGACGGTGCCTTGCAAAATGTTCCCACTACCGTGGCCGGGATGTTTGGTTGCGGCTTGTTTAGTGTTGCTGGGCGTTTACGTTTAGCAACCGAGCCGTTGCGGCTGTCCAAAGCTCGGCCAGCCGAGACAGTCAGAGATTTCGTGGTGCGGCGTTTCGGGCGGGAGGTGCTCGAGTATGGTATTGAGCCCTACGTGGCCGGCTCACTGGCATCCGATGTGAAACGAGCCGAAGCCAAAGCCACATTGCCCCGTCTGACCGCATTGGAAGAGCGTTTTGGCAGCATCACGGCCGGCGTGTTATGCCGACGTCTGCTTGGAGCCCGCAGACCTGCCGCACCCGAGGCTGCTAGTTTTATCGGCGGCATGCAAAGTCTTATCGACTCTTTGGGCGTTACTGTGCGTCCGGTGCTTGGGAGAAGTGCAGTATCGATCAATCGGGCCGGGTCCTGCTGGCAGGTAGTGGCGAGCGATGGCAGCAGGATGACAGCGCGGCACCTGGTGCTTGCAACACCGGCCCCTGAAACAGCCACACTGCTGCAAAACACAAATCAGCATCTCGCACACCTTGTCGCTGGCATTGCTTATGCCCCGGTAATGGTGGTGCACCTGGGAGTTAGCCGCGATGCCGTGCAGCACCCGTTGGATGGCACTGGTTTCCTGGTGCCGAGGTGCGAAAACCGGCTGGTCAACGGCTGTCTCTGGCCAGCGAGTGTTTTCTCCGACCGCGCCCCGGCAGGCCATGTGCTGTTGAGTTGTTATCTCGGTGGTGCCCGCCATCCGCATGCGTTGCGCGATGACGATGGCCATGCGATCGCTAAGGTGTTATCAGATCTTGAGCCACTGCTTGGACTGCGCGCTGACCCGGTGATGACCCGGGTCGATCGCCACCCTCAAGCACTGCCGCTGTATTTTGGCGCTTACTCTGAAAGACTGAGGTCAATTGGGCACCAATTAAAGAAATTACCAGGCATTCATTTGGCTTCAGCTTATGCCGGTGGAGTCTCGGTACGGGATCGACTGGTCCAGGCGGATGTGGTTGCCAGGAAGATCTCCACCGAATTACAGGGATCTGAGGTCACTCGTCTGGCGTCAACGATTCCCGCAAAAGCATTGCCGGGTGCGGCGGTCGCAGGCACCGGCGCAGTTACACAAACTTTGTAATCAACGGAGAAATATCTCATGCGCCCATACAATTTTCTAGGTCGGATGGCAATGGCGGTTTGTCTGTCAGTAGCGCTCCCTTCTGTAGGGATCGCGGCCAAGAAGTACACAGAAATCGATGTCGTCGATGGCGGCAGCATTGCTGGCCGGGTGACCTTCGAGGGCGAACTGCCAATTGATGCGATTGACAAGATTTCCATTACAAAAAATATCGACGTCTGCGATGACGAAGGGACCGGCTACCGCGAGGTAGTCTGGGTGGATGTCAAAGATGGTGCGCTTCGTGGGATGTTTGTCTTTATCGACAAGATTGCCGAAGGAAAAAAGTGGGCGCCACCAGAAGGGGGTAACTACATGGTGCTTCAGGAAGGGTGCCGTTTTCGCCCCTGGCTGCAGGTAGTTAAGCCCGGCAAGATTGTTATACGGCACGCCGACCCGGACTCGGTACTACATAACATTAATACCCGGGAGATGATCAATATAGAGAAGGGCAAGATAGTAAAGCGAACCATGTTCAACTTCGGCCAGCCTGATCCCGGCGATATCGTTAAGAAACTGAAGCCCAGGCGCTCTGCTCATATCAGTTTGAACTGTGAGGCGCATAACTTCATGTTCGGTTTCATGATGGCGCCCATACACCCATATGCCGTGGTTGTTGGGGATGACGGTTCGTATTCTATCGACGACGTACCACCAGGTGACTATACGTTAAAGGCTTGGCACCCACGATTTGGTATTCAAAAAACCAAGCTTACCGTACCGGCCAAAGGTCAAGTGGAAGCGGACTTCACCTTTTCCAGTCCGCAATAACAACCTATTCGAGAGCGGACCATCATCAGTGCAGCTAAATCTTCCAGCCGACCTGCCAATGCGTGATACAGGCTAATCGGCTTCGATGGATCGTGAAAAATCCGAAGCAGCTATACAAGTGACCAACATGCAAACTGAAAATCGTTCATCGCGCAGCAACTACTGGCTCGTGTTGGGCGTGCTACTGACTTTGTTTTCGCCCGAGGTGCTGGCGCTGGAGGCTAACGAGTACCGCCAGTTCCTGGGGATCGATTCGCGTCGGCTGGTCTGGTTTCTTGCTCAGATGCACCTCTTTTTCGGGGCTTTCGTGCTGGGCGTGCCGTTGTTCGCGGTGATCGTCGAGATCGTTGGCTGGCGCAACCGCGATCCCAAGCTGGACAAACTGGCTTACGAGTTCACCAGTTTGTTAAGCGTGGCCTATGCGACCACGGCCGCGCTGGGGGGGCTGCTCGCGTTTGCGCTGTTTACCCTGTATCCCACCTTCATGGGCTATATGGCTGGCTTGTTCAAGGACATCATGTTCTTGTACGCCCTGCTGTTCTTCGCCGAAACATTCTTTTTGTACCTGTATTACTACGGCTGGAACTGGCTGCAGGGCGGCCTGGAATTTTCCCGTAACCTGCAATGGCTGTTCAAGGGGCTCGGGGTAGCCATTATCCTGGCCGGCGCGGTATTCCTGTTTGGCGGTTTTGGCCTGGAGATGCGCGGTGATACGCGTTCGTTCATTGCTCTTTTGTATATCCTGCCGTTGGGGGTGGGACTACTGATCCTGAGAGATCTTAAAAGTTCCCATATCTTCATCGGCATCCTGCTCAATATTGCAGGTACCGCCATCATGCAACTGGCCAACAGTTGGGCGGGCTTCATGATGAGCCCGGCCGGGGTCGATGAAGAAGGCGAACTCATCGGCACACTCTGGCAGGTGTTTGAAAACATACTTGCCACCCCGGTTGCAATCCACCGGATGCTGGGTAATCTGGCCTTCGGCGGCCTGGTCGCGGGCGCGTACGCGGCAGTCAAGTTCATCGGCGCCAGAACTCCCGCTGAACGGGCCCACTACGACTGGATGGGCTACATTGCCAACTTCGTCGCCATCTGCGGCCTAATCCCGTTGCCCTTCGCCGGCTACTACCTAGGCCGCGAGGTCTATTCCACCAGTGCGGTCATGGGCAACAACATGATGGGCGGTGATTTCTCCTGGACCTTCATCATCCAGGCTATGTTGGTCGGCTCGCTGTTCCTGATCAGCAATTACTACCTGTGGAGCGGGATGACCCGAATTCCGGGGTCAGAACGCTATTACAAGTACATCAAGTTCATTCTCGGGGCGCTGATCATCTCTTTTGCGATCTGGCTCACCCCGCACAACCTGCCACTCACCAGCCAGGAAGTGGGCGATATGGGGGGCAGCCAGTATCACCCGACTCTCAAGTTCATGGGCCTGATGCCGGCCAAGAACGCGGTGGTCAACTTGATCATATTGTCCACCTTTTTCAGCTTTCTACTCTACCGTCGTGGCAATAAGAGCGAGGTAGTGCCGATCAGCCAACAGGGCAGGCTGCCAAAGGTGGTGATCTCGTTGGCTGGTTTGGTCGCGGTGGCCATTGTTGGCCAGTATGCGATGGGGATGCTGAGCCTGGACCCTGCTGAACTCGATCTACCGGCTGACCGAGCACACTATTTTCGTACCGTTGGCTATCTGCTCATCTTTGAATGTGTTATGGCCGTGCTCGCCGTCATCCTGGCATTGAAGGATCGGGGCAAACTGGCCCAGGGCCTGTACATGACGGTAACCGCCTTAAGCGTGGTGCTGTTTCTGGGAGTCTACGGTTTCGTGGTGATGGAAAAAGCATCGCCCTTCCTGCGCAACATCGCGGTCTCACAGTTTCTGCAGCTGATCAGCTGCATCATTTTGGTAACCGCTATTGACCTTTACCTATTCCGTGGCGCTAAAGAACTGGGCAAACTGCAGTGGGGCAAGATGACGGTGCGCAGTCAGTATGCTTTGCTGCTGCTGACTTTCGTCATCACAATGAATATGGGTTTGATGGGTTTCATCCGTTCTGGACTGCGTGGCGACTGGCACATCTTCGGCGTGATGCGTGATACCTCGCCCTGGTCCTACACCCCAAGCAACTACACCATGACCGAGATGGTGAGCCTGGCGGTATTGGTATTTATGGTAGGGGTTGCTTTTATGTTCTGGCTGGGCGGTATTGCCGCACAGAAAAAAGCGCCGCCAAGCGTACCAGGGACAGAACCGGGCCAGCTAACAGATCAAGCTGGCTCCCAGCCAGCCTCGCGGACAGGAGACTGAAGCGGTGCGTTCCAGTGTCATTTTGCGCGTGTTTGTTTTCATGCTGGTGGTGCTCGCCGCCTATCTGTGGGTAGGGCAAGCCATCACTGCGATGACTGGTGGTGAGCGAAAGGCGGCCAGCGTGGTCGAGGTTACACCGGAGGGTGGTGAGGCCATATTCTGGGGCAAGGGCAGGTGTTTCACCTGCCACAGCCTTGGTGGTGAGGGTAGTGCCGTGCGCTGTCCCAATCTCGGCCAGTTCGGCGAAAAATTCCCGCTGGCTATCGGTGCCCGGGCGGAACAACGGGCCAAGGAGCGATCCGACGAAACCGGCACCCATTACAGCAGCACGGATTATCTTGTGGAGAGTTTGGCCAGGCCGGACGCCTACTTGGTAGAGGGCTACAAGAACGAGATGGCGATTGTCTATGCACCGCCAATCTCGTTGAATCTAACGGAAATCAAGGCGGTGATCGCCTACTTGCAGAGCCAGGGAGGGGATCTGGATCTCGAGGACATCGAGAATCCCGGTGAGCTGGCACAGACCTACTACGCTCGAATTGCCGCGGCCAGTGCTGCCGGGGGTGGCGATCCCGGCAACGGCGAGGAGATGTTTGTCGATACCTGTTCTGACTGCCATACCATCCAGGGGGAGGGTGGCGAGGTAGGCCCGGACTTGTCCAGTATAGGTACTAAGGGTCTTAAGTTCATTTCCGAATCCATTCTTCGGCCGGCGCGCAAAATTACCAAGGGCTACGAAACCTGGGTAGTCGTAACTCAGTCAGACGAGCGCAAGCACGTTGGCCTGAAGACTGAGGAAACATCCACTGAGGTAGAGATCACCAAAGCCACCGGTGAGGTGGCGACGATTGCCAGGGACGACATACGCGAGATCGAGCAGGACGAGGGCGCCAGTGTCATGCCGGATGACCTGACTGAGATGCTTACGGTAAAGGATTTCCAGGATGTGCTGGCCTATCTGATGATGCAAAAGGGTGAAGACGGCACTGAAGCTGAGACGGGAAAATGAAAAAACCAAGAACCATGCGCTTCTGGTCGGTCGTGCTCACATTGCTGTTGGTATACGCCTTGGTCAAATGGGGTATCCCGATTGTTTCGCAGGAGATCACAGAGCTGCCGTTTCCGCTGACAGTACCGGGCACGTTAATGTTTATTTACATGCTATTGACGGTGGTCGCACTGTTTCTACTTGTCACTTTTTCCGATGAACACCTGGAGGAATTTCTCTACCCGATTCGGCGTTTCCTGCGTGGTGAATACGGCAGGGTCACCCGGGCTGCTGGTTTGGTGCTGGTGCCAGCGTTGATCGGTTGGCAGGTGTACGACGTCACCATACCCAAAGTGCAGCAGCCCTCCTCACTGCGTATTCAACATCCTTCGTCGAATTTTCCCAAAAAGAACGAGACCCTGAAGAACCCGTTTTCGGCGGCAACCGATGACGAGGTCGATGGGTTTATTGAACAGGCCCAGGCCAATCAAGTCAGTTTCATTCCCCAGGTGCAGGCGGATCTCGATAGTTGGGCGGAGCACATCGAGCCTGACCACATGCTTGAGGCTATAACCACTGCGCCGATGCACACGTTTTTGCAGGAACTGGTAGCGGGTACCGTAAGCCGCGATTCCGCCCGTGCAGCGCTGATTGAAAAGCACCTATTTGAAGGGCGAGCGCTTTATTCGATGAACTGTCGGCCCTGTCATGGCGACAGTGTTGCCGGCGACGGGCCGATGGCCGATGGCTTCAAGTTGCGGCCGATCAACTTTACCGATAACGGCACTATCGAAACCATCGTCGAGGGTTATACCTTCTGGCGGGTCAGCAACGGTGGCCCGGGGCTGCCAACCGAGGCAACCCCGTGGGACTCGGCGATGCCGGTGTGGAAACTCAACCTTACTGAAGAGGAACGCTGGAAGATCATATTGGCCGAGTACCACCTGGCACAAAAGACTCCACGGATACCGGAATCCCACTGATGCTAAATCGTTTTACCGCTTTTATTACCGTATTGCTGCTGGGTTGGGGCGGCATGGTCTTTGCTGCCGCGAACCCGAGTGGACCACGGCCGGCAGCCACTGATCAGACTCTGGCCGAGGGAACGGAAATCTACCTGCAGCGCTGCAGTTTTTGCCACGGTCTCCTTGGTGACGGCAATGGCCCTGCAGCGGACTACTTGGATCCCAGGCCGCGGGATTTCACGCTCGGCACCTTCAAGTTTCGTACTACGCAAAGCGGCGAATTGCCGCGGGACGAGGACCTGTTTCGCACCGTCAGCCGCGGCCTACCAGGCACCGCCATGCAGGCATTTGACAGTGACCTGATAAAGAATGGTTTGACGGAGAACGAGCGCTGGGCGGTGATTGACTATATCAAGACCTTCGCGTTCGAGTTTGAAGATCCGGAGCTCGACCCGGTCAAGAATGGCTTGGTGGTAGCGTTGCCAGCGGAGCGGCCCCCATTTAGCGAGTCGTTGGTCGCCAAAGGAAAAGAAGTATTTGAACACGCCAAGTGCTGGGAATGCCACGGCAAGCAGGGCCGCGGTGATGGACAGAAGTCATTCGACCGCACCGACGACTGGGGGTTTGCTATTCGTATCCGCAACGTAACTCACCCCTGGAAGATCAAGGGTGGCGCCGAGGCGGAAGATATTTACATGCGCTTTTCTACCGGCATAAATGGCACCCCAATGCCTTCGTTTGTCGATGCCCTGACCGAAGAGGAGCGCTGGGCGCTCGCCAACTTCATCAAGTCGTTGCAGCATCAACTCACCGATCACCAAGTCTTGAGGGCCAAAGAGATAGTTGGCGAGATTTCCGAGGACCCAGCGGATGCTGATTGGCTTGCGGCCGAGCCCATGGACGTGCGTTTGACAGGCCAGGTGATTGCCGCACCAAGATGGCAGAACCCCAGCATCGAGATGGCCACATTGCGGGCGCTGTACAACACGACTGATATCGCGTTCTTGGTACAGTGGGACGACCCGTTTAAGGATGTTACCCACCAGAGTGAGTTGGAATTCGATGCGCAGGAGATTTCCCGGGTCGGTGCCTTCAACTCTTACGTTGCGGCCAACGATATGGTGCCGCGACAGTTATTGACTTTCACAGACGCAGTAACACTGCAGTTTCCAGCCAAATTACCGGAAGGCACTAAGAAACCGCACTTTTTTAGAGGTGAGTCCTCCAACCCGGTGCACCTGTGGCAATGGCAAGCACAACGGGCAGAGGCCGGGGACCGGGCAGTGCAGGAGAGCAACGCCCGGGGCTGGAAACAGCCAGCCAAGCCACAGGCCGCGGAGCAGCAGCAGGTTGTTGCCAACGCCAGTTGGGACAAGGGCCGTTGGAGCGTGATCATGCGCCGGCCGCTGCTGACCGATGACCGCAACGATATCCAGTTCATCAAAGGCCAGTTCATACCGTTGGCCCTGAACGCCTGGGACGGTTCCAACGGCGAACATGGCTTAATTATGAGTCTGTCCACGTGGCACAGCGTGATCTTGGAAGCACCGGTGCCGCTGACGGTCTACCTGTACACCGCGCTGGCGGTGCTGATCACCGGGGCATTGGGGGTCTGGCTGATGCGCAAGGAGCAGGCGCAGGCGGTTTAGGGTCGATATCGAGCGTAGTCGTTACCTAGAGCAAGAGGGCAAGTAAAGATGAAGACACTAGCAAGTACATTTCTCGGCCTGATACTGGTGGCAATGGCAACGGTCGTTACCATTGCTCGGGCCGATGCGGCGGCCGGCAAGGAGGTGTTCCAGGGCAGCGACTGCCAGTCATGCCACTACACCCAGGGGCCGGCCACTGAGAAGAGCATCGACGACCAACTGGCCAAAAAAGGCCCGGAACTGTGGTATGCCGGCAGTAAGTTCCAAGGGCCGTGGCTCCAGGCCTGGCTGCAGGATCCGCAACCGATCCGGCCGATGAAGTTCAATTCGGTGATGGAGCCTAATCCGGGTGGGCACCCGGCACTCAACCCGGACCAGGCAGGTCGGGTTACCGATTACCTAATGAGCCTCACTTCTGACGCAGTCAAGGCCGGCACGGTCAAAGTCAAGAAGAAGAACCTTAAGGGGCGACTGATTTTCATAAAAAAGATGCCGTGCAGCGGGTGTCACCAGTTCCCGACCAAGAAGAAGTTCTCTGGCGGATTGTCGGGGCCTTCCCTGGTTGGGGCCGGGCAGCGGCTTAATCCTGACTGGGTGTTGGCTTATCTGCAACAGCCGACGGTATTCAAACCCGTCAAGATGATGCCGGTCTTTGTCGGACTTTTGAGCGACAAAGACATGAAGAACGTGGCCGCGCACGTCGCGACCTTTAAGTAATCAAGTAACCGGAGAGAGAAAATGTCCAGATTCTTTCTGATGGGACTGCTGACGTTAATCCTGGGTCCGACAGCCACCGGTGTGGCGCAGGCGGCGGATGGCGAAAAACTATTTCAGTTCTACTGTGCCCAGTGTCACGGTACTGAAGGTAAGGGTGATGGCCCCAACGTCACCGGTGATTTTCCGGTTGATCCCAGAAATTTCACCGAAACTGCAGAGATGAACAAGTTGTCCGACGCAGACATCCGTAACGTAATCATCGACGGAGGGCCGATCGCAGACAAATCACCAATGATGCCGCCGTGGGGTAAGACCCTGAACGACGACGAGGTCGAGGCACTGGTGCAGCATCTTCGTCAATTATGTAATTGCACGGGCAAGGCCGGATAGGGCTCGGGGGGTCGCGCATGAAAATCTGGAAAAAGCGTCTGGCAGATGCCGTGATCCTCTCCGGTATGGGCATCAATGCCGTTGTCATCGCATTGATCCTCTACTTTTACGTCCTGTAGGCAAAAAGAGGGGAGTTGTCCGTGCCGGAACTGGCAACCGCACCTGCCGTTAGTTCTACGGCGAGATTTCCCTGGGCGGGGCCGGCTCTGTTCGTCAGCGTAGCGGCAGCCATATTGGTTTTTTTCTGGTGGTTTCTGGGTAGCAGCCCGGTTGGGCACGACAAAACAGGCTCAGCGGCCGATTCGGTGGCCGAGCGAATCCGGCCGGTTGGGCAGTTGTTGGTGGCTGCAAGCGAAGGCCAAAAGATCCCCGCGGAGTCGATCGCAACCGATGGTGAGGCAATCTACCAGGCTGCCTGTGCAGCGTGCCACGGGGCTGGTATTGCCGGCGCACCCCGACTGGGTGATGCCGCAATGTGGTCCGAGCGCATTTCGGCCGGGCTAGATGCGCTCTACGCCAACGCCATCAGCGGGCTGCAAGGCCCGAACGGCGTGATGCCACCGCGCGGTGGCAACACTGCGCTCGGCGACGCCGAAGTTCGGGCGGCAGTCGACTACATGGTGGCGCGGTTGCAATAAATGTGAATAGCCGATGTTTGATAAGCCTGATCAAAAAGCTTGCCAGCTACTGGCGGAGACATACAGATGATGAATAACGCACCACTGCTATTTGTTATCACTCTGGTTGCCTGCGTCTTGTTTTTTCTGGGGTTGGACATGGCTGTGATGAAACTCAACGGCCTGACCTTGTTATATCACCCGTGAAGGTTGATCACTTAGCCGAGATCAAAACATGTGCGGTTTGTTAACTCGCTGCGCTGCCCTACACCCGGGTTTTGCCCGATGGCGTTGGGCATTGTCAGGGCTGGTTGCACTGGCACTGGCAGCATTGGTGTTGGGTGCACCGGGTGAGGTGCAGGCAGGCGCCAGTGGTACTTCAATTGAAGCAACCCAGCCTGTGGCCGGCAGTCTTGCCCCGGCGGTAATCGCACCACCAGAGTTAACCGCGGCGGACTACCCGAGTATCACCGGCGTCAATAGCCGGGTCACGGTATGGCTGGTCGCCCAGTTGCACCTGTGGTTTGCAGCATTCGTACTGGCTGTACCGATTTTCGTTTTTATCATAGAGGCCATAGGCATGAAAACGCGCGACAAGCGTTACGATGACATGGCCTACGAATTCATTAAGATCAGCATCACCGCGTATTCGTTGACGGCGATTCTTGGTGGCCTATTGCTTTTCAGCCTGGTCGTGCTTTACCCACACTTGTTTTCCTACCTCAGCCGGGTTTTCGGTGAAAGCATGCTCTATTACGCGCTGCTGTTTTTTGCCGAAAGTGCAGCCTTGTACTTGTATTTCTACGGCTGGCAGTGGTTACAGGGCGGTTTTCGCAAGTGGCTGCACCTGACACTGGGGCTGGTGCTGAACGCAGTTGGCACCACGCTCATGTTTCTCGCCAACGGCTGGGTAACTTTCATGATGAGCCCGGCCGGACTCGATCCAGCCGGGGTGTTTGCCGGGGATACTTGGGCGGCAATGCACAACTATCTGTGGAATCCGATTAACCTGCATCGCTTCATTGCCAATATTGCTTACGGTGGCTCGATCGTCGGCGCCTATGCTGCTTTCCGCTTTCTCAGTGCAACCCGGCCCGAGGAACGGGCGCACTATGACTGGATGGGCTACAACGCGAACTTCATTGCCATCCTGGCGCTACTGCCGCTGCCTTTTGCCGGCTATTATCTGGCGGCAGAGATTTATGCCTACAGCCAGCAGATGGGGATCACTCTGATGGGTGGCATTTTTGCCTGGCTTTTCATCATCCAGGCGGTTCTGATCGGTACTTTGTTCCTGTCTGCAAATTACTACCTCTGGTGCGGCATGGGTCGCAGTGACGGTGCGGTTCGTTACAACCGTTACATCAAATATCTGGCGATCGCCATCATTGGGAGTTTCCTGGTCTGGTTCACGCCGCACACGCTGGTGTTGACCAATGAAGAACTGAAAGCTCTGGGTGGGCCCTACCACAAGTACCTGGGCCCGCTAGGGATCATGCCGGCCAAAAATACGGCCGTCAACGTCATGATTCTTTTTACCGCGCTTAGTTTCCTTTTTTATCGCCGCTCAAACCGCATCGCTACGGTGGCCTGGGTCAAGGCTGGTAACGCCGCGCAACTGGCCCTGTACACGGCGGGCATTGCCAATCTGCTGTTTCTCGGCATCTACCACGGTTATTTCACCAATACTGTGTACAAGGTTGCGGCCTCGATTCCGCAGGTCATGACGACGTTGCTCATCATCGTGGTCAGTATCACGCTGGATTCGGTAATGTACCGTGGGGCCCGCGAGGTCGCGCCGCTTAACTGGGGCCGGGTGCCAAACCGCGCCCAGTACGCACTGTTTCTGTTGGCGGTGGCATTTACCTGGTTGATGGGGTTGATGGGGTACATCCGCTCGGGAATCCGCCAGCACTGGCACGTGACCGACGTGTTCCGTGATGCCTCGCCGGACGCGTATACGCCGACGCTCGGCTATGCCGCCAACGTCGTTTCAATGGGCACGGTTTTGTTCATGGCCCTGGTTATTTTCGTTTTTTGGCTGAGCCAGGTCAGCAGCCGAAAAACCCCCAATGCTGGGTTCTGGAAGGCCCACTGAGCGGCGATGCAGCATTTTTTCAAGGTTCTTGTTTTTAGCCTGCTGATGATCGGGTTCTTCGCCGGGTTTTCCAATTTTGGTATACCAGAGATCAAGCCGGCGCCGCCGCCGGTCCAGGAGCAACTGGACCTGGACGCAATCACACCGGAGCGGTTCATCGCCCTGGGAGAAAAGTTGTTCAACGGCAAGGGTACTTGCACCTTGTGTCACAATGCCGTGGGTGGTCGCGCTCCGCTACTGAACCAGACCGCAGCCATAGCTGGCGATCGACTGGTGGAAGCCCGTTACCAGGGCAGTGCGAGTGATGCACAGGGCTACCTGGTGGAGTCGCTGCTTGAACCCTCGGCCTATGTCGTTGCCGGATTCGGTAAGGCCGGCAGTGCTGACACGGTCAGCCCGATGCCTAGCGTCACAGCCGGTAGTATCGGCTTGTCTGAAGTCGAGATCAGTGCCGTTGTCGCTTACTTGCAGGACCTTGCGGGTCTCGAGGTCACGGTGGCTATCCCCAACACTGCCGAGGCCGAAGCGAGTGAGCCGGATACACAAGCCAAAGGCGCCCGGGTGGCGCTCGCCAGTGCCGAGGAGGTCATCACACGATTTGCCTGCGCTACCTGCCACAAGTTAGCGGGTGAAGGGGGGGAACTCGGGCCGGATCTCAGCCACATCGGTGCGACCCGGGACGCTGCTTATCTGCGTCGAGCAATTCTCGACCCGGCCGCTGACATTGCTGCTGGCTATCCACCCGTCATGCCGTCGACTTACGCGACCGAAATCTACGCCGGTGAACTGGAGTTACTGGTGCAGCACCTGGCAGCGCTGCAATGAGTCAGGTAACGAAAGGACTGGGAATTGCACGATTACTGCAGGCGGCGATGGTAATCGGCGGCGTCTACCTGGCGTTCTGGGCAGTGTTTGATCTGTTGCTGGGCCAGCCGATTCCCCGAAGCCTGATGGGCATGTACATGTTTTTCGTCGTAGCCGGGGTATTCATGGTCTTTACGGCCACTGAACAGAGTACCCGGGAACTGGTTGCACCGATCCGGGCATTGGTGGATGACCCATCCAGGCGGGCGCTGCGCAACGTGGTCTTTGCGCTGGTGCCGGGATTGGCGGCGGTCGGGATCTTTCTGCAGATGCAGCCCAGCGACGAGGCGCCACTCGAGTTGCGCTCGATTCACCCGGCGCCACCGTCGTCGGTGAAAATTTTCGGCAAGCGTTACGACCTGATGAGTCTGGAGAATCCATACCGGCACCTGGAAAAAGACGACCCGGAACAATTTCGGGAGCTGGTGGCAGCCGGCGGTGAGGTTTATATCCGCAACTGCCAGTATTGCCACGGTGACAAGTTGGACGGCAAGGGACCATATGCCCAGGGGCTGAACCCGGTGCCGCTGAATTTTCAGGATATTGGCACCATTGCCCAGTTGCAGGAGTCATTTTTGTTCTGGCGCATCGCAACCGGCGGCCCTGGCCTGCCCAAAGAGGCGACCCCATGGATTTCCTCGATGCCTGTCTGGGAGAAGTTCCTTAGCGAAGACCAGATCTGGCAGGTAATCCTCTATCTTTACGACTACACGGGCCATCGACCGCGCTCCTGGGGGCATGAGTAATTGACTGCCCAGATAAAGAAAATGTTTGCCAGTGCCCATGCCGGTGGGTGGTGGTTACACCTTTTGTTGACAGCATCCTGGGTACTGGTTCTGGTTACACGGGCGGCGGTACCGGCGTTTGCGGCAGGTGACGCGGAGCGCGGCGCTGAGATCTACACAGTGCGCTGCGCCTTGTGTCACGGTGAAGAGGGCGATGGCATGGGACCGGCGGCCGAGCGCCTCAATCCGCCGCCGCGGGATTTCACCATGGCCCAGTACAAGATTCGGACCACCGGCTTCGAAGAAATCGCGCCCGCTGACGCGGACCTCGTGCGCATGATCCATGACGGTATGCCGGGCACGGCTATGCCGGGCTGGGGCGACCTATTGTCTGAACAGGACATCGACGACTTGGTCGTTTTTGTCAAGACCCTGGCAGGGCTCGAGGAGGAAGAACCCGGTAAGCCCATAGACTATGGGGACCAGGTGGCGATCTCGGCCGAGAGCATCGAACAGGGTAGCCAGATCTTTCACGACGACGATCGTTGCTCCGAGTGCCACGGCCAGGGCGGCAAAGGTGACGCAGTAAAAAAACTCAAGGACGATTCTGGCTACCGAACCTGGCCGCGCAACCTGACCAAGCCGTGGACCTTTCGCGGCAGTAACGACCCCCGGGACATCTATACCCGTATCACCACGGGCATTGCCGGTACGCAGATGCCGTCATTCGATGACCCGGCCAGTGAGAACCGGCTTTCGATCGAACAGCGCTGGCACGTGGCCAACTACGTCAACTCACTGGCCAAAACCGACAAGGTGGTGCG
>JASLLH010000044.1:0-14417 GCA_030747115.1 Arenicellales bacterium
GCCCACAGCCAGTGTCTGCCGGCGCTCATCTCGGAAATGTTGCGGGGTGGCCGGACCGGGTCGGCGCGCACGTGGGCGGCCTTGTCACCCATGTCCATGATGCACTCCACCATCAGATCATGGGTTGTCTGCTCGCCGCCGGTAACCCGGGCGGCGATGTTGCGGGCAGCAATCCTGGCCATCTGTTCGGTCATGTGGCCGGTCTTGGGAAAGTTCACCGGCACTGGCGTCTCCTCTACCGGCGGCAGGGCAACGGCGACACCGGCCGCATAGATGTCGGGAAAATCCGGGTGTCGATAGTGGGCGTCCACCGGGATGAAGCCCTTGGGGTTGGCGAGGCCAGCGGTACCGGCTACGGCGCGGACCCCGGCGAGCGGCGGGATGATCAGCGAGTAGCGCGATTCGAATACCTTGCCGTCAGCCAGTTCGACAGAGTCTTCCGTGATACTGGAGATTGCCGCAGAGTTCAGATAGCGGATGTCGCGTTGTTCGAGTTCACCTTCAAAAAACTGGCGTGCCTTGCCGAAACCGCCGACACCAAAATGGCCCAGGAACGGTTCCGGGGTAACGAAAGTGATGGGTACCTTGTGGCGCAGGCGGCGTCGTTTCAGCGCGTGGTGCGCCTCGAACAGGAACTCATAGGCCGGGCCCAGGCAACTCGCACCCGGGGCGCAGCCGATGACCATTGGCCCGGGGTCGCGGAGAAACGCTGCCCAGGTATCCCGTGCCTCCTCAGCCTCGGCCGGCGACATCAGCGAATGGCCCGGCCCGTCGAAGGGGCCGAGTCCCGGCACTGCCTCGTTGGCGCTGCGGTGGCCGGTGGCAAGCAGCAGGATATCGTAGTCGTACCTGGCTCCGTCGGTCTGGACTGTGTGGGCTTCGGGGTCGAGCCCGCTGACCGTCGCCTCGGCGAAGTCGATGCCCTTGGCGGCGAGCGGCGCTGCCAGGTCGAAAGAGATGTCGCCGATGGTCTTGGAGCCCATGGCCACCCACGGCAGCGAGGGGATGAAGATAAAGCGGCGCTCTCTGGAGATTACCGTGATCTGGTGCTCGTGGCGGGACAGCAGGCGCCGCAGGTCGTAAGCTGCGGTCAGCCCGCCGAAGGAACCACCGACTATGACGATATGCACCTACGCATTCTCCTGGGCGGCCATGGGCAGGCGCGAATCAGAAGACCAGCACCTTATCGGCTGCCAGGGTCAATTCGGTGAGTTCAGGCATGGTGCTCCGCTGGGCGCCCGCCACCAGTTCATTCTCAGCCATGCCACGCGCATCCATGCAGGTGCCGCACAAGAGCAGCGTCCCTTTGCGCACAGTTTGTTTGAGCATGCGCTCGAGGTTGTAGTATCCGTCCGGGGTTTGCTGTCCGGCTTTGGCGCAAATAACTGAATCGGCCATCAAAAAGACAGTGACTTCGGGCGCCGGCTCCTGCTTCAACAGAGCGTTAGCCAGTCGCAGGCCGTTGTAGCAGCGCTCGGTGCCGTAGGGCGGATCGTTCAGGATAAACAGAATTTTCATGGACACTCCTTAAGATCGAATGCGCGAGTCCGGTTTTGCCGGCACACATCACACTAACATACCACTGTCGGCAGGCCTCGAGATGACGTTGGCCAACCAACGAGAAAACCGTCACCGTCCTGTTTCCTAACCCACCTACCCTCGTTTGAGTCCTTGTAAAACAACAACCGTTAAGGTCTTGGTTTTTAAGGGGAAACTAAATTTCAAGTGGAAAAATGGGTGAATTTGAGTGCACCATTTCAGTGAAAATAAGCTAGTGGTTTGCGGCTAATTGATATAATAGCGGTCCCTTAACCGCATATGGGGGTTAGCCTTTATGCACTTTTTAGACAGCATACGTCGTTGGGTGGGAGCGCTGGCCGAGTTAGGTATCTCGATCATCGCGCTTGGAGTAGTCCTTCAGGTTCTGTTTGGGGACGACTCGGGAGCTGTCCCATTCCTTCCGGTAGACGTTCTCGGAAGTGTGATTGGCTTTGTAAACGCACTGGGAAGCCAAGGGCTGGTCGGCTTGGTAGCGCTTGGAATTCTCTGGTGGGCGTACAACAAAAGAGCTGCGTAACTCTATTAGTAACCTTATTAGTGGTTTTCTTGAAGAGGGGGCTCTGCCCCCTCTTTTTTGTGACCCGCAAGAATCTAATTGCAGGTAAAGGCCCGTCACGGGCAGAGGATAGGAGAGTCGGGCATAGCAGTTTCTCTAGTAATGAAGGGCCCAGTTAAACCCGATATTCCGCCATACTATGCGCGGGCCGAAAAGGTATTTAATACCACTCACCTGGTAACTTAATCTGCCTGGCGGGGTATTTCGGCAGCGGGGTCCCGGGTGGCGCGGGCGTTTTGGGCAATTGGACATGCAAACTGATAGCAACACCACTGAGCGGCGGCAGCGAAGTGGCGGCCGCGCCGCCCGGATGCAGCGCAGGTCCGAGGAAGCGGAGCAGAATTTTCCCGCCTGCATTACCCGCAAGATCCCCGTCTACGAGTTGCTGGAAGAAGAAGCCCTGCAGCAACTTGAAGCTCAGGCCGACTGGATTCTGAAGGAAGTGGGCATCGAGGTCTCAGATGACCCAGAGGCCCTGTCGCTGCTGCGCGAAGCTGGTGCCTCGGTAAAAGGCAACCGCGTGCGTTTTGAGTCGGGCCTTGCACAATCGCTGTGCGCGAGCGCACCTTGCCAATTCCAACTGCATGCCCGCGACCCGGCCCGCACCGTCACCATCGGTGGCAACCATGTGGTGATGTCACCCGCCTCGGGCCCACCCATGGTCACTGATATGGAACGTGGTCGGCGCAAGGGTTCGATAGACGCATTTCGTGACTTCGTAAAGCTCGCCGAGTCCACTCCGTACCTTCATCATGCCGGCGCGACGCTCTGCGAGCCCGAAGACATAGCGCTCAACAAGCGTCACCTGGACATGGTCTACAACCTGATTCGATATTCGAGCAAGCCGTTCATGGGCTCTGGCGCCGCGCCTGAAAGAGCAATGGACTCCATCCGCATGGCAGAGCTGGTTTTTGGTGAGGCTTTTGTCAAGAGCCACTGCGTGATAACTGCATCATTGAACATAAATTCGCCCCTGACCCTGGACCACATTACTACCGGGGTGATGAAAATCTATGCGCGGGCAAACCAAGGCGTGTTGTTGTCACCGTTCATGATGAGTGGTGCGATGTCACCAGTCACCCAGCCAGCCTCGGTTGCACAGTTGCACGCAGAGTGCATGGCCGGCATTGCGCTGTACCAGCTTTTTCAGAAAGGCGCACCCATCATCTATGGGAATTTTCTGACGACCCTGGACCTTAAGACCGGAGCACCGACCTTTGGTACAGCGGAGGCGAATCTCTCGGCGCTGGCGGTGGGCCAGTTGAGTCGAAGATTGGGTGTGCCCTTGCGCTGCGGCGGGCACTTGACCGCATCCAAGATCGCCGATGGGCAGGCTATGCAGGAATCTGCCGACAGCATGACTGCTGGCCTGCTGGCCGGTGCGAATTTCGTACTGCAGGCTGCGGGCTGGCTGGAAAGTGGCATGACCATCGGCTATGAGAAGTTCGTGATGGATATTGACCGTTGCGGCATGATGCAGCGTATGTTGGCCGGTCTTATCCTGGACGAAAACGAACTGGCAAAAGACGCTTATCGTGAGGCCGGGCCTGGCCAGACCTACCTCGGCACCAATCACACGCAGCGAAATTTTGAGTCGGCCAATTACACGCCCGACCTTGCCGACGCCGATCCTTACGAACACTGGCTGGATAATGGTAGCCAGGATATTCAGCAACGGGCGAACCGGCGCTGGAAGGAGATACTGGCGCAGTTCCAGGCGCCCGCTATAGACCCCGGGGTGGACGAGGCACTGCAGGAGTTTGTCGCAAGGAGAAAACGGCAAATGCCGGATGAGTGGTATTGATCCGGTAGCCAAGCGCAGAATAACCGCTGCAGCGAACACCTGGGACCGGCAGTACAGCGGGCAAAGGGGGTTTAAACACTGGTGTAGAGCGCGCGTTATTATCTGTACGCATGGGAAAGCGGTCACCACAAACTGATACAAGGAGCGTAAGAGAATGCCGTCATTTGATGTGGTAAGCGAAGTCGATTGGCACGAGGTCAGCAACGCAGTTAATCAGGCCAACCGGGAGGTCAGCAATAGGTTTGACTTCAAGGGCAGCGACGCACGGGTCGAGCAATCAGAGTCGGTGCTGACCATCTATGCCGACGATGACTTCAAGATCAACCAGGTGCGGGATATTCTGGATACTAAGCTGGTCAAACGGGGTATCGATATCGCCTGCCTCGAGGCAGGTGAGGTGCAGGAACGTGGAGCTGGTAAAGCCCAGCAGCAAGTAGCCATCCGCCATGGTATTAAGCCGGTTATGGCCAAAAGCCTGGTAAAAAAGATCAAGGCTTCCAAGTTGAAGGTACAGGCCGCTATACAGGGTGAGCAACTGCGGGTGTCGGGCAAAAAGCGCGATGATCTGCAAGCCGTTATCGCGCTGCTTAAGGAGGAAGATGCCGACCTGCCTTTGCAATATGTAAACTTCCGCGACTGAGGCAGTTATTTTTCCTGGCTTGCGGTAATTCGGCCAGTACCGAGAATATGGCTCGATCTTGCCCGGCACTGTGACAGCAGAAAACACAGCCGGCAAGTTTGCCTATTGGTCTTTTTTTTCTTTTTCTTTCAACAAGTCCGCGAGGCCGGCGAGGGATTTGTGCATGACGGGTTGCCGGGTCGTCTGTGCTGCTTCACTGCCCGGGGTCGCGTCGACGTAGCGGGCATGCTCGTTGTCATGGCAGTAAATACAAAGATTCTCCCAGTTGCTGCCATCGGGTGGATTGTTGTCGTGATTATGATCCCTGTGGTGCACGGTCAGTTCGTGGAGGTTCGCCCTGGTGAATTCACGGCCGCAGCGGCCACAGACCCAGGGATGGATATTGAGTGACTGGGCCCGGTAGTCACGCTCCCGTGCCTCGCGCATCTGCACCGCCTCTGCTACCACTCGGTCGAGGTCGTTATCGTTGCTCATGGTGACCGTATTATTTCATGCTCGCCCGATAATCTCCCGGCTGAGCGCCGCCCACACGCGGGTTTTCCGCTACCTGTAAAACCTGGATCAATCATGCCTGGATTCTGACATTAGTTATTGTTGAGTCCGGGCAGTCGCTTTTTGATCAGTTCATCGGCCTCCGCCATAATGCTCGATATCAGCGCCTGGCAGCTTGGGATATCGTGGATCAAACCCGCGACCAAGCCACAGGACCATGCGCCCGCCTCTAAATCGCCGTCCTGCATGACTTTCGGGTAGACGCCGACCACATCGTCGGCAATATCGTCAAAGCTAAGGTTGCCGCCCAGGCGTTTTTCTGTCTCGATAACTCGCTCTACGGCGCTGTTGTTGAGTACGCGCTCGGTATTGCGTAGCGGGCGCATAACAAGTCGCGTATCGAGTTCGCTGGCGCTGACAATCGCTTGCTTGACGCTGTCGTGGATGGGCGCGTCTGTAGTCGCCATGAAGCGCGTGCCCATATTGATGCCCTCAGCCCCGAGGGCCAGTGCAGCGACCAGGCTTCGGCCATCGGCCATGCCACCAGAGGCAATAAAGGGTATTTGCAGTTCCTCCCCCGCGCGCGGCAGCAGAATAAAGTTGGGAATATCGTCTTCGCCAGGGTGTCCGGCGCATTCAAATCCATCCACCGAGACGGCGTCACAGCCTATGGTTTCGGCCTTCAACGCGTGGCGCACCGAGGTGCATTTGTGAATGACCTTGATCCCAGCGGCTTGCAATAATGGCAGATGCTGCTGCGGGTTTCTCCCGGCAGTTTCGACTATTTTGACGCCGCCCTCGATGATCGCTTGTATATAGCCCGGATAATCTGGCGAGGCGATGGTGGGCAGAAAGGTCAGGTTGACGCCAAAGGGCTTATCGGTCATGTCGCGACAGCGCGCGATTTCTTGTGCCAGCTGGTCGGGCGAGCCTTGGGTCAGCCCGGTAATAATCCCCAGGCCACCGGCGTTGGAGACGGCAGCGGTGAGTTCGGCAAAACCGACGCAGTGCATGCCGCCCTGGATAATAGGGTGCTCAATATTAAATAATTCGGTAATACGGGTTTGCATCGCTCGGTCTCCAATAACGGTGGTAGTGGATGGGATCAGTTAAAGGTGAAGATTATCCCGTAAGTTTTCGTTTAGAGCAGGCCGGCAGTACAAGCGGCGGGGATACTCAGCATTTAGCAGCACAATGTCCGAATCTACCATTCAATCAATTGCTGTTACTGCTGCACAGTTATACGATTATGCATCTGCGATGCCACTTGAGCGCTTGACGGCCCCGTCCCGGCATCGGGCCGATCCTTGCCACTTTGGATGATTATCGCCAGAGAGCGGCCAACGGCGCGTCTGAATTCATAAATTCGATGACTCAAGATGCGCTGAGGGAGCCGTTGCCTATAATTTGTGGAACCTGCTGCCTCACCGCGGCAGCCAAGGATGCTCTGGGATATCATGGCCAGGAGGTTTTGACGCTTGGCCGAGGGCGGTTCGGCGCGCAAGACCAGGTGACCCAAGTTATTAGAGCAGTCGCAACGTTACCGTGAAGCTGGTGCAGCAGAGGGAAATCTTGCAATGACAACCCACAAAGAACGCCTGTTAATGGCCCTTGATCACGAACAGCCAGACAGAAACCCGATGGATTTGGGCGGCCGGCAAACCACGCTGTCGATTCTGGCTTACGAAAATTTGAAAAACTATTTAAGCCTTTCTCATTTGCCAACAAAAGTCATGGCGCACTCGTGGCAGACATGTTTTATTGATGAGGCGGTGCTTGAGATGTTTGACATAGACACCCGGCATGTTCGTCCGGCCAGTAAAGTCAATGATGTGATAGGAGAAACGCTGGCAACCGGGGAGTCAGATAACATTTTCGTAGACGAATGGGGCGTCAAAAGAAAGATTGCGGGAGATTATGCTAATTTAATCGATCATCCGCTTCGCACTGCAAACCTTGAGGACCTTGCAGACTTCCCCTGGCCCGACTCTGCTGACAATTATGATTTCCAAGGTCTTCGGGAGCCAACGCGAAAATTATACGAGCAAGGTGAATATGCGTTGGTCGGCTGCCTGGGTTCGCCTGGAAATATTTTTGAACAGGCTTGGTATCTTCGTGGCCTTTCAGAGTTCATGAAGGACCTCATAAAGAATAAGGATTTTGCACATGCGGTGATGAGACGAATTCTCGATATACGTAAGCGCAATGTTGAATTGTATTTAAACGAAGTAGGTGAGTTCATCGACGTTGTGCAACTGGCTGACGATATGGCGAGTCAAGATAATTTACTGATTTCGCCAAAACACTATCGAGAAATCGTAAAGCCATATCAGTTGGAACTTTGCCAACACGTTAAAAGTCTAACTAACGCAAAAATTTATTTTCACAGTTGTGGGTCGATTTCACCGTTACTTGATGAATTGATTGAGATCGGGGTGGAGATACTTAACCCGGTGCAGGTTTCGGCCGCCAATATGGACACGCAAGATTTAAAGAAACGGTACGGAAAGAAGCTGAGTTTCTGGGGTGCGATCGACACATTCGAAGTGCTGCCTAATGGAAGTGCCTCGGATGTTCAAGCAGAGGTGCACAAGAGAATATGCGATCTCGGTAAGGGCGGCGGGTACGTGATGGGACCAGTCCACAATATTTGCGCTGACGTGCCGCCGGAAAACGTGGTCGCAATGTATGAGGCGGGTTTGAAATACGGTACCTTGGCGGCCTGATGTGTGCGCCTGCGGCAAATAGCCAAAAACCTCGTGAGCTGCTGGGTGGCGCCGATCAGTTTAAAGGCTATGAGCCCGGTTACCGCGATTCATGCGCCATGACCCCTTGGGTGCATTGGTTTGCCAGTAAAAGGAACCGTTAATTATGGCGATACATAGCCCGAAGAAACATCAAATGCGTTTCCTTAGTGAAGAGGATTCACGCCAAATACACAGCGCGGCTCTGCAGATATTGCATGAGGTCGGAATGAATTTTCTTGATGAAGAAACTCGTAGCCTGCTGAAGAGCAAAGGCTGCCGGCAAGGGGAAGATGGCTTTCTTCTGTTCGAACAAGAACTGATTGAAGATGCGCTTTCAACCGTACCTTCCAAGTTGACCTTATACAACCAGAATGGTGGCGTGGCGGTTGACACAAGCGATGAAGTGACCCACTTTGGCCCGGGCGTCAATTGTATTTTTACGTTGGATCATGAGACCGGCGAGATACGCCCCTGCGTGTTGGACGATATCTCGAAGACGGCTCGCCTCTGCGAGCGGTTGCCCAATATTGATGTAGTCGAATCGTTGGGGACACCGAGCGATGTGCCCGCCGAAGAGGAATCGATTGTCACCGTTCGGGCTATGGTTGAGCAGACGAGTAAACCCGTGGCGTTTACCGGCCACGATGAAGACAAGGTTGACAAGATTTGGGCATACCTTGCAGATGTGGTGGGCGGCTGGGATGCCCTGTCTGAAAAGCCCATTGGCATCGACTGTACTGGCCCCACCTCGCCGCTCAAGATGGAACAAGGAGCCTGCAGGAGGCTTCGCAATGCGGCCAAAAGGCACCTGCCGGTCGTCTGCTACCAAGGTATCTTGCCCGGCTTAGTCAGCCCGATAACCCTGGCGGGAACGCTCGCTCAAGCCGCCGCGGAAACCCTGGCAGGCATTGTCGTACATCAATTGACCGGGCCCGGTGCACCGTTAATTTCAGGTTCAGCGATTCTGCCGATCGATATGCGTACCGCCGGTATTGTCTATGGGGCGCCAGAATATTCCCTAGGGTGTCTCGCTGCGGTAGATTATTTCAGCCACATCGGTGTACCAACCTGGGTCGGTGCGGGTTGTTCGGATTCCCACCAGATTGATGCACAAGCTGGCGCCGAAGCGTGCATGAGCATAACTTCTGCGATCCTCAGTAGAACTTCATTTGCTCACAATGTTGGCTATATTTCCAGTGGGAAAACAGGATCTATGGAAATGCTGGTTCTCTGCGATGAATTAATCGGGATGGCCCGTAGATTTGCAGCCGGCACGTCGGTTGATGAAGATACGCTGGCGCTGGAAGTCACCAAGCACGCTGCAAAAACCTCGGCGTTCGTGGCCCAAAAGCATACCATGAGGCATTTAAAAAATGAGATGTGGTTCCCTTCGTTGCTTGAACGAAGAACCGAGAATGTCTGGCGTGAAGGCGGCTCGGAGACCCTACAGGATAGAATTCGTCAGAAGTTGAACACCCTACTGGCATGAATAGCTACGGCGGTTCGCACCTTCAAGAGACCTAATCACCCGATAGCAAACATCGGATTGCTGATGCTGTCGCCGAACCAAAGATCCAGATAGCTCTACTATTGGGGCAGGGCGGGTATCTTGATCGCCCGGGCAAAAAGAAAAAGACGATTGTTTTGGAGGGCAAACAACGCCAGGATAGCCAGCTGCCAGGAGACACCCACCAATGAATGAACCGATGAACTATCACATGTCCACCGCGGAATTTCGCCGGCACGGTTACGCGCTGGTCGATTGGATTGCAGATTATCTAGATACCGTTGAGCAGAAACCCGTGCGCTCGGAGGTTAGCCCCGGAGCCATCCGCGCCCTCATTCCCGAGCATGCACCGGAGGAGCCAGAGGCGTTTGCGGACATCATGGCTGATCTCGACCGTGTGGTTATGCCCGGAATTACCCACTGGCAGTCACCCAATTGGTTCGCGTATTTCCCGACTAATTCTTCGCCTCCTTCGGTGCTGGCCGAGCTGGCTGCAGCCGGTCTCGGGGTGCAAGGCATGATCTGGTCGACCAGTCCGGCTGCGACTGAGATCGAAGCGGTCGTGCTGGACTGGCTGGTCGACCTGCTCGGATTACCCGAAACCTGGAAAATGACCGGCCCCGGCGGGGGCGTCATTCAGATGTCGGCTTCTGACTCCACCCATACTGCACTGGTCGTTGCCCGGCACACCCGCAATGTGCCGATCGATCAGCAGGTGGTCTACGCCTCCAACCAGGCACACTCTTCTATCGAGAAGGGTGCCCGCATTGCGGGGATCAAGGAATTGCGTCTGATCGACGTCGACCCGGTGTTCGCCATGGACCCGGTTGCGCTCGAAGCCCAGATTCGGCGGGATCTCGAGAGCGGCCTGACCCCGACTATTGTGGTGTCGGCCATCGGGACTACCGGAACGGTGGCCGTAGATCCGATCGAGGCGATTAGCGATATTGCGAGGCGGTATGGTCTCTGGCATCACGTTGATGCCGCTTATGCCGGGACCGCGATGATCTGCCCGGAGTTCCGGTTTCTCCAAAAAGGGGTGGAGCAAGTGGACAGTTACACCTTCAATGCGCACAAGTGGATGTTCACCAACTTCGACTGCAACTTGTTCTGGGTCGCAGAGCGCAAACCGCTGATCGAGACCATGAGTATTCTGCCGCCGTACTTGAGAGACAGCGCCAGCGAGTCAGGCGCTGTGGTGGACTATCGTGACTGGCACGTGCCGTTAGGGCGCCGGTTTCGGGCACTTAAATTATGGTGGGTACTGCGCTCCTATGGGGCTGCAGGAATTCGCTATCATGTCCGCGAGCACGTGCGTATGGCACGGGAACTAGAGAGCCGCATCGTAGCCGATGAGCGGTTTGAACTGGTCGCGCCCACCCTGCTTGCGCTGGTGTCGTTTCGCCACGTCAGTGGGGATGAGGCAACCAGAGCCCTGGCGGAGGCCATCAACGCGACGGGCAAGGCCATGGTGACTCCATCGACAATCAATGACAATGCTTTCATCCGCGTTTCGATCGCCCAGACCCGCACCGAGCAGCGCCATGTGGATGCACTCTGGCAGATCATCGATGAAAATGCCGGTCCCCCCTTGCCACGGGGTTAGATATGGATCAGTTTGTGAGTCCCGGTCACGCGGCTGGTTCGGAAAGTGCCACTCTTTATAAAAGTGCCTGCCGTATGTGCCATGGTGGCTGTGGTGTGATCGTTCATGTGGATGAGGGGAGAATCACCAAGCTAGAGGGCGATCCCGACAACCCGATGAACAAGGGCAAGCTGTGTGCAATGGGAGCGGCAAGCCTGGAGCAAATATACAATCCTCGGCGGCTCAAGTATCCGATGCGCCGGCTGGGCAAGCGGGGCGAAGGGAGGTGGCAGCGCATCTCCTGGGATGAGGCCTATGATGAGATGGTGGCCAAAATCCGGCAGGCCACCGACAGCGACGGCGCGGAATCGATTTGGGTGGGCACGGGCACAGGCCGTCATCATTTTCCCTATGTCTCGCGGTTTGCCAACGCCATCGGTACGCCCAACTGGGGTGAGCCGGGTACCGCGCAGTGTTTCCGCCCGCGGGTCCATGGCAGCATCATTACCATGGGGCAGTTACCCATATGCGCTTATACCAATGATATTTTTCCGGACCTGATCCTGTTCTGGGGCCACAATCCCATCTATTCGGGCCCCGACGGCGAATTGGGCTTTGGCGTGCGGGAGGCTCTCGCCCGCAAGCCAAAAATCATCGTCGTCGATCCACGAAAAACCATGCTCGCCCGGCGGGCCGATGTATGGTTGCAGCTGCGCCCGGGCACCGACGATGCGCTGGCTCTCGCCATGCTCAACGTAATCATCGAGGAAGGTCTCGAAGACCGACAATTCGTTGACCAGTGGTGCCATGGCTACGAAGAGCTGGCGCAGCGGGTCAAGGCCTATACCCCAGAATGGGCCGAACCGATCACCTGGTGTTCGGCCAGCGATATTCGCGCGGCAGCCCGGCTTTATGCCCGGATCAGGCCATCTATGCTGGAATGGGGTTGCGCCATCGAGCATACGCCCGCCTGCTTTCAGACCGTCCGCGCACTCCTGTGTCTGCCGTCTATCACCGGCAATATTGACCAGCCGGGCAGCTGGTCATTCGGCATGTTGCCCCTGCCACCGTTTCCGCAACTATTCGACAGGATGCCTGCCGCGCAACAGAAAAAGCGCCTGGGCTTCGATGATTTTAAGGTCTTGAGCGGCGAACTGGCACAACTGCCCTCGGCCCACGTTCCTACAATATTCAAAGCCATCCGCAGCGGAGTACCTTACCCCGTCCGCAGCGGATTTATTTTCGGCAACAACGCTCTTGCCACCTATGGCGACGCCAAGACGGCCTATGAGACCCTGATGGCACTCGACTATCTGGTTGTAGCGGAACTTTATATGACGCCGACGGCCGAGCTCGCCGACCTGGTCTTGCCGGTCGCCACCTGGGCCGAGGTCGACGCCCTGCCGGCGGTGCCGTTCTACGGCCAGAACGTTATCCTGGCGCAGCAGAAAACCATCCAATATGCCGAATGCGTCCAGGATGAAGAGATCATGGCGGAACTTTGCCGGCGCCTGGATACCGAGTTTGGGCAGGAACCCCCGCAGCAGGTCTATGACGACATGCTGCGGGCCAGGTTGGATTTCGGCTGGCAGGAACTCAAGGAAATGGGTTTTTATCAGCCCGCATTCAAATGGCGCAAGTATGAGGAGCACGGCTTCCAGACACCGACCGGAAAAATCGAGCTTTATTCCACCCGCCTTAAGGAGATGGGCTACGATCCACTGCCCTCGTTTGAGGAGCCGCCGGAAAGCCCCTGCAGTACGCCCGAGCTGGCCGCAGAGTATCCGCTGATTCTCATCACTGGCGCCCGCATCCCCCTGTTTTTCCAGTCAGAGTACCGGCAAATGCCGGGGCTGCGCAAAGGGCAGCCGGAACCGGAGTGTGAACTGCATCCCGATACGGCAGCCGCTCTCGGTGTTCATGCCGGCGACTGGGTCTCGGTTGAAAGCAAACGGGGCAAGTGCCGGCAAAGGGTCAAGATTTTTTCGGGCATCGACCCCAGGGTAGTTCATGTCCAGCACGGCTGGTGGTTTCCCGAGGAACAAGATTCTCCCGACCATGGCATCTGGCGCTCCAATGCAAATGCGTTGACCAGTATGGCTCCGCCCTATTGCACGGCCATGGGCACCTACCAGTTGCGCGCACTTTTATGCAAGGTGGTCAAGCTGGAGGACTCCGATGAGCCCTGGTCCCCGCCGCTGGCACGAACATTCAACAGCAACGTTGCAAAAGTGCAGGAGTGGGTCAGGTAGGCCTCACTGACAGCACGCCCACACCCGGCCTTCATGGTATAGACCGCTTTGACCTCTATCGGTACCCTCAACGAAGGATCCGTGCACCAGGCGTTGAAAGCACGCTACGCGATCTGCGGCAGTGATACCGAATACGAAATCGACGGCTTTGTCGTAGACATTGTCCTTGGCGGGCGCATTATCGAGATCCAGACCAGTGGATTTTCAACGTTGAAAAGGAAATTACCGCACTTGCTCGAGCGTTATCGGGTGACCGTGGTGCATCCGATTGCACAGAACCGCTACATCGTCAAGGTTCCAGACGACCCCGATCAGGCGACCACGCGCCGCAGATCCCCCAAGCACGGTTCGCTATATGATGTATTTGCCGAGTTGGTCAGCATCCCGGCACTGATGGAGCACCCGAACATGACGCTCGAGGTGGTCTTGACACAGGAAGACGAGATTCGCGTGCGTGACGACCAGCGCAGCTGGCGCCGCGGTGGTTGGGTGGTCGCTGGCCGGCGCCTGCTCGATGTCACTGAAACGCACACAATTGCTTCAATGGGAGAGTTGTTCGAAAGGGTCGAGGGCAACTTGCCAGACGAATTCACCACCAACGATCTTGCAGCGGCATTAGCGTCGCCACTGCAACTCGGCCAACAGGCTGCATATTGCTTCCGTCATGCCGGCATCACGGATATCTGTGGAAAAACCGGTAACAGTTTGCTCTATCGACGGTCACCCACAGCCGTGGGGTAACTGGCTGGCGGTTGTTCCGGAAAGGCAGGGTGTTTATTTTTCCTGTACTTGGCCGGCATGGAGGTAAATAATGAGGCAATACTCTTCCAGGCCAGTTGTGTGCGGTGCCAGGGTAAGTGCGTTGCGTATGATAATCAGCAATAACTGGCTTGCGGGCAACTGTGGAAGGCCGAAATATTTTTTTGATAAGGAACTACGACAGATGATCAGAAAATGCGCTCAAAGTTAAAAGCGGGAATGATGGTAACCGTCATTTTAATGATGGTGTCCGCTGTGGTAAGCGGTGCTGAAACCACACCACTCGTCACAGTTTACAAATCCCCCAGCTGCGGGTGTTGTAAGGCCTGGGTCAGCCATATGCGCAGCAGTGGTTTCAAGGTCGAGGTATTCAATGTTCAGGATGTAACCCCGTACAAGCGGGTAAACGGAGTTACCCCTGAACTCATGAGTTGCCATACCGCTATTGTGGATGGCTATATCGTCGAGGGGCATGTTCCGGCGGCGGACGTTTACCGTTTGCTTGAGGAGAGGCC
>JASLLH010000045.1:0-14165 GCA_030747115.1 Arenicellales bacterium
TTGCAGTTCATACTGGTAGTACTGGGTGCTGCGGCTGTATTGTCCGGGTCCACGATTGCAATTTTTCAGCACAATATTAAACGCATGCTGGGATACTCCAGCGTGGCACAGATCGGCTACATGATTCTGGGTATCAGTCTCGCATCAGTTAGCGGCCTCACAGCAACGCTGGTCCATCTTTTAAATCACGCGTTGATGAAGGGTGGTCTTTTTCTAGCACTGGCCTGTATGGCCTTTCAGCTGGGTGGAACTCGCCTGGTTGATCTTGCCGGTGCCGGACGACGTATGCCCTGGACCTCGGCTGCATTTGTGGTCGGCGGACTGAGTCTTATAGGTGTGCCTCTAACTGCCGGCTTCGTCAGCAAGTGGCTGCTGGTCGTCGCTGTGCTGGAGGCGGGCTGGTGGCCGCTGTTGATTGTTATTGCCGTAGGTTCATTGCTGGCCGTCGCCTATATCTGGCGAGTCATTGAGATGATCTACTTTCGATCAGCCACAAACCCAGACGAGCATTCCGAAGAAACGCACTGGTCGTTGCTCGCACCAGTATGGCTGCTGATTGTCGCCAACGTCTACTTTGGTCTTCACACCCAATGGTCTGTTGGCGTAGCTCAGCTTGCCGCACAAATGTTGTTTGGAGGTCAGGGTTGAATACTCTCACGCTGGCCGTGATATTACCTTTTGCGGGAGCGATGGCAGTGTTAATAACCGGGTCACGCCCCAATCTACGTGAATGTGTAAGTCTCGGTACCGGAATAACTCTGGCGGGATTGGTCGCTAGCCTACTGCCTGCCGTGCTTGCCGGCCAACGGCCGCACATCACGCTTGCTGAGCCCATCCCCGGCATACCCATTGCGTTTGAAGTGGAACCGCTTGGACTCTTCTTTGCATTGATTGCCAGTTCGCTATGGGTTGTCACAACCCTCTACTCGATTGGATACATGCGCGGTCATGGTGAAACCAATCAGACGCGTTTCTATGCGTTTTTTGCCGTGGCCATCGGCAGCACTATGGGTATTGCGTTTTCGCAGAACCTCTTTACGTTATTTGTCTTCTACGAGCTGCTGACGTTGTCGACTTACCCGCTTGTTACCCACGCCGGTACCCAAGAAGCAAAGCAAGGCGGCAGAGTCTATCTAGGCATTCTCCTGTCAACTTCAATCGTTTTCTTCCTGTTAGCAATTGTCTGGACCTGGACAATTACTGGCACGACAGATTTTCGTGTTGGCGGCATCCTGGCCGGTAAAGCATCCCCATTTGTGATTGGGCTTCTGTACGCCCTGTTTGCTTTTGGCATAGGAAAAGCGGCGCTCATGCCATTTCACCGCTGGCTGCCGGCAGCCATGGTGGCACCTACACCTGTCAGCGCGTTATTACATGCGGTAGCCGTGGTTAAAGCTGGTGTTTTCTGTATTCTCAAAGTCACCCTATATGTGTTCGGACTGGACGTCGTCACCACAAGCTGGGCATCCGGTTGGCTGCTGTGGATTGCAGCCGCCACTATTATCATTGCCTCACTCGTCGCTTTACAACAGAACAATCTCAAGCGTCGTCTGGCTTACTCGACCATTAGCCAGTTATCTTACGTCATCCTGGGTGCGTTCCTCGCCAACGCCAGCAGCATTATCGGGGCATCCACCCATATCGCGATGCACGCTTTCGGCAAGATCACATTGTTTTTCTGTGCTGGCGCTATCCTGGTGGCCACCCACAAATCAGAGGTCAGCGAGATGGATGGTCTGGGCCGACATATGCCATTCACCATGGGCGCATTTTTGATCGCCAGCATCAGTATCGCCGGGCTGCCGCCGCTTGGCGGCGTCTGGAGTAAATGGTACTTGCTACTTGGGTCGCTGGACGCGGGTTATACCGTACTGATCGCAGTCCTGATGTTGAGTACACTCTTGAACATCGCTTATTTACTACCGATTCCCATCCGCGCGTTCTTCGCTGGTGATCGAAACACTCCCAGAACCATTACCGAAGCACCTGTACCTTGCCTCATTGCAATTGGCGTAACAACGGCGATGTGTATGGTGTTGTTCTTCTATCCGGATCCAATCCTGCAGCTGGTTGGCCTGCTAGTTGGCTGAGGTGACATAAGATGACCACGCCACTTATCAAAACAGAAGTGATCTCAAGGATATGATTTTCCGCCTGCTTCTAGCACTTTGCATTTTACTCGTGGTGCTTGAGCTGGTTGTGCATCGACATTCGACTTTCCCGTGGGAGGGGTGGCTCGGATTTTACGCAGTTTGGGGCTTCGTCTCGTTATTCGGGGTCGTCATCATCGGCAAACAACTTCGCCGATTTATAAAACGGCGTGAGGACTACTACGATGAGTAGTTTCCCACCGGGCGTAATCCTAATTCTGGGTGGCCTAGTACTAGCCATATTACCCCGGTCAGTTCAAGCGATTGGTGCGCTGCTGCTTCCGGTACTCGGTTTGTTGCAGCTGTTTTTTCTATCTGACGGGATGTCTGTGGGTGTCGAAATAGCCGGCTATAACCTGCTCCCGGTGCGGGTAGACGGGTTGAGCCTGGCATTTGGCTACATATTTCATATCGCTGCTTTTCTCGCCGCGCTTTTTGCCTTGCATGTGCGGGACACAACCCAACACGTGGCCGCGATGATGTATGTCGGGAGCGCTATAGGTGCCGTGTTTGCTGGGGACCTAATCACCTTATTTCTGTACTGGGAAGTCACAGCGTTGACGTCGGTATTCTTAATTTGGGCCAACCGCAACGAACGCGCCTACCGGGCGGGTTTGCGGTATCTGGTAATCCAAATCGGTTCTGGGGTGTTGCTGCTCTCTGGCATCCTGTTTTACTTCCATGAGTCGGGCTCGCTGTCATTCACCCAACTGATTGACCCGGGTGAGAGTCTTGTCACAGCCGGCCCGGGCGTATGGCTGATTTTTCTCGCGTTCGGGATTAAGTGCGCCTTTCCACTGCTGCACAACTGGCTACAGGACGCTTACCCGCAGGCCACGATAACCGGCACAGTATTTCTGAGTGCGTTTACAACTAAGCTCGCAGTCTATGCGCTGGCCAGAGGATTCCCGGGCACAGAGGCACTCATCGGCATTGGCGTCGTAATGACCCTTTTCCCGATTTTCTTTGCAGTGATCGAAAATGATCTGCGCAAAGTATTGTGCTACAGCCTTAACAACCAGCTGGGTTTCATGGTTGTTGGAATTGGGATCGGCACCGAACTGGCCCTCAATGGTGCTGTCGCCCATGCTTTCGTCCACATCCTTTACAAGGCACTCCTGTTCATGTCCATGGGTGCCGTGCTTTACCGGACCGGAACAATCCGTGCGACTGACCTCGGTGGACTCTACCGGTCGATGCCCTGGACAGCAGCGTTCTGCGTCGTCGGTGCGATGTCGATTTCTGCCTTTCCGCTGTTCAGCGGATTTGTCGCAAAGTCATTGACCATGTCTGCCGTGATCGGCGGATACTATGTTTGGACCTTTGTAGGGCTCCTGGTCGCATCTGCTGGCGTCATGGAGCACTCAGGTATCAAGATCCCGTACTTCGCATTTTTCGGACGCGATTCAGGTATTCGGTGTCAGGAAGCGCCCATTCACATGTGCTTGGCCATGGGCATAGCCGCCGCGTTGTGCATAGGCATCGGTTGCTTTCCCGAGCCTTTGTATGCTCTTTTGCCTTATCCGGTAGACTACGAACCTTACGCTGATTTTGGCCATTCGTTGACACAGGTTCAGTTACTGCTGTTCGCGGCTTTAGCGTTTGCCGTACTCTTGCGAACGGGGCTGTATCCGCCCGAGCAAAATGCCATCAACCTCGACACCGACTGGTTGTACCGACGACTCGCGCCCAAGGTTGTTTGTAATGTCATGAACAACCTGGTAATAGTAACCAACGGGTTGAGCGCAGCGACACGATCAGTCGGTCGAGCCCTGATGCGCTCCGTAATCCGCCACTACGGGCCCGAAGGCACGCTGGCCAGAACCTGGCCGACCGGCAGCATGGTGTTATGGATCGCGGTACTGCTTGCCGCCAGCCTGATCCTGTACTACCTGTAGCGGCCCCCTCCCGCTGAGGCGCTGACCTACGCGCGTCATACTCCGTGCTTTTCTGCCAGCGCCCGTTGATGACCGGATTATCCGTGCGGTCCTCATCATCGCGTGGTCAGGTGCCTGGGCCTTTGCGGCTCTCCTTGAAATGCCTGCGACACATTGAGAGATAGGTTTCGTTGCCACCTATCTGGATCTGTTCACCCGCCTGCAGCGGCTTACCAACTGCATCGAAGCGCACGGTCATAATCGCCTTACGGCCACAATGGCAAACCGTTTTAATCTCGCGCAACTCGTCAGCCAGCGCCAGCAACAGGCGGCTGCCGGTGAAGAGCTCACCGCGAAAATCAGTGCGCAATCCATAAGTCAGCACGGGTATGTTGAGCACATCAACCACCTCGGTGAGTTGCTCCACTTGCTCGGCACTCAGGAACTGAGCTTCATCCACCAACACGCAGTGTACTGCCGGAGTTTCTTGCTGCTGCAGAACCAGTTGGTACAGGTCCGTTTCTAGTCTGAAATCGATAGCGTCTGCCTCCAACCCAATCCGTGAGCGGATCTTGCTCGCCCCTTCACGGTCGTCGACCTGGGGCTTGAGAACCAGCGTGTTCATACCGCGCTCGGCATAATTGTGACTGGACTGCAATAAAGTAGTCGTCTTACCTGCGTTCATTGCCGAGTAGTAGAAGTAGAGTTTGGCCACTGATTGAATAACCTCTGTTCGTCGGGGTCAGAGCAGGGCTTTATGATACCCGAGGGCTTAGTGTGCCCCGGGCAATGCCAGTTATCCCGGGCAGGAGACTGCTGCCCGTGCACACACCATGGCAAGCGCCTAGCTTCCAGTCACCGCTGGCCGACATGTCACTGGCGGCCCACTTACCCGCAGCGCTTTGCTCGGAACAGAACGTCTGGCTCAGAAGTCGGTCGGCACGCCACCTTCGCGCTTGCGCCGTTCGACGAATTCTGTGAGGGCTTCGCGGATGCCCGCGTCCATGGGCGGGGGCTGGTAGTGGTTCAGCATATCTTTCCAGATGCGGTTTGCCCGCTGCGGCGTCTCGAGCGCACCTGCTTCCTGCCAATTTTCGAAGTTGCTCCAGTCCGACAGAAACGGGCTGTAGAAAGCGGTTTTATAGCGTGCCTGGGTATGCTCGCAGCCAAGGAAATGGCCACTCGGGCCTACCTGGCGGATGGTCTCTAGTGCCAGGTCATCTTCGGCAACGCTGATGGGGCGGTGGTAGTAGATCAGTTGCTGCAGCATCTCACAGTCGATCACGAACTTCTCGAAACTGGCGCACAGCCCGCCTTCCAGCCAGCCAGCCGCGTGGTAGACGATGTTGGCCCGGGCGCTAGAACAGGCCCACAGCGAGGCAGCACTCTCCCAGGTGGCCTGGGCATCTGCGCAGTTGGCCGCGTTGCAATTAGAAGCCCGCCACGGCAGTTTGTAACGCCGCGCCAGTTGGCCCGATATCTGGGTAGTGCGCACATATTCCGGGGTACCGAACGCCGGGGCCCCGGTCTTCATGTCAACGTTGGAGGTATACGAGCCGTACGCGACCGGGGCTCCGGGCCGGATCACTTGCAGCAGCGCCACCGCTGCCAGGCACTCCGCAGTCTGTTGGGCGAGCGCACCGGCCAAGGTCACCGGGGCCATGGCACCGGCCAGGGTAAACGGCGTGACGATGACCAATTGATTGTACCGAGCGAAGCACATGGCGCCATCAAGCATCGGCCAATCGTGCTTGAGCGGCGAGGACGAGTTGATATTGGTGAAAGCGTGGGGCTGGCGCTCGAAAGTATCCTGGTCCAGCCCGGCTGCAATACGCACCATGGCCAGGTCATCTTTTACTCGCTCGGGCCCGAGCGAGTAAATGTGGACCAGTTTATCGGTCAAGGTTAACTTGTCGAACAACGCGTCCAGGTGGCGGGTCGACGGATGCAGGTCGACTGGCTCTACCGGGTAACCGGCGCTGAAGTGGATACAGTTAAAGCTCTGCGCCAATTTCAGCAGTTTCTGGTAGTCGGCCCGGTTGCCAACCCGGCGGCCGTGGTCGAGGTCGGACACGTTCGGCGGACTGCCGACCTGGCCGAAAGCGCCATAGGCCTCACCAAAAACCAGGGTGCGATCGGGGTTACGCGGCACCAGGGTGACGGCGGCAGGTGCCTTAGCCACCTGTTCCATGACAAACGCCCGGTCCATGCGCACAGTGCTGGCGCCCACATCGACCTTGCAGCCGGCTTTTTTAAGGATCGCGCGCGCCTCATCGTGCAGGAAATCGATGCCGATCTCCTCCAGTATCTGCATGGCTGCGTTATGGATGCGCTCGATGCCGTCCCCGTCCAGCGGCTCGGTCGGCACATCGGTGTACTGCAGCTGCCCCCAGGGCAACTGTTCTATGGCGTTACCGGCAGGTGCCGCTTTGCGCCTCCTGCGCCGATGTGACCGTGAGATGCTCCGCTCAGTCATTCAGTGCCCCGGGTAATGAGCCGGCCGCGACTATCTCCCGACCAGCCCGGCGAGGCAATACATTGATACGCCCGCGACTGTCTTGCACGGGACAGGTGCAACGCCACAGGCTGCCCTCTGCCAACGGCCATCTGGCTGTTAGTTGGCCCTGCTCCATTTCTGGCGTTATCTGTCAGTAAACGTGATAGCGATCACAAACTGTCGCTAGTTTCCGTCAACTGAGTGATAGTCATCACATCACTCTTGTGACCTTTTGCTCAAAATACCAGCACTTGAATTGACCATAAAACGTACACACGGAGAGCAGGGCAATGATCAACGAGATGCAATCAAACAAATCATTAAAGTTAAGTGGCGGGGGCTTTGATAGGGGTTTGAAACGCCTTCTTTTCCTATTGCTGGCCAGCACTTTGCTCACGGGCTCTTACGCCTATGGCGAGACCCTCCAGATTGATGGCGGGACATACACCGGTGGAGTTGTGGATGGCCGCGCCCATGGCCAAGGCACGTGGACACACCCTGAGGGGTATCAGTACGTCGGCCAATTCAAGGACGACAAATTCCATGGCCAAGGCACCTTAACATTATCCGATGGAAACAAGTACGTCGGCCAATTCAAGGACGACAACCTGCATGGCCGAGGTGCCTTAACAGCAGCCGATGGAAACAAGTACGTCGGGGAATTTAAAGACAATAAAATGCATGGCCAAGGCACCTACACATGGCCCAATGGAGACAGGTACGTCGGGGAATGGAAGGACGACAAACAGTGGCAAGGTATCGAGTACCTTTCCTCTGGCGAGATAGCGGCGACTTTCTCAAACAGTAGCTGTAGCTGAGAAGCAATAGAGAAGGCTCCAGCCGCTTAAAAAAGGCGCCAGAGAATGAAGAAGGTAGAGGCAGCAAGTAGAGGGTATCCTCAAACCTGAAGATGCCCCGCAAAAGCGGGGCTTTTCTTTTTTGCGCCCCATCTCCCCACTGCCTGTTCCGCCTGCGCCAGGCGCGTGTCGATAGTGTATTGTTCTGCTTTTCTGCGCAAAGGTTACTGCTAAACTCAATTTGGTTTAGAAATCAAAAAAGGGGGCTAGAAATGGCAAAAGGTTACGTTGTAGCGCACATCAGGGTGCATGATAAAGCGGGATTTGAGAGATTTAAGGAGATGGCCGGGCCAGCGATTACTGCGCACGGTGGCAAGGTTCTCGTGCGCAACCCCAACCCAGAGGTAAGAGAGGGAAGCGCTTCAGGGGTGGCAGTCGTGATTGAGTTTGAAAGCCTGGAAATTGCTCGAACGTTTTATGAGTCTGAGCAGTACACACAAGCAAAAGCGGTACGTGAAACAGCAGCAGAGACTGATTTGATCTTAGTCGAAGGGTTGTAGCGGCACTCGCTGCCCTGCTTCAAATACGCCGTATCGGAATAAATCCCTTAGCGGTGCTCCAGCAGACGCGGCATCATCTCAACGAAGTTGCACGGCCGTGTGCGGTAGTCCAGTTGCGCCGCCAGGATCTTGTCCCAAGCCGTGACACAAGCACCGGACGAGCCCGGCAGGCAAAACAGGTAGGTACCGTTGGCTACGCCGCCAAGGGCGCGGGACTGAAGGGTCGAGGTGCCGATTTCCGCAAAGGAAACGGTCCGAAAAATCTCGCCGAAACCATCCAGCTGTTTCTCCAGCAACACTTCGATGGCCTCCGGGGTGCCGTCAAAGCCGGTAACGCCAGTACCGCCGGTAGTGATAACCGCCTGCACATCCGGGTCAGCGATCCAGCCCGAAACCACAGCCCGAATCCGAAATATGTCATCGGGCACGATGGTCTTTTCAAACAACCGATGGCCCGCTTCTGTCAGCCGATCGACCAACAACTTGCCTGATTTATCATCGGCTTCGGTGCGTGAGTCGGACACGGTGAGCACAGCGATGCTGACCGGGATGAACTCGCGTTCGCTGACCGCCATAACGATCCCCTCTGGTTGTGGCCACAAGAATGACGGCCTATTATAGGGTCGGTCCTCGCCCTTGCTTTGATCAGAATCAACGAGTCGAAAATGTCCATTAATGTCCGGTTTTTTGCCAGCCTGCGCGAGCGGGTCGGCAGCGCCACGCTGTTGGTTGAGGCTGAGGGTATCCGTACTGCGCGCGATGTCTGGGCCGCGGTTAGCGATCAGCCAGTAGACGAGGACGTGTTGGTCGCAATCAACAAGGATTACGCGGCGCTCGACCGGCCGGTGGCCGACGGCGATGAGGTAGCTTTCTTTCCGCCCGTGACCGGCGGCTGATCCGGCTATGCACGTCGATATCCGACCCGAGCCCTTCGATCCCTGGCAGGAAGTCGCCGCCTATCGAGCCGTGCAGCTTGCTGGCGGAGCGACTGGCGCCTGTGCGGTGTTCGTTGGCACCATGCGCGATTTCAACGAAGGTGATAGCGTGCAGGCCATGCAACTGGAGCACTATCCCGGCATGACCGAGAAGCACTTGGCAGTGCTGGTGGAGCAAGCCATAACTACCCACGAACTGAGCGATGCACTGGTGCTGCATCGTGTCGGCAGGCTCACGCCAGGTGAGGACATCGTCCTGGTTGCCACTTTCTCGGCCCACCGTAAAGCCGCTTTCGACGCTTGCCGGGAAATCATGGAAACTTTGAAGTCCAGCGCACCGCTCTGGAAAAAAGAAACGCTCGCTAGCGGTGCGCGCTGGGTGGCGGAAAATACCCCGAGCTAGTTGACTGGGCCGAGCTGCAGGTTCAGCTCTCCCTGGTGCCCCCGGTACCACCGCCAGGCCGGCGGGCAACGATCCACGACTGCCCTCTAGTTGGATCATCGCCATCGGACAGGTCAAATATCTCGAGCGCCGCGAAAGCCGATTCAAGTTCGCCCGGTTGTAGCAGGTATGCAGAATTGAAGGCCGGGGCCTTCACCAGGTGGTGCACATTGAAGGTTTTAAAAACGAGCAGTCCACCCGGCTCGAGTGCGCCAGCCATTTGCATCATTAGGTCACGACTTAAAAAACGCAGGCAGCAAATCACCGCCCATGGTCCCGCCAGCAGCGGAGTTTCATCAAGATCGGCCTGCTGTGTGGTGATAACGACCCCTTCGCGTTGTGCCAGTTGCCGGCCGATCGAGAGTGCGGTCGCGCTGCAGTCCAGGGCAGTTACCATCAAGCCCAATTTGGCGAGGTAAACGGCCGCGTGGCAAGCACCGGCAGCCAGGTCCAGTGCCGGGCCGTCGCCACGCAGGCGGTCACTGTGTGCTTGGAGCAGGGGATCAACCTGTAAGACCTGTTCAGGGTCAGCCTTACGGTATTTCGCCTCCCAGCGCTCTATGTCCTTGCGCACAACGAAATAGGGCCAGGCCTATAAAAAGCCTCACCAGAGAAAAGAATTTGCTTTTGCCATACGCCCGGGTTGGCATCATCGGCAAGCCAACGACCCTTAGTTGCCATACGTACTGTGCTCGATACTGACCATTTTGGTCTCGTACTTGTGACCAATCTGTAAACAAAGTCTAGCTGCTTACATGTTGTCGACATTTGCGTTTTGCTAGCAATTGATTTGCTATTTTGTAACGTAGTTTACGAAAAAGACATTACCGTGCCGCCTACAGACTCTAATCATATATTGTTTATAGGTATTTTTTTGTTAAGGTTTATCAATGATAAAAACCAAGATATTCACACATAAAGCGCCTATCAAGTATCTACAGAGGGAATGAAATATTTCCTCAAACAAAAATCTAATTAGCGTAATATTGAAGACCCACACATCATTTTGGTGAGGTCATTATGCTGCAAAAGTACAACGATACGGCGGCGGCCGTAGCGCTTATTATCTTTCTGTTAGGCGCGCTTTTCTATGTAGTGCAACTCCTTTTCACCACTGAGTCCTGGCTCGCGCAAAACGGAATTGGGCCTGAAGGGATCGGCCTTGCCAGAGTTTTGGGCTTTACCTGGCTCGGAATCTCTGTTGGCTTGATACTGACATTCACTAAGGGCCCCGATGGTCAACATACGTTTTTCCTAGCGTTGCTGATCGCACAAATCGGCATATTTCTTAATTTGTGGCACCAACATTTTATTGCGAATAATTCGACCATATTTGATGATGCCATCATTGTTTCAGTGCTCACAGCATTGTTGCTGTTCGGTTATTTCAAGGTGCGCTCCCGCCTATAGCAAGAAAACTATTGTTCGGGAGACAATACGCTCTCCGTAACCCCGCTTCGGCGGGGTTTTTTCTGGTTGTCGGCCTTACGGGAGGTGCGCTGGTCGAAAACCACGAAGTAGACCTGCTCTTAACAGGTACGGGCGTGCGGCTGAGATCAAACTGGTGACGGGTGCTTGAGCGGACCCACCTGATAGGTCTTGATGTGTAATCAGACCAGGCCAGCAAATGGCTCCACTATCACGGTGTCACCCACCTCGGCACCAGCGCTTTCAAGCGGCAGGATAACAAAACAGTTGGCCTGACTCATCGAACTCAGGATACCAGAGCCCTGTTCACCCGTGGTCGTAACCGTCAGGGTACCGCTTCGGTCCTGTGCCAGCTGGCCGCGCTGGAACTCGGTGCGGCCCGGCTTTTTCTTCATTTGTAGTTTCGTGCGGGCGGTCAACCTGAGCGGCTGCCAGTTCTTCTCGCCGGCCAGCCGTTTGAGCGCCGGTAACACGAACTGGTAGAAGGTCACCATCACCGACACCGGGTTGCCCGGCAGGCCGAAGAAAAAAGTCTTGCCGATGCGCCCGAATGACAGCGGCCGCCCAGGCTTCATGGCGATTTTCCAAAAGCGTACTTCGCCGATTTCATCCAGTACGTCTTTGACGTAGTCGGCGTCTCCTACCGAAGCACCAGCGGAAGTAATAACCACATCGGCCATATTCGCCGCACGCAGGAAAATATCACGGATCAGGTCCCGATCATCTGGAACCACGCCCAGGTCATTGAAAGCGACCCCTAATCGGCTGAGCATGCCATGCAGTGTGTAGCGATTGGAATCGTACACTTCACCGAGTTCGAGCGGTTCACCGATGGAACGCAATTCGTCACCATTGGAAAAAAATGCCACCCGTGGCTTTCGCAAGACCGGCAACTCACCAATACCGAGTGATGCCACTAACCCCAGGTCAGCCGGCATCAAGGTCTGTCCGGTATGCAGAGCAGCGCTGCCCTGCGCCAGATCTTCCCCGGCCCGGCGGATGTGCTGACCGCGCTTTTGCCCAGCGGCAACGCGAATTGTGTCGCCGTTTCGCTCGACCTGCTCCTGCATCACCACGGTGTCCGTGCCCTCGGGCATGATCGCGCCTGTCATGATGCGCACACATTGTCCGGTTGCCGCAACACCGGTAAAGGCTTTGCCGGCCCATGCGGTGCCGATCACTGTCAACCTATCAGCGCTGAGATCATCGAAGCGTAGGGCGTAACCATCCATGGCCGAATTGGTATGGTTGGGTACATCGACTGGCGAGTGCAGGTCTTGGCCCAGGACCCGACTCAAGGCCGCGCGCAACGGCACCACCTCGATATCGGTGATAGGGGTGACCGTCGCTGAGATCCGCTCGAGCGCCGCGTCCACCGTCAGCAGTGCTGGATCGAACTCGTCGTCACAGCAGCTGGCTTGTGTTGTTACTTCAGTTGGCTGGCTCATCTACCCTTCTCCAGTCACCCGAACGCCCACCGGATTTTTCGAGCAGTTGCACATCACCGATAGTCATAGCCCGATCCACCGCTTTGCACATGTCGTAAACCGTGAGCAAGCCAACCTGGACGGCGGTCAGTGCCTCCATCTCCACTCCGGTGCGCTCGTGGGTCTCGGTAACTGCCCGGCAACGCACGCAACTAACATCCTCATCTATATCGAAACTGACCTCCACCCGTGTCAGGCGCAATGGATGACACAGTGGTACCAACTCTGCCGTTCGTTTAGCAGCCATGATGGCGGCGACTCGCGCGACCGCCAATACGTCACCTTTGGGGTGGCCACCTTGTGTGATCAACGCCAGCGTCTGCTGGTGCATCCAGATACACCCATGCGCCATTGCGCGCCGTGCGGTAACTGCCTTGTCGCCCACATCCACCATGTGAGCTTCACCGCTTTCGTTGAGGTGGCTTAGTTTTTGTTCGCTTGACAAAGAATCCGCCGTTTTATAGGGAATCGGCCGATCATTGTAGCGATTTTGCCGGTCACGGCTAGTGCATTGCAGTTAGGCGGCAATGCACGCATGGTAATATTATTGGCGTTAAGTTCAGGTCGTTGGGAGTTTCAGATGGTCGGTACCCCGTCTACCATGCAGGAGCTTGGAACTGCTGCGCCGGATTTTTCCCTGTCCAACACCAATCCCAATGCCGGGGTCGAGACGGTGTCACTGGCGGATTTTGCCGGCAGCCCGGCACTGCTGGTGGCTTTCATCTGCAACCATTGTCCCTATGTGATTCATATCCGTGAGGGATTGGTTCGCTTTGCCAGTGAATATGCCGGCAACGGTCTTGCCGTGGTCGCCATCAGTGCCAACGATGCCGACAACTTCCCCGACGATGCGCCAGACAGGATGACTGATGAAGCCGTGTTGCACGATTTTGGTTTTCCCTACCTGTTTGACGAGAGCCAGGCGGTTGCTAAGGCCTATCGCGCCGCTTGCACACCCGATTTTTTCCTCTACGACAACGAGCGCAAGCTCGCCTACCGCGGCCAGTTCGACGCCAGCCGACCGAACAATGACCAGCCGGTGACGGGTGCAGACTTGCGCCAGGCTGTAGACGCGGTGCTGGCAGGGCGGGCGGCCCCGGCGGAACAGATAGCCAGCATCGGCTGTAACATCAAGTGGAAAAGCGGCCAGGAACCCGAGTACTTCCCTGCTTGAGCGCGGCAGTGCTGCCACAATGCACCCGTTATGGGTGAATCGGTTCTTTTTTCCGTCTTTCTCATCTTTACCGGTGCTGCCCTGCTGGCGACCTTGGCGCTGTACGCGCGCCAGTCGCTGCTGATTGCCTACATCGTTTTGGGGGTGCTGGCTGGCCCGTCCGGCGTGGGATTGATCGACGATCCGCACTTGATCGAGGAGATCGCCCACGTCGGCATCATCTTCCTGCTGTTCCTGCTGGGGCTGGAGTTGCGCCCCAGCAAACTGGTGGACTTGCTGCGTGAGGCTACCGGGGTAACTATAGCCAGCACTCTGGTATTTGCCTTGCTCGGTTACCTGGTGGCAGCCGCTGCCGGCTTTGCTCGCGGTGACTGCCTGCTGATTGGTGTCGCGACCACGCTCTCAAGCACGATTATCAGCCTGAAACTGCTGCCCACCACAGTGCTGCACCATCGCCATACCGGCGAAGTGATCATCAGTATCCTGCTGTTACAGGACCTGTTGGCCATTGCCGCCTTGCTGTTATTACATGGTCTTGCCGCAGATCAGGCACCCTGGCGTGAAGCTGGGCTGCTGCTGGTTGCGCTACCCGTGCTGTTGTTCGGTGGTCTTGCGGTAGAACGCTGGTTGCTACGGCCCCTGTTTCTTCGTTTCGACAAAGTCGGGGAATATGTCTTCCTGCTGGTGCTGGGTTGGTGTCTGGGAATAGCCCAACTGGCACAAAGTTTTGGGCTGTCCTACGAGATCGGCGCCTTTATTGCCGGCGTCGCCCTGGCTAACAGCCCCATCGCGCCCTTCATTGCCGATAGCCTGCGTCC
>JASLLH010000046.1:0-13951 GCA_030747115.1 Arenicellales bacterium
CTGATTCTGCGTAACGGCGGCACGATGTACATCGACGCTGGTAAGCCGTTGCCTGGCCTGATAGAGCAGAGTGTCGCCAACCTGCGGGAGATTTCACCCACCGTTTACTTCAACGTACCGGTCGGCTACAGCATGCTGTTGCCGTTGCTGGAAAAAGACCAGTTGTTGCGCGAGAGTTTTTTCCGCAACTTGAAACTCATTTTCTACGCCGCTGCCGCACTGTCACAAGATCTGTGGCAGCGCCTCGAGCAAGTCAGCCTGCTTGCTCGCGGTGAGAAAGTGCCGATGACATCATCCTGGGGTTCTACCGAGACTGCGCCACTTGCGACCTCGGCGCACTTTCCCCTGCGCCAGGCCGGCAATATCGGCATCCCAGTGCCGGGGGTGTCACTCAAGATGCTGTCATCAGGCGATAAAATGGAGTTGCGAGTAAAAGGGTCAAACGTGACTCCGGGGTACTACCGGGAGCCGGAACTCACCGAACAGATGTTTGATGAACAAGGCTATTATCGGATCGGCGATGCAGGCAGGCTGGTTGATGCAAATGATCCTGCCAAGGGAATTCTGTTTGACGGCCGCTTAGCCGAGGATTTCAAACTAAGCAGTGGCAGTTGGGTAGCAGTCGGGGCGCTGCGAATCGCAGTCATTGCGGCGGCCTCACCGGTAATGCAGGATGCCGTGGTCACTGGTGCCAACCGCGACTGGATCGGCTTACTGGCCTGGCCGAACCTGGCGGCCTGCCGCAACTTGGCTGGTGCCACCGACCAATTGCCGCTGCAGGAACTGGTTGCTGATGCAGCGGTAACAACGCAACTGGTGGCAGGACTACAGGCGTACAACGCGAATCAGCGTGGCTCCAGTACCCGGGTTCACCGCGTCATACTGATGAGTGAGCCGCCGCAAATCGATGCCAACGAAGTGACCGACAAGGGCTACATTAACCAGCGCGCCGTGCTCGAGCGCCGCGCAACTCTGGTCGAGCGACTCTACGCCAAAACGCCGGACGAGGAAGTGCTGATCCTGTGAGTCTCGCTCTCGGGTTGGCAGCGTCACTTACTCGAGCGGCAGAGCGGTGGTGTATTTTTTTGGCCGCAACACGAAAGAAGTATTGACCGCACGAATCGCAGGTACCTGCAGCAGTCGGGTGGTGAGGAAGGTCTCGAATGCGTCCATGTCGGCCACCACTATCTTCAGCATGTAGTCATAGTCGCCGCTAGTCATGTAGCACTCGAGGATCTCCGGCCAGCCTGATACCGCGTTATCGAACTGGGCCACGGTCTCCGGGTGGTGGTTTTCCAGCGAGATGTGGGCAAAAGCGCGTAGCGTGAAGCCAAGCTGTTCGGTGTCGAGCAGTGCCGAGTACCCCCGAATGATGCCGCGCTCCTCCAGTTCCCGTAGTCGGCGCCAACACGGCGACGGCGACAGGCCCACCTTCTGGGCCAGATCACGATTGGAAATGCGCCCGTGTGACTGTAGCGTGGTCAGGATGGCGCGCTCGTAGCGGTCCAGTTTCAGCATCGTTGATTGTTCGTTTGGGTCGGGTCGTTGGCTGGCAGCTTCTAGTGCCGCTGGCTGGCCGGCCCTGTGGCTTGCCCGTTTCCGGGGTTGCGGCCGATCTCCGAGCCGCTTGAGACAAGAGGCAGGAAACCGATTTTCTGTGCTGGTTGATCAAGGGCGCGGGCCGCCGCCGCTGCGCTGAATGATCGACCACGAGTAATCAGCAATATAATTGCTAGACACACCAAAAATCAAATAGAAAATTGCTATTTGACTGGTTAAAGACACAAAAAAACGAACTAAATTGCCGGGTTTTCGTAGTCTAATTGCTGGTAATGCTCCCCTGGTCTATTTGCGCTTCGACCACGGGTTTGACAGACCACCGTGCCGGGGTAGTGCTTGGCGGGGCGGCCGTAACAGGAGAAACGCAATGGCGATTAGCAGCGGGACACTGGTTCTAGATGGCCAGGACCTTTCAGTGGAAGAATTGGTTGAGGCCGGCCGTGACCCGTCGATCGGCATTTCTATTCAACCTGGTAATTGGCCCAAGATCGAACAATGTCGGGCCCTGGTCGAAAAGTGGGCTGATGAAGAGCAGGTCATCTATGGTGTCAATACCAGTTGCGGCGGGCTGGTCAACTACTTGTTGCCCAAAGGCAACGACCGTGAGTTCCAACAAAACCTGATTCGTAGCGTATCGACCAACGTCGGTACTTTTTTGCCCGACGAACTGGTCAGAACCACCATGATTGCTCGGGTCAATTCGTTGTGCCGGGGCTACTCCGGCATCAAGCCCGAAAACCTCAAGATCTATCTGGAGATGATCAACCGGGGGGTGGTGCCGTGCATACCCGAACAGGGCTCACTGGGCTCCAGTGGCGACCTCGGACCACTTGGGTGCATCGCCTGTGTTGGCATTGGCGAATGGAAGGCCCATTACCAGGGTAAGCTCATGGACGGTGGCGCTGCGATGGCGGCGGCCGGTATCCCGCTGATGAAGCTTAATGCCAAGGAGGGTTTGTCGATGATCAACGGCACCTCCTGTATGGCCAGTATTGCCAGTAGCAACGTTTTTGAAGCCAGCCTTGCCATTAAGCAGTCAGATGCGTTGGCGGCGCTGTCGATCGAGACTCTGCTGGGGCGCGCCAATCCGTTTGATTTGCGGGTCCACCGGCAGAAATACCACCCCGGGCAATATGCTACTGCGTACAACTTGAGCAAATTGCTTGAGGGCAGTGACCTGGTGCTGAACGAACAGGAAGTTTCGGAGAATCTGCAGGGGCTGTTGAAAAAGAACAACAACATCCAGGCGGCTGACATCCCGGTGGAGGATGCGTATTCACTTCGCTGCACACCGCAACTGATCGGTCCTTGCCGTGACGGACTCCAATTCGCCCGAGACATCGTTAACCGTGAGATCAATAGCAGCAATGACAATCCGCTCATATTCACCGAGTACGATACTTTCATTCACAATGGCCATTTCCAGGGTCAGTACCTGTCTCTCGCCATGGACAATATCGCGACGGTGATGACCACCGTCAGCGTGATCAGCGATCGGCGCATCGACCGTTTCATGGATGCCAGTCACAGCGTGGGGCTGCCACCGTTTTTGGTTGCCAACGATACTGGCCTGCGGATGGGCTTTATGCCGGGACAGTTCATGACCTCGTCGGTGGTGGCCGAGAACCGGACCCTGTGTTTGCCGGCATCAGTGCAGTCGATACCCTCAACCGCAGATTTCCAGGATGTCGTCAGTTTTGGCCTGATTGCCGGGCGCAAGGCGCGCAAAGTAATCCGCAATACCAACTATGTACTGGCCTTCGAACTGATGTGCGGCGCTCACGCGGCCGACATCCGTGGTGCCGACCGCCTGGGCCCGGCGTCGCGGGCGCTGTACGAGGCAACCCGGGAAACGGTGCCCTACCTGGATTACGATACCGTTATCATCGATTATCTAGAAGAGATTGCCCGGCGCCTGCGTCAGGGTGAGTTCCTCGAGCGGGTGGAACAGGTGGTTGGCCCGCTGATGATGACCGATACTTCTGGCGGCAGCGAGGAGTTGGTGGCCAAGGCTGCTTGATTTTAAACTGTCGCCAGCGGGGCGCTTCGTGGGCAGGCCTCACAAGACTATAGGCCATACCGCTGTCCGGTGGTTAGTGATGGTGCAGCGGCAGACCGGATGCAACAGCAATTAATTGAAAAGCGCTACCGTGAGCGGACCCCCGCCAGCGCCAGCGCGTTCAGTGAAGCCGGCAAGTGGCTGCCCGGGGGCAACTCCCGGCAGGCCGGCTATTGGAACCCTTACCCGCTGACATTCGTTCGTGGTGAAGGGTGTTATCTGTGGGACCTGGACGACAACCACTATATAGACTTGCTGGGTAACTATACGGCACTGGTGCATGGCCATGCTTACCCGCCTATTCTGGAAGCAGTGCTTGCGCGAACCGCCGGAGGCACCTGCTGGGCCGGTAACAATGAAAGTCAGATATACCTCGCTCAGTTGCTGGCCGAGCGGGTCGCTGCAGTCGAGCAGGTGCGGTTCACCAATTCAGGTACTGAGGCCGGTAACCTGGCATTGATGATTGCCCGCAAGCACAGCGGCCGTGACAAGCTGTTAATGGCTCGGGGTGGATACCACGGTTCCCTGATGGAGTTCGAAACGGGGTTTGGTGGTCGCGAGGGTCCGCTGACTTGCATTGCAGAGTACGGCAACCTGGCGGCGTTTCAGCAGATCCTGTCAGAGCAGGGGCAGTCCATAGCCGCAGTATTCCTCGAGCCGGTAATGGGCGCTTCTGGCGTGATTCCAGGGGGCAGTGCATTTCTAAATGGAGTTCAGCAAGCCGCTCGTGATGCTGGCGCGCTGTTCGTGCTCGACGAGGTGCTGACATTCAGGCTGGCGCTTGGCGGCGTTCAGCAACTGGTTGGGATAGCGCCAGACTTGACCGTGTTTGGCAAGTTGATTGGCGGCGGCTTTCCGGTCGGCGCGGTCGGCGGTAGTCGGGAGTTGCTGGCGATGTTCGAGCCAGTCAGCCCGCGTATTTTTCACACCGGCACCTTCAATGCCAACCCAGTCACTATGGCAGCCGGGGTGGTTTCGGTCAAAGAGTTGACCGCCGGGCGGATCGCTCACATGGAAGCCCTGGCCGAGAAACTGAAAGCAGGTCTGGTACACGGTGCCGCCGAGGCGGGGCTACCGCTTTCGATTAATCATGTCGGTTCGATCATGAACCTTTTTTTCTCGGAGCAGGCAGCCACTACCTACGGTGAGCGCCATGACCAGGAACTGACCGCCCGTTTTCACCTGGCGGCGTTGAACCACGGACTGTTTATCGCCCCGCGCGGGTTGATCGCCTTATCCACTGTCATGACCGAGGCGTTGATCGACGAGGTCCTGGAGCGCGCCCTACTTGCTATGATTGACGCCGCCGCACCAACACCTTGAGCGTACTAGTAGTGGTGCTCGCCAACTGTGCTAGAGCGGTGTTGCCCGCTCGGGCCGGTGTAGCGCACTACGTATAATTTTCAAGGCCGATGCTTCGGTCAATACCGGCAGCGAAATGAAGTCGCGGCGCTCTGTGCTCATACAGCAATGGCAATGGCAATGGTGGATGGATGGGGTCGGGCGTGATCGCCACCGGCAACGCCCACGGGTGGCCGCAACCAAGGTAGCTTCAGCCGCCGCTTATTGCATGAATAAATGAGACCTGGTCGCCATCACGCACGCGGGTGGTGGGTTCGCCGGACATGATGGTCTGTCCGTTGAGAACAGCAAGGGATAATTCGTCATCGAGCCGGCTGGCCAGAACCGGAAAGCGCCGTGTCAGCGCACAGCGCAACTCGGCCAGATCGGCGACCGGCTCGTCCAGCAGGACCGATTCGGCCGGATGGTCGGCATCTTGTGGAAAATCCACTGTGACTGCGAAACCGGTAGCCGCGCGGACCAGTGCCTGGTGCCAGTGCGGTTGTGGCAATCCCGCCGTCGTCAGGCCGGCAACTTCATAAAAACGCGTCTTAAGGGCTGCGAATTCCTCGGGGTCTATCCGCTCGCCGCAGTAGGGTCCATCGCTGACACCCTCCTCGAACCAGCGCAGCGGCAGAGTATCGTCAGCGGGGCCCAGGCCGAGGCGATGGTTAAGCAGCCGCTCCAGTGCGTTGATATTAGCGCCGGCCGACTCGACAGCTTCAGGGGAAATATCCATCCCGGTAAGACGTTGTAGTTGGCCGGCAAAGTCAGCGCAATCGGGCAGGCTGGGTGAATTGAACAGCCAGGTATTGAACCGGCACATGCCGACCGCGTCACCGCTCGCAAAGACCCGTTCACAGCGGGCCACGGCGTACTCTTTGCCGCTGTAGTCGTTAGGTCGGGCCGCTACCTCACCGCCGTAGAGTTTGCGCTTGAACTCTGGATCGTCGTTGATACGCGCGTTAATCTCCATTGTGACCCGGTTGCGCAGGTGGTCCATGCCGCGCGTTGCCACCGCCAGCCCCAACGCGAATGCCTTTATGATGCGAGCGTCGTGGGGATCCGACTGGAACAGACCTTTGGATGCCATGCGGTAAGCAAGCGCCGCGGCCGGGTACTTGCCGCGTGCCACCGCTTTGCCGGAATCGGCGATGGTATCGCCGAAGCCGCTACGCTCGGCAGTCATAAACAACAGGCGCTCGATCAGTGTGCTGTCGCCCCAATGCAGTTCCAGTCCGCCGGTATCGGCAGCGCAAAGTATGCCTCGCTGGTACAACTCCATGGCCCAGGCAATGGCGCTGCCGGTGCTGGCCGAGTCCAGACCAAGATCGTTAAGAATGTTGTTAAAGCGAACAACGTGTTCCGGCCGGTCTATCCCGAGGTCCGGGCCAAACTTGCCGACGGTGACGTATTCCGGGCCATCACCGTGCGACCAGCGCTGATCGCCGGATGTGTCAACTACTGTTTGGTCGGATGTTTGTGGTAGGCGGTTTAAAGCCCGGCAATAGACCGGACACTTGTAGCATCCCGCCATGCCGTCACGGTAGTCGTCAAAGCGCTCAGCGTCCAGGGTGTCATGCCAACTGGTCTGCTGGTGGTTACGGGTGCCCAATGCACCCAGCAACCTGCTGGGTTTATAGAGAAACGGTGTGCCGACCTTTTTCAACACCTTGCTGGTGACGCTAGTGCTGAGTATCTTGCGGCCGATGGCCTTGCTCGCCGCCCGGTAATCGTTGTCTACGGTTTGCTCCGGTACCCGGCCGAGAAACAAGATAGCCTTGAGTCCGAGTGACCCCATTTTGGCGCCGCCACCACCGCGAGCCCAAATTGACTTCGGCCCGGCCATGATGCCAGCACACAGAACTTGGTTCTCACCAGCGCGGGTGATCCGGGCCATGGCCATATTGCGGCCTTCGCGGCAGTCGAAGTCGCGCTCGACTGCTGCGGTCAGGGCAATGTTGTCGAGGCCCTGATAGGTGCTTGCATCGAGAAACTCGGCCGTGTCCTGCTCCAACTTCAGCATGGTCCAGCCCGGCGAGCGCCCGTAAAGTACGATGTGATCAATGCCGTGCCGACGCATGTAGGAGGGAAAGTAGTCACCGGCGTTGCTGTCGAGTATGGCCTCGCTGTCCGGAGCAATACCGCTTACATTGCCGCGTGGTGCGCCAGGAATCAGCGAGGTCAGCACGCCGGCGCCAAAGATCAACGGTACTTGTGGATCCAGCGGATCCAGGCCCTCCTGCAGCAAGTTGTACAGCAACACCATATTGGCCCCGCGGCCACCAAGGAAGTTCTCGAGGACCTCGCGTGACAGGTAGCGCCGGCTGGTTTCGCGCCGCTCAAGGTCAACAAACACGGTCGCGCCCTGGGTCGAGTACTGCGGCTCTTCGTGCAGCCGCCGGCACAAGCGCTCAACCCGTTGGCTGATGTTCATCAGCACTCTCCCCGGTCAGTCAAAACGGCTGTGCCGGCATCTCCAAAGTACTGCTCAACGATTGCCAGCAGCTGTGCCACGCAGGCCTGTTCTGACAACTCGCTGGTGTTGACCATGGCATCAGCCTGGCGGTAGTACAGCTCTCTTTCAGCTAAGATCTGGCGCAGGTCATCAAGTGCCTCGGGGTTGCCGCCCATCGGGCGGAAGTCCTTTTGTGCCAGGACCCGTTGCATATGGTCTTCCGGCCGGGCCTGGACCCAGATGGTGACATAGTTGGCGAGGAGATAGTTGAAACTTGCCGGGTTGTTGATGATGCCGCCGCCGGTCTCGAGGATGATACCCTCGTGCTGCTGGCGAATGCGCTCGAGGGCCCGTTGCTCGACCCGCCGGTAGGCGGCCTGACCCGACAGCGCATGAATCTCGTCTGCAGACATGCCGGCGTCTTCTTCCGTTTCTTCGGTCAGCCTGATGAAAGTCCGACCCGTTTTCTGTGCGAGCGCAAGGCCCAGTGCGCTTTTACCAGCGCCGCGCACGCCGAGCAGGGCAATACCACCACTTTTGCGCGGCTGGTCGTTTATCTCGCTGGAGATGAAATCGCTGACTTGCTGCAACTGCTCGTCGTCGAGTGTGGCCAGACGCTCCAACAGCAGGCCGCGTTGCCGGTCCTGTACATCTTCGGTGCAGACAACCTCGGACAGCGGCACCTGCATGGCAGCTGCAAGCTGGCGCAGCCGCTTGATGGAAGGGTTACCCTTGCCAGTTTCGATTTGTGCCAGGTAGCGGGTTGAGATATCCGAGTAGCGCGATAACTGCTCCCGGGTGATACCCATCCGTAGCCGCAGGTTACGGATTTTGTGGCCAAGCCTCGCCAGGAATACTTCTTCTTGGCCGTTGCTGGTCGAGGGCGTATTTACCATTGCTGACTAAGCTCTGGTTAGATCTAGTCCGCCGGAGCCGATATAGGCACTAGATGTACTGGCCGCCATCGACTCGCAGTACCTCGCCGGTGATCATCCGGGCGGCATCAGAGAGCAGGAACAGGACCGCGTAAGCAACATCGGCCGGCTTGGCAAGATCGTTGAGGACGGCTTCAGCGCGGGAGCGTTCGATGATCTCTGGTGGCAACTCGCGGGACATGGGCGTCAGCACCATGCCTGGTGCAACAGCATTCACGGTTATGTTACGAGGACCCAGTTCACGGGCCGCAGCCTTGGTCAGGCCCACCAGCCCGGCTTTAGCAGCGCTGTAGTTAGTTTGCCCGAACTTTCCGCGCAGGCCATTGATAGAGGTGACATTGACGATTCGGCCATGGCCTGCTTCTCGCATCAGCGGCGTGATTGCCCGAATCATGTTGAAAGCCCCGGTCAGATTGACGGCCAGCACCTCGTGCCATTCACTATCGCTCATTTTGGCCAGCGTTCGGTCGCGGGTAATGCCAGCATTATTTACCAGCAAGGAGGTGTCTGTCGGCAGGGCGGCGACGGCTTGGTCGATCGATGTTGGGTCACGGACGTCAACCTGGTGAAAAACGTAATCGTTGTCTATCGGTACGCTGCCTGGGTCGAGGTCAAAAACATGCACTGAGCAGCCATGGCGGTGCAGCAGGACGGCTATTTCTCGGCCAATGCCTCGGGCGGCCCCAGTGACCACTGCTGTCCGTCCGCGCAATTCAAGCAGGTCGCTCATCTTTAGCCCTGTGGCACAGGCGCTTATCAGCAGGCGCGGGACAGTTAACGGTTTTCCCAGTTGGCAGGGCGTTTTTCGACAAACGCCTGCAGCCCTTCAACAGCATCGTGAGTTGCCATCAGCTCGTCCAGGTAGATTCTTTCCACAATAGCGAGTTTGGCCCGTACCCGTTCGGCCAAACCAGCCTGGGCAGCCCGCAGTGCCAGCCGTAGACTGCTGGCACTGTGCGCGGCCAGGTGTTGGTCGAAGTATTCCAGCGCCAACTCCTGTGGCTTGTCACCGAGGGTTGATACCAGCCCTAAGGACTTCGCTTCAGTGCCACTGATGGAGCGTCCCGACAGCAGCAGATCACAGGCCGTAGCTCGGCCGATGAGTTCGGGCAGCAGGCAGGATGCAGCAGGCGCAAACACCGCCAGTTGTATCTCGGGCTGACCCAGCGAAGTGTCTGCCGTGGCGAATAACAGGCTGCCGCTGCAGGCAAGCTCGAGCCCGCCACCAAGGCATTGTCCCTGCACGGCCACCAACACCGGTACTGGGGATTCGAGCATGCACACAACCAACTGATGCAGATCTTTGAGCATCTTCTCGCACTGGTCCGGCAGATGCTCCTCGACACTGGCGCCGAAACTAAAGTTCGGCCCCTCGGCGTCAAGCAGAATTGCACGAAGATCCGGATTATCGGTGCTCTGGTCAAAAGCTAATTGCAGGGCCCCGATCATAGCTGCGTCAATGATGTTGGCTTTCGGCCGAGCCAGGCGCAAGTGCAGCAGGCTGCCGTCACGCTCCAGTGATGTCTTTACCGGACAGGCACTCATCAGTCGTGACCTGGCATCAGGCCTTCGATCAGCTGTGGCGTCCAGGGCGTGCCCTTGGCCAGTGCCTGGCGCAGAGCGACGAAATCGATTTCCCGACCGCTCTCTCGAGTGCCTTCGTTAAAGGCCCGGAATCCGGTCCGGGCCTCATTCATCATGTTCAGCGCCAGCCATGCCCTGGAGTTCTCTTTGTTGCGGTTCCACGCCTGCAACTTGGGTTTGCGCAGTTCCTCGACGCTTTTAGTCATGCATTCCGGAAAAGTGAACAACAACTTGGTACACAGACTTTCAACTTTCTGATCCAGAGCTGTAAGATCGACCTCTCCTGTTTTGAGTAGTTGCTTGGCCTGTTCTTTTTCTGCACCCTGGCGAAACTCACCGTGGATGATGCGGCCGAACTCGTCCAACATACGGTCAGTAATAGCCATTGGGTTAGGCACATATTGGCCGTCTATCTTGAGTGCCGGTACAATCTCGTGGCAGATGCCCAGGCGGTAGGCTTTGTGGGCCGAGAATGGCTCACACAAAGTGCCGGAGACCATCGCCTGTTCACTACCGATCATTATCGGCAGAAAATCGGTTGAGCCACCGATGGCTGCAGAACCGTGCTTGGGACCGGCCTGGCCGAACAGGGCAAGGTCCTGACTGATGGAGAAGTCGCAGGCCATGCCGATTTCCTGGCCACCGCCTATGCGCATGCCGTTGACCCGGCAGACAACTGGCTTGTCGCAGCCAAGAATGGCCGAGACCATGTCGTTGAAAAGCCGCATGTATTGCCGGTATTCCTGTGGATTGCCAGCGTAATACTCGGCGTACTCTTTGGTGTTGCCGCCGGTACAGAAGGCTTTGTTGCCGCTGCCGGTAAATACTACTGCGTTGACATCGCGGGAGTTGGAAGCCTTGCCGAAGGCGCTGATTGCGCCCTTGACCATCTCGGTGGTGTAAGAGTTGTATTGGGCCGGGTTATCCAGTGTGATCCAGGCGTTATACAGACCCTCGACGGGTTCCCCTTGGGTAGTCAGGGTTGGCCGTTTTTCATACAAAACGCCTTGCGTCGGGATATCGCCGGTGCGGTTATGATCCACCAGCACTTCGGGTGCAGTCTGCGCCACTATGGCTGCAATCGTGTCATTCATTATGTCTACCTCAGTTCATGGAATCAGTATTGCCCGCCGGCTCAGGCGGTGTTCGTGGGCGGCCTCAAAGATGCCGTTGACATCATCGAGCGGGTGGTGCTCGATGAAGGGGCTAAGTGCTACTTTGCCGTTCAGGATAAGGTCCAGTGCTGCCGGATACAGGGACGGTGGACAGCCCCAGTTGCCAAGTGCCTTGGCATGGAAAGCCATCAAGTTGGACAGGCGCAGTTCCAGTTTCTCCATGGTGAAGCCGACCACGGCCAGTGTCGCGCCGTGGGTTAACAGGCTATAAGCAGTTTGTTGGCCGGCGGTTGTACCGGAGCACTCGAAAATTTTCCACTCGGTTTCGGGTAGTCCCTGGGTGGCCGCAAAATCACGAATGGCTTTTTTCACTTCCCGGCCCTGGATGTTGCCGGCGTCGACGATCATGCTGGCTCCGTGGTCCGTAAGTTGTTCAAGCTTGGCAATATCGACATCGATTGCGACAACTTGTGCACCCTGGGCACTGGCGATCTGTACCGCATAGCCGCCAACACCACCCGTGCCGACCACGATTGCGAGGTCACCGGGCTGGATATCGGCCTGTAGTACTGCCTGGTAGGGCGTGGTCACGGCATCGGCTACGACGGCGAGGTCGGGTAGCGTTAATCCTGCCTGTTCCAGCCTGACAGGGTCGACCTCGCAAAGTCCATTTGCCGGCACCTGGATATGGCTGGCGAAGCCGCCAGCTATGTCGTTGCCGGGCATTTTCTGGGTCCGGCAGATGGTTTCTTTGCCACGGCCGCACAGATCGCACTCGCCGCAGGGTATGACTGCCGAGATGATGACGGAGCGGTTCAGCCAGTCCCTCGCACCTTGGCCGGCTGCAATGACTCGGCCGCTAATCTCGTGCCCGAGGACCAGCGGTAAGGGCTGATTGGTTTTTACGCCATCGTAATAAAAGCCAAGATCGGTATGACATACCCCACAGCCGGCAATTTCGACGGTGACCTCTCCAGGGCCGGGTGCCATCAACGCCAACGGTGCTCGTTGCAGAGGCTGGTTGACCCCGGTAAATAACCAGTGGTAAGGATGCTCGGTCATGGCAGGCTCAGTTGGGTCGTTGTCATGTCGGTCATTTCCTGGCGCTTGAGGCGGCCCCTGGCGCCATGGCGGCGCTGAAGTGAAGGCGCCGTGATCGAGTACTTATGGAACTATACATATTTAATAATAATGTGTAATATATTGCATATTTTGCCCATAATGCAAGATAGTTCAGGTTGGTGAGCGGCTCAAGCAGATCCATGGTCCAGAAAAGGTTGTCGATTACGGTGGCTGGCAGTGGCGGCGCCGGTGTGATGACGGTGGGCAACGCGCTGTTGGAAGCGGCCGGGCTGACCGGTTGGTATGCGCACATGGTGCGTTCCAGCGGACCTCAGATCCGCGGCGGCGAAGTCGCAGCGATGATCTGTCTGTCCCCAGAGCCCATCGCCTCAGAGCCTGCCCATTGCGATCTATTGCTGGCGATCGACTGGAAAAACATCGATCGATTCGGTGATGAGATATCCCTCACCGGCAACAGCCTGGTCGTGTGTGATCCGGAATCAGGACAAGCCCCTGCCAGCATCTGTGACAGCGCCGCTCGCTGTGCCGAGGTGCCGCTGCAGCGGCTTGCCGGCACAATCAAAGGGGGGCGGCCCAACATGGTCGCCTTGGGTGTTGCCGCGCAAATGGTAGGTATACCGCGTCAGTTCGTCCAGGCCACCTTGGAGAAGGTGTTCCAGGGTGACCGGCGGGTCAAGCCTGGCATGGCCGGTGTCGATGCCGGGTTCGCCGCCGCACCGGCCGCCGATGGTTTGGCGTCGCTGCCATTACCGGCTGTACCCTGCACCGGGCGCTGGTCGATTACCGGCAATGAGGCAACTGCGTTGGGCGCACTTCATGGTGGTGTGGGCTTCGCGGCGGGCTATCCCATTACCCCGGCTACCGAGATTCTGGAGTGGTTGGCTTTGGCATTGCCTAAGGTCGGTGGAGCATTCGTCCAGGCGGAGGACGAATTAGCTGCGATTAACCAGGTGATTGGTGCGTCCTTTGGCGGAGTGCCCGCAATCACTGCAACCGCGGGGCCGGGTTTCGCCTTGATGATGGAATCAATCGGACTAGCAGTAGCAACTGAGGTGCCGGCGGTGGTGGTGAATGTCATGCGCGGTGGGCCCTCCACCGGGATACCCACCAAGTCGGAGCAGGCCGACCTCAATATTGCGCTTTACGGTCTGCCTGGGGATGCGCCACATCTGGTAGTGGCCCCTACTTCGGTCAACGATTGTCTAAACGCCACTCAGTGGGCTGTGCATCTTTCTGAGCGCCTACAGTCACCGGCGATCGTGCTGTCCAGTCAGGCACTTGGGCAGACTCGGGTAGTAGATGACAAGCCTGCAATTACTGTTACCGATGCTGCCCGGGATGTTCCAGAGGTGATTGAGGATAATTACCAGCGCTACCGGCTGACGCCAAGTGGTGTATCGCCCATGAGCCTGCCGGGCATGGCTGGGGGCCGGTACACGGCTGAGAGTCTTGAGCACAATGAGGCCGGTATCCCTTCGGTGCGGGCTGGCGATCATCTGCAGCAACTGAACAAACGCCGGGACAAACTGACCCGCTTTGACTACGGCGAGTACTGGGCAGATATACAAGGTACCGGCTCGACCGCTATTATCACCTGGGGGGTAACCACTGGGGCAGCACGGGAACAGTTGGCGTGTTCCGGGAGGTTTGACGGCGGTTTGCGGTTGATCGCGTTGCGGCTACTGGCGCCAGAACAGCCTGAGCGAATGGCAGTTGCATTAGATGGAGTGAGCCGGCTGCTGGTGGTTGAGCACAGCCACGGTGGTCAGTTCTACAAGTACCTCAGATCATGCTATGACTTACCGGATGACACTCG
>JASLLH010000047.1:0-13888 GCA_030747115.1 Arenicellales bacterium
GCGCCCATGACACAGGCCCTCGAGCCAGTGATCGTAACCGCAACGCGCACCGCACAGACCGCCGACCAGGTATTGGCGCCGGTGACCGTCATTACGCGTCAGGATATCGAGCAAAGCGCGGCCCAGGATTTAGGTGAACTGCTGGCAGGGCAAACCGGTCTCGAGGTGACCCGTAATGGTGGTTACGGTAAGAATACCAGCGTTTTCCTGCGCGGCACTAACTCCGGGCACGTGCTGACATTGGTAGACGGAGTCAAATTGTATTCGGCCACCATCGGTGCCACGGCTTTCCAGTTTCTGCCCCTGGATCAGGTCGAACGCATCGAGATCGTGCGCGGGCCGCGCTCAAGCCTGTATGGATCGGAAGCGCTTGGTGGTGTCATCCAGATTTTCACTCGACGCGGTGATGAGGTCGTCAGGACTAACGCGCACGCGGGTCTTGGGACTTACAACACGATCTCTGCGGGTGCCGAGATATCGGGACCCGCCGGAGGTGGCCGCTTTGGCCTCAGTGTCAGCGCTCTTGACACTGATGGCATCGACAGCACCGTTGGGGCTCAGGTCGATCGGGACGGCTATGACAACGCCGCCTTCAGCGCCCGTTGGCACAGTGGCCCCGGTGCCAATGGCAAGATCGATCTGTCGTTGCTGGCCGCCTCTGGAAACACCGAGTTCGATAATTTCTGGGTGGCCCCCACGGTGCGGCATGACTCCGATTACACCGTGGCGGTTGCCGGCGCACGCTGGGCTTATTTTGCTGAGGACGGCTGGATCAGCACGCTACAGGCAGGCCAGAGTCGCGATGACTCGGATACTTTCTCCGACGGTGCCTTGGACGGTCGCTTCAACACAACTCACAACCAGCTCGGTTGGCAGATCGACTGGCCGGTGGCCGACATGCACCTGCTGACCGCCGGCTTGGACTATGTTGCCGACAGCGTGGACAGCCTGGTGCCATACGATGCCAGTTCACGAGACAACCTGGGGGCATTTGGCCAGTGGCAGGGAAGTTACGGTCGCCAGGAGGTGGTGGCTGCTTTGCGCTGGGACAATAATGAACAGTTCGGCAGCCACAGCACTGGCAGCATGGATTACGCCCTATTACTTGACCAGGGCCTGCGGCTGAACGCAGGCTACGGGACAGCGTTCAAGGCACCGAGTTTTAATGACCTCTACTATCCAGATTTCGGTAATCCTAACCTTGTTGTTGAAGTCTCTTCATCGATCGAACTCGGTCTGAGCGGCGGTAACGGTAACGGTAACGGTCGCTGGTCGTTGCGGGGTTTCCGGATGCAGATCGATGACCTGATCGCCTTCGACGCAGCTACCTATGCACCGGTCAACGTGGATGAGGCCAGGATCGACGGTATCGAACTCGATTGGGTGGGCGAGTGGTACGACTGGGCGGTCGCTGCCGGGCTTACGCTGCTCGACCCAGTTGACCAACTCACCGGCAAGCAGTTGCCGCGGCGGGCGCAACAAACCGGCCATCTGCGGGCCCAGCGTGATGACGGGCCCTGGGGTTACGGCTGCAACGCGCAGTACCAGGGTAGCCGCTTCGATGATAAGGGTAATTCGGTAACGTTGGACAGCTACCTGTTGCTGGATGGGCACCTCAGTTACCGGTTGACACCGACCTGGTCGATCAAGGCCGAGGCCGGCAACTTACTGGATACCGAGTACCAGACTGCCGCCAACTATCGAGAGTTAGGTCGCACTTTGTTCGTGCAGTTGGCCTATCGCGACGCCGACTAAGTCGGTACCTCAACCGCCACTGCGGGCGCGGTCGATAATTTCGCACAACTCGCGCATACCTTCGAGGACCCGCGGCGAGTGCCGGTGTAACAGGTCGGCGTTCACAGAAAAAAGGTGACCGGCGGCCACCGCATCGAGTTTGTCCCAGGTTTGCCAGTCGTCGAGCCAGGTTGGGGCGCCCGCTGTTGTACCCCCGGCGATGATTATTTGGGGATTGCGGGCGATTACTGACTCGCGTGAGACCACAGGGGCAATATCAGGCAGTTCCGAGAATACGTTGCTGGCACCACAGTGCGCCAGCAGCCGGCTGACCAGGTGCTCGCCATTGAGCGTAATTAGCGGTTCGTGCCAGACCTGGTAGAAGACGCTGAGTACTGGCCGTTGCTGGTAGTCTTGTTGGATCGTTGCTGCCTCGCCGCGAAAGGCACTGGCGAGGGCCGCACTCGCTTGAGCACGGCCAACCAGCGTGCCGACACGGGCAAGGGTAGTGGCAAGCTCATCCAGCGTGGTGGGTTCGGCCCGGTACACCGTCAGCCCCAGTTGTTCCAGGCGTTTGACCAGTTCCACCGGATTCCCGCTGGCCCATGCCAGTACCAGGTCCGGCTGCAGTCGCAATATCGTCTCGAAGTCGAAACGGTTGTGGGAACCGATGCGTGGCACTTGTTGAGCGGCTCCCGGGAAATCGCTGTGCTCAACCGCACCGACCAGGAGGTGGCCACCGCCCAGGTGGAAGAGGATCTCGGTCAGGTCAGGAGCCAGGCTGATTACCCGCTGGGCTGGGCCAGGCAGGGTCACGGTATTGCCGGTATCATCAACCACCGAAACCTGGCCGGGCCAGGCGAGACCGACCCAGGCGAAAAGCAGGACGATGACTAGTCCTAGTGGGAGGGTACGAAATCGCAACGTTTGTGCTGGCCGCCTGCCTATCAGAGCCAGTACGCGGCAGTCGTCATAACTCGGCTGGCCGCCTGCATCAAGCGCTTGACCGGTTGCGGTAAGTCCAGGGCTCCGGCCGCACGCGCGCTGCACGCGTGGCGGTGTTCATCTTGTTTCATGACCTCGACTACGGCACGGCTACGCGTGTCACTGGCAGGTAGGCGGTCCAGGTGACTGGCTAGGTGACCTTCGACTCGCTTTTCAGTTTCCTCCAGAAATCCTAGATTCCAGCGGTCGCCGGCCAGTCCCGCTGCGCTGCCGATAGCAAAAGCGCCGGCGTACCACAGCGAATTCAGCAGGCTTTTGCGGCCACCGAGTTCCCGCAAGCGACCCTCACACCAGTTGAGGTGGTCGCTCTCTTCTGCCGCTGCCTGTACCATAGTTTGCCGCACGCGGTTCGAACGGGCCGTGACGGCTTGGCTCTGATAAAGCGCCTGGGCGCAGACTTCACCCACATGGTTGACCCGCATCAGGCGGGCCGACTCTTGGCGCTCCGCGTCGGTCATCTCCCCAGGTGCAAGGGCAGTGGCCGGGTCAGGTCGCCCGGTGCCCCGAGGTGTGCCAAATATCGTGGTCAGAGCCGCATCGAGCCCGGTAATCAACTGGTCGACTGGTGAGTAACTGCGGGCAGGCATGGGTATTGTCCGGGAGGTGATTGCGGGTCTGGTTCGGAAGGGACCAGGCGTGGCGGTTATTCTAGAAGCCCCCGGCCTCGGGGTAAACGAACAACTGCAGTTGCGCTGCCGCGGCAGAGGTGAATCAGATGATCAGCCGGCGCCTGATCAGCACTACCGCGATCCATGTGGCAGCCAGGGCGAACAGAACCAGCACTCCGAGGTGCAGCCCCAGGTCCGTAACAGGTTGACCGACCACGATTGGGCGGATGACAGCCACGGCGTGGGTCAGCGGCAGAAACTGCACCGCTGCCTGCATCGGGGCCGGCAGGGTGGTGGTGGGGTAGAACACCCCACAGAGGATGAACATGGGTGTCATCACCAGCGTGAGATAGAAGTTAAAAAATTCGTAGCCCTTGGCAACCGCGGTCATGATGAGCGCTGGCGCGGCAAAACAGTAACCGGTGAGGAAAACTACGGGTAGGGCGAGCAGGGCGGACCAGTCTTTGGTTGCGCCAAGCAGCGCCGCGATACCAAGGATCGCTGTACCACTGATGAGGCTCTTACTGGCACACCATAGAAGTTCACCAAGTACGATATCGTCGACTTCGGCCGGTGTGGCGAGAATGGCCTCGTAGGTTTGTTGGGGCACCATGCGCGTGTAAACAGACCACATGGCCTCGAAACTGGCGGTATTCATGGCCGAAGAGGCGATGATGCCCGAGGCGAGAAAGGCAATGTAAGGCATGCCGGCCATCTCGCCGATGAAAAAGCCCAGGCCGTAGCCCAGCCCGAGCAGGTAGAGGAGGGGTTCACCGAAGTGCATCAGCACGCTCGCCCCCATCAACTTGCGCCAAACCAGCGCGTTGCGCCGCCACACGACCAGCGCCTCAAACCGCGGGGTGGGCAGGCGCCAGTCCATCAGCTGCGCAATGCCCGCCCGGTCAGCCGCAGGAACACATCCTCGAGTCCTGAGCGGCGATGCAAACAGGTCGAGTGGGGCAGGTCACCGGCTAATGCCAGTAACTGCTCAGTGTTGTTGCCGTACACGTACAGGGTGTCATCGGTCCGCTCGACTCGACACCCGCCCGGCGGCTGTTGCTCGGCCAGGTTGTCCGGAATTTCATCGCGGATCTCCAGCACCTCTTTTTCGCAATGCTCCTGTATCAAATATGCCGGGCTGCCTTGGGCAAGTAGCTTGCCGTGGTCGATGATTACCAGTTCGTCACAGAGGCGTTCGGCCTCCTCCATGTAGTGGGTGGTCAGCACGATGGTTTTGCCACCGCGTTTCATGCGGTGCAACAGTGACCACATCATGTGCCGGGCCTGGGGATCCAGGCCAGTGGTTGGTTCGTCCAGCACCAGCAGGTCAGGGTCGTTGACCAGTGCCCGTGCCAGAGTTAAGCGGCGCTTCATGCCGCCCGAGAGTGTGTTGATGCGGTCACCCGAGCGGTGGCCGAGCTCCACCATCTGCAGCAGTTTCAGAATGCGCTGCTCGAGTGTGGCAGGGGGAAGGCGGAAGTAGTACCCATAGATGCGCAGGTTTTCAGCCACGGTAAAGTCAGGATCGAGGTTGTCGGCCTGGGGCACGATGCCGGTGCGCTGGCGAATCTCGCGGCGGCTGATGTCCGCATCCCGGCCGAACAGTTGCAGGGTGCCGCTACTGCGTGGTGACTGGCCTAACAGCATGCGCAGGGTGGTGGTCTTGCCAGCGCCGTTGGGGCCAAGCAGACCGAAGCAGCAGCGCGGCGGGATATCGAGGTCCAGGTCCTTGACCGCCGGCTCGCCGTTGAAATACTTGCTCAAAGCGCGGCAGTGGATCAGCGTCGCTGCAGCGTCTGGGTCGGTGGGGGGTTGCACGCCGATGGCTGTGTCGGTCATCTTTACTTCTGCTCAGGAGCCGAATTGGGTCCGGTACCAGCCTGGCAACTCGGCGATCGATGGTAACTCCCAGTCACAACTCGTGGGCAGCGGTTCGGCAGCACTGTTGCCGGTGCGCACCAACAGGCTCTTGAGGCCGGCAGCGGTTGCGCCGGCGATATCCGAGTTCAGGCTGTCGCCAATCATGATGGTGTTGTCGCGTCCGAATCCCGCCCGCTCCAGTGCTGCAGTGAAGAAATGTGGCTGTGGTTTGCCGATCAGCGTAATTGGGCGCGAGATCACCACCTCGAGTGCGGCGACCATTGAGCCGAGGCCGATGCGGGTTACGCCCTCGTCTGGCCAAGTGGGGTCGGCGTGCAGGGCTACTGGCTCAGCACCGGCATTGACCAGGCGCCGGGCGATGTCGATCTCGCCAAAGTGAGGCCACAGCGTGAGACCCATAATCACGGCAGCGACTGGCTCCTCGGTGCGCACCACCGTGTGGCCGCTTTCAGCAAACAGTATTTCGAGACTGGCGTCGCCGATCATGAAACAACGGGCTGCCCCGTAGCGGGCACTGATGTAATCCACTGCCGCCAGCGAGACGGGATAAATCTCGTCATCCTGTACCCGGTAGCCCAGGCCAGTCAATTTTTGCTGAATCTCCTGCTGCGACATGCGCGTGGTATTGGTAACCAGCAAGAAGCCACTGCCTTGCTGGCGCAGGAACTCGATTACGCCGGGGCCCTCGGCGACCGGGGCCGAGCCACCGTAGAGAACACCATCTATATCAATGAAAAACGTGGGTGCGGGCAAATGGATAAGGATTGGCGTGGCTAAAGCGGCTAGTCTAACGGGCGTATCCTGGGACTGGAAGAAAGTAATATCAGGGCAAAGCACGCCGGCAGGTTGCGGCCGTAAATCATGCTAGGGCAAAGTAGATCGACCATGGAAAGTGGACAGGATAATCTCAGAAAGCGCTTCCTGAGTTGGCAGTGCCTGCTACGCCAGCGGGCTATGCGCTCCGGCGGTGGCAGGCCAACACCCGGAATGCGTCCGTGTCTGTCGCTGTCCGAGGCTGGCACGTTCTCTGAGGACGTTACCGTCTTGATAAACCACAGCGAGCCTGCGGCGGATGCTGCCTACTTTCGCCACATGGTCTTGAAGACCCACGATCCGGTGGAACGTTATGGCAATGCGCTGAAATTCCTCGCCGCATCCTACTACCAGCAGCCGCATGAGTTTGCAGACGAGATGACGGGGTTATTTGCTGCGGGCGGCCGGCTGGCGCGGGTGCTGCCTGCGCGCAAGGCCTGCAAGCTCGATTTCAAGCAATTCAATACTTATTTCCATCTGCCATGCAGTATCAGGCAATTGGGGCAGGATAGCGACGGCTGGCAGGTAACCTATTGGCACAATCGGCTATTTAATCCCAATATGCCTGCTGAGGTGGTGGTGCTTGGGTTTACCCCGGACTGGAGCCAGGTTGAGCACCACACAGGCTGATGGGCCGGTACTCGGGCGCCGTCAGGCGCGGGGGCTGACACCGAGCAGGTGGTTGCGGGCGTTTTCCAGATGTTGGTTGATTGTTGTTACCGCGCCTTTGAGGTCGCGCTTGGCGACCATATTATAGAGGTGGCGGTGGTGGGCGTTGTACTGGGCAATACGCTCTGGCGTCACTATAGTGCTCTTCATCGCAGCCCACTGGGCGTGCCCGCGGGTTTCGTTGACCAGTTGGTAGAGCCAGACCATCAGGCGATTGCGCGTGCACTCGGCCATCGCCAGGTGAAACTCACAGTCGGCGCTGGAGAATGCTTCTGGGTCGCTGAAGGCTGCTTCTACTTTATCCAGTGCCTTGCGCATTCTTTCGAGGTCCATAGCGGTGGCATTCGCGACGGCTAGGCGTACGATGTGGGGTTCGAGGCCGATGCGCACATCGATCAGTTCCAGCGGGCTGGTGACGTCGGCGATTTCAGTGTGTTCGGGGAACTCGCGGTAGCTGACAAAGGTGCCGCTGCCAATCTGGCGATCGACCATGCCGAGTTCCTGCAGGCGCCGCAGTGCCTCGCGGATGGTGCCACGGGAGGTGTCGAACAGATCGGCCAGTTCACGTTCGGCCGGCAGGCGCTCATCGAAGGCATAGTCACCGTCGATGATTGCGCGGCGCAACCGTGCAGCGATCCCGGCGGAGCCACCCACCGATACTGCGTCTGGTAGATCGGGTAATTGATCCTGCGGGCCAGTACTCCCAAGTTGGGCAGTTTTTTTTGCCAATGTGGCGGCCGCTGTATCAATCATAGCAAGTGGTCCTTAATTGGTCTTTGAATGGAACAAGTCTAACTTGGCTTTGGTTTGCTATGCAAGCCCATTGACTCGGGAAGCCATTGACAAAATGCGGCCGACAACCTAATGTCTTGTTTGGGTGAAAACTCGCCCTTAAAGGTACTTAATTGGTCCAAAGCGAGACCTTCCAAGCTGCAGCGACTTTCAGTTACGGCAAGGGGACTGCGGCCTTAAGAAGTGTCCAAAATGGCTATGGCACAGCGACAGAAAGAATAACTGATGGCATTTCCACAGCAGGCAAAATACTTGATCGTTGGCGCCGGCATGCACGGCTTGAGCACCGCTTACCATAGTCCGTTTCCCTGGAGTTGACCGGCATAAGCAGTTCCACCTCGACCCGCAACCTTAATATTAAAGAAGACCCCAGCCCAAAGGAGGAAAGTGGAGATGACAGATCTTGAAGCCTATGTAGCACAACCCGGCCGCGGCGACCTGGTCAAGCAGGTGCGCGAAAAGATCAATGAACTGGGAATTTCCTATATCTACTACCAGTTTATTTCTGTTACCGGACGCATTGTTGGCAAGGGTATCCCGGCAGATCACTGGGAGCGAACTGCAGAAAAAGGTTTCCAGTTGGTTTACGGGTCAACGGCAAATTTGTTCGTTGATCGACATGGCGATTACATTGGCTATGGCCCGGAAGCGATGGAACTGGTTGGCATCCCCGACCCGGAAACATTTTGTCAGCTGCCCTGGGACAAGCGCGTGGCCCGCGTGTTCTGTGTTTGTTTCCGCAATCGCGAAGAAAGGCAAAACCCCGGCACACACTTGACGTCCGATTGTCGAGGCAACCTCAAGATCTTTCACCAACAGTTTAAGGACAAGTACGACATGGATTTCCGTGTTGGTACGGAACCCGAGATGATGTGGCTCAAGCGCGGCGCCGACGGCAAGCCTGACGGTGGTTTCTCTAACCCCTACTGCTACCACATCGATCAGTTCGAATCGTTGCGTCCGGTGTTCATGCAGGTGATCAAGTATTGTTACGCCATGGGACTGGACATGATCCAGGGTGACCATGAGGACGCGCCTGGGCAACTTGAGCTCAACTGGACCTTCGATGATGTCACCCGCAACGCCGATCGCCTCGCGACCTATCGACAGATCTGTGCCCAAGTCGCGCGCGAAAACAACCTGATCGCATGCTTTATGACCAAGCCATTCATGGGGGTGTCGGCTTCGGGTTGTCATACCAACATATCGCTGTGGCAAGGCGGCGAACAGCGCATCAACCGGCTGCACAACGACACCTTGCCCGGCATGGACGATGTCTTTACCTATTTGAGCGGCGGGGACAACCTGTTCATGCCTGACACTGACGATCCGCAGTTGCCTGGCAAGGTCGGATTGCAATGTGTTGGCGGCATCGTCAAGCACTTGGGTGCGCTGACAGCTATCGGCTGTTCGACCGTCAACTCTTATCGGCGCCTGTGGGACACTGGCTTCTGGGCGCCGGTCTTTGCCGACTGGGGCTACCAGAATCGCACCACCGGATTGCGGGTCTCGGCACCAGGACGCTTCGAGTACCGGGCAGTGGATTCGATGGTCAACCCATACCTGATGGGTGCGGCCCTGCTCAAGGTCTTTGAGGACGGCATCGATAACGACATCGACCCCGGTGAACCGGAGAGCCGTAACATCTACCAGGCGATGGAGGCTGGCAAGGAAGTCAAGAAGTTGCCGATGTCGCTGGGTGAAGCACTGGACCGGCTCGCCAACGATGAGGTGATTCAATCGGCGATGCCTGACGAGATGTACAAGATCTTCCACTGGTATAAAAACGACGAGTGGGAGCGGTTCATGCACACCACTACTGAATGGGACATGGAGACCTACCTGGATTGCCTGCCGTAAGGGGCAGGGTCTGGGGGTTGGGGCCAGGCGTTACTCACCCGGCCCCAGCCTTAGCCGGCACTTTTATTTAACTGAACTTTTTCAACTGATAAGCGGAGGACTTGGCTCTATGTGTGGCATAGCAGGGTTGATTCACAGAGACCAGAGCGCCGACGTCGGCAGCGAATTGACCTCGATGCTGCAGTCGTTAAAGCATCGTGGACCGGATTCAACGGGCTTTGCCCTCTACGGCAACCCCCGTAACAGCGAGTACGTGATGCGTTTCAAGGTTGCAGAGCAGGAGGATATGCGGCATGGCTTCAGGATCCACGGCGAGATCAAAGAGCGCAAAGCAGAGGTTAACCGGCGCCTGGCTGAACTCGGCGCGCGCAAGGTCAGTGAGGACGACGCAACCGAATACGCATTTCGTTACTGGCTGTCTTTTAAGGGGGACATGAAAAAACTGGCCGACTATATCGAGGATGTAGACGGGGCGGAGATTCTGTCGCTCGGCAGTGCGCTGGAGCTGGTTAAGGACCTCGGTGATGCGGTCACGGTCTCAGAACAGTACGGCCTCAACGGCTTCCAAGGCACTCACGCGATTGGCCATACCCGCATGGCGACCGAGTCGGATGTGGATATTCGTTCGGCCCATCCGTACTGGGCGTATCCCTTCAATGACATTGCAGTGGTGCACAATGGTCAGTTAACCAACTACTGGGGTTTCCGTCGTGAAATGGAACGTCGCGGGCATCGTTTTATGTCCAATTGCGACTCAGAACTGATCGCGGTATACGTGGCAGATCGCATGGAGTGTGGCGACAACCTCGAGGAGGCCATGCTCAGGTCAGTGGGTGAACTCGATGGCGTGTTTACTTACGTGGTCGCTACTTCGGACCAGCTGGGGATGGCCAAGGACGTGATGGCGGCCAAGCCGATGGTGCTTTACGAGAGCGAGGATTTTGTCGCCCTAGCCTCGGAGGAGGTCGCCATCCGCAGTGTATTCCCGCACGAGATAGACACTTATGATCCCTATGAAGGGGAGGTGATGGTATGGCAGAGCTAGACACCGCGCATGAATCCCATGAACTGGGCATGCACAGCGAACAGTTAACCGGACGCACCCAACAGGTTTTTTTCTCTGCACAAGAGTCCGATAACCTCACTTATCCGTGGGCGCCACAGGTTGATATTGCCAAGACTGCAGAGTTTGATGCCACGGAGATGGATTCTATGGCCGTCAACCTGGAGATTCGCAAGCTGATGGAGCAGGGTTCCGGCACTATCACGGTACTGAATCCCGGGGCCAAGCACTCGCTGGGTGTGGGTATTCTCAGCCGGCTGAACTTGCGTTTCGAGGGCAGTCTGGGGTATTTCGGCTGCGGATTGCTGGACGGCCCCAACGTGGTGGTAGCCGGTCGGGTCGGATGGTCCTGTGCCGAGAATATGATGGCAGGGACCCTGGTGGTGGAGAAGAACGGTGGCTCGACTTTTGGCGCAGCTATCCGTGGCGGTGACCTAATCTGCAAGGGTGATGTTGGCAGCCGTACCGGCATTGACCAGAAAGGTGGCACCATCATTGTTGGTGGCCGTACTGGTGCGTTCTCCGGCTTCATGATGCAGCGTGGTCGCATGATCATACTTGGAGATGCTGGTAAGAACCTCGGTGACTCTATGTATGACGGCACTATCTACGTGGGTGGCAAGATTGAGGACTTGGGTGTAGACGCAATCGAGAGCGAGATGAGTGAGCTTGAATGCCAGTGGCTGAATCGAAAGCTTACTCAATATGGTCTGGAAGCGCCCAACGGCGTTGAGAACATGACCAAGGTCATCTCCGGTAAGCAGTTGTGGAACTACGACAACCTAGAGCCGACCGAGAAGAAACTCGTCCTCTAGCCTGCAGGGGAATCATCATGGCAAGCAATAGAAACAAGGACCTCATCGGCAAGAGTTTCATTTTTCCGCCGGAGGTCATGGATGATATCCACATCAAGGCCGAGCTCGGCCGCTATCGGATGCGGGGCTTTTCATTGTTCAAGAAGATCCCCAGCTGGGACGAACTGACTTTTCTGCCGGGCACCCTGACCCGATTCGTAATTGAAGGCTATCGCGAGAAGTGCTTGACTAAAACCGTCATTGGCCCGCGTGCCAAGCGGCCTATAGAACTCGATATCCCGATCTATATCACTGGCATGAGTTTTGGTGCGTTGTCCTACGAGGCCAAAACGGCGCTCGCTCGGGGAGCGACCATGGCGGGAACTGCGACCTGTTCAGGCGAGGGCGGCATGATTCCCGACGAGCGGCGCTACTCCGAGAAATGGTTCTACCAGTGCATCCAGTCACGCTACGGCTTTAACCCGCATCATCTGCGCTTGGCGGACGGCTGTGAGTTTTTCATCGGCCAGGGCTGTAAGGTAGGCCTGGGCGGTCACCTGATGGGGCAGAAAGTGACCGATCAGGTGGCCGAGATGCGCTCGCTGCCGGCCGGTATTGACCAGCGGTCGCCAGCCCGACACCCAGACTGGCTGGGCCCCGATGACCTGGCGCTGAAAATCCAGGAGGTTCGCGAGGCCACCAACTGGGAGATTCCGATCCAGCTGAAGCTCGGCGCTGCACGGGTCTATGACGACGTGCGTATGGCGGCTAAAACTGATCCTGACTCGATATATATGGATGGCATGGAGGGCTCTACCGGCGCCGGCCCACATCTTGCCACCGAGGAGACCGGCGTACCGGGGATCGCTGCCATTCGCCAGGCGCGGCGGGCACTGGAGGATGTCGGCAAGTCCGACGACATCACATTGATCTACGCCGGCGGTATTCGCAACGGCGGCGACGTGGCTAAGGCGCTGGCGCTGGGCGCCGATGCCGTGGCGATTGGCCACTCAGCCATGATGGCGCTTAACTGCAACAAAGATATTCCAGAAGCCGATTTTGAAAAGGAGGTGGGGGTAGAGGCAGGCTATTGCTACCACTGCCACACCGGGCGTTGTCCGGTGGGTGTTGCCACCCAGGACCCCGAGTTGCGTAAGCGCTTGAACCCTGATGAGGCGGCAGAGCGGGTCTATAACTTCCTGCACACTTTGGCTATCGAGTGCCAGATGATGGCTCGAGCTTGCGGCAAGACTAACGTGCATTCGCTGGAGCCCGAAGACCTGGCAGCGTTGACCATGGAGGCTTCGGCGCTTGCTCAGGTGCCGTTGGCTGGATCGCAGCACACCGTTGGCCGCCCGGATATGACCCGATTCTGAGGAAAGACCTATGGCATACGAAAAAGACATCGATCATTTCATCAAGAGCGAAGGCCTTGACTCGGAGCGCGAGCAGACCATCGGCCAGCACATTGGCTACCGCTATGACGTTAACCTGGTGCCGGATTACGAGCGCGTCACGCCTTTTCTGCAGCAATACCTTGAGGTCATGGGGTGGGCGGATCTGAACTGGCTGGAGGACGTTCACATGGGTTACGAGGAGGGTCGTCCGGCGGTGTTCGACCGAAACATTAACGGTTGGGTTACGGTGCCCGAGAATATAGAGTTGCCGGATAACCAGCAGGACCGTGACATGATTGCGCGGGAGTTACTGATCAAGTTCCAGATGTCTGCACGCCACCCCATGGTCGATCTTAGAAAGGCGTACGGCAAGTTCTAGCGCCTTGCGAGAGCAGTCCGCCCTGGAAGGGGTGATTGCATGGGCCTGGCCGAATTCCTGCACATCGGCAAAATCGAGGGCCCCCGCCGGTAAGCGGATAGAGTTGCAATGACGTTCTGCCGTAACCGGCTGACGGCATCCGGTACGCAGTAAAGGGATGACACGGGAACAATTGCAGCCCTCATGAACGCCGGGAGCAGATGGTTTTGAGTTTGGTAACTAGAACCACTAACAGCGCGAATTACCGCGACATCGACGGCCCTTGTACCGCCATCGCCTCGGTTGAACTGCTGAAATCGACCGGGGTCTCGCTCGAGGGACTGGAGGCGACCGTGATCGGCCACTCCAAGATCGTCGGCAAGCCGACTGCCTTCCTGTTAATGGCAGAGGGTGCGACGGTGACGGTCTGTCACCACCCATCTATATGGTACCCGTGGGCCGCCGAGGACGACCGGCTCTAGCCCGCGGCAGCCCCGACCAACAGCCCCGACAAACAGCCCCGACAAACAGCCCCAGAGTGAAAACACATGGCTACAGTACCCAGTGACATCGATATTGCCCGCGCCGCCAGCGCCCTGCCCATAACTGAGATCGGGGACAAACTCGGCATCCCACCGGCCTCCATGCTGACCTATGGCCCGACCAAGGCCAAGATCGACTACGACTTTATCGAATCTCTGACAGAGAAGCCGGACGGGCGCCTGGTGCTGGTTACTGCCATCTCGCCGACGCCTGCGGGTGAGGGCAAGACCACCACCACGGTGGGCCTGGGTGATGGTCTGAACCGGATCGGTAAAAACGCGCTGATTTGCCTGCGTGAACCCTCTCTCGGGCCCTGTTTCGGCATGAAGGGCGGGGCCGCCGGCGGTGGCTACGCCCAAGTGGTGCCGATG
>JASLLH010000048.1:0-13803 GCA_030747115.1 Arenicellales bacterium
CACACAGCAGCAGTGGAAATTGAGGCTCTTGGTGCCAGTTGGAAGAAGATATTAACCTGGTGTTTGCCCAATCGCTGCTCAATGCCTACTGCTCGAACCTGCGATTTAGGGAGGTCGGAGTATGTCTTTTCGCCGAGTGCGTCAAGGCTTAGCAGTCGTAAAGTAAAAGGTTACTTATCCAGGAAGGGCGGGTACACTAATCGGTATCTGGCACCCGTTAGAATGCTGAAATAATTCAACTAGAGAATTAAACAGATGAAGATTGGTATCTGCTTGCCCACCGAAACCGAGGCCATGAACGGCGGTACAGCGGGTGGTCCTGAGATCCTGCGGCTTGCACGGCTTGCCGAGGACTCGGGCTTTGATTCAGTCTGGGTGGTAGATCATTTCTGCTATTTAGCGGCTGCGGAAATGGAGGCTCTTGGCGCCACTGCCCCCCCTGACCTGGTCGGCAAAATAACCGGTGCCTGGGAATGCCTGATGCTTTGCGCTGCACTTGCCCGCGAGACCCGACGTGTCGAGATCGGCACGCTGGTCGTCAATACGGGCTACCGGAACCCTGCTCTGTTAGCCCGGATGGCGGAAACCATTGATGAGTTGAGCGCAGGCCGTTTCATCCTCGGGGTTGGTGCTGGTGATTTTCTTTCCGAACACCAGGCATTTGGCTACCCTTGGGAGCGCCGTGTCGGTCGCTTTGAGGAGGCACTACAGATTATCCGGCCACTGCTTGCGGGGGAAACGGTGACTTTTCAGGGTGAGTTTTACTCAACCCAGGATGCCGTCAATTTACCCCGTGGTCCAAGGCCGGATGGGTTGCCCATATTGATAGGCGTGCTGGGGCACGGGCCACGAATGAAGCGCCTGGTGGCACAGTACGCAGATCATTGGAACTACTGGATGGCCAGTGGCGATAGCCACGCTTCGGCTTATCTCAAGATTCGCGATGATATGCTCGCAGCCTGTGAGCAACACGGCCGTGATCCCACTAGCCTGGTACGAAATGTAACGGTACGTATCTGCCCAACCGGCGTCGTTACCCCGTCGCCAGACATAATACCCTTGTCAGGCACAGCGGAAGAAATTGCCGAGGAGTTGCACGCCTTCAAAGCCCTCGGCGTGAGCCATGTTTCTGCTTGGCCGCTTCCCAACAACGAAGCAAGCATTGTTGCATTGGCACGCGTTCTGGAACACTTTCGCAGTTAAGCGAATTGAACCGCCACTAGCTGTATCTCAGGCTGCAAGGTACGCCGCCAGCAGAAGCTGTTATGGTCTTGGCGTTTTCTGAACATTTACCCGCAGATCGCCTGGGGTGGGACACACAGCGTTATTCCATCCCGGGTCGCTTCTGCGGTATTGGCCTGATGCCATGGTCTAAGCCAGCCTTCGCATTGATGAGTTCATAGAGTTCTATATCAAGCTGGTTGTAGCGGCGGATTTCATTCCGGGTTTCTTCATCAATCTCGTATATAGCTGAGTGGTCACCGGGGTTCAGTCGCAGTACCTCAGGCACATTTTTCCATCCCAGGTCGGCGGCAAGCTGCTCTACCGTTTTGCTGAACTGCTCGGTGGTGCCTACAAAAGCAAATTCTTTTTCGATGTTTGTTAATGCTTGTTCCAGCCAGTACCGGTTATGAACCATCTCCAGGCCGACCTGTCCGCTGATGATTCGTACTTGGTGGTTGTTGAATTCATGACACGATTCACTGCGTAGCAACTCCAATAGGGTCAATCCCTGCTGGATAGCTTCACGGTATTCATTGTCATCATGCGTGGCCTTGTGGTGAAAGAGTGAAATTACCCGTTCGACCGGATCACGTAGCAGGGCGACATAGCGTCCCTCAATGCCCAACAGTTCATGAATGCCAAAGGAGTAATGGCCGTAGATCGCATACGCGCGCTTCAGCCGGGGTCTGAGTCCGGCCAGGAAGTCGGGGCTGAGGTCGTAAATCGCCACCAAACGCTCCCCGGGATATTCGGCGCTGACTATTTTGCGCAGTGAGGTGCCGGCAGTTTTAGGGATGTGCAGAAAGATCGTTTTTCTGCGTGGGGCGGGACTAAGGAGAGATTTCAATGTCCGCACAAGGAGGTTATAGGGTGTCGGCATGTCACCTCGCGTGGCTTAGGTAATCGTAGGCGCTCAAGACGTGACAAAGGACGACATGGAGAAATGCCTCGATTTCCACATACTCGTTGTAGGAGCCCATGCCGGTCGGCGGTGGACCATATACGTAGGCTGGTATGCTTCGGTAGCGCCACAGGCGCGCGTCGGTACCACCTAGGCTGACGATGGGCGCGGGTTCGTACCCACCCAGTGCATTCGCGTTTTTCTGCAGGTATTCGACCATCTCATGATTGGGCTCGCACCAGCTCGGTGGACTGAAATTGATCTCGCTCATCTTGACCTGAGGATAACCCTTTAGCACTCGCTCCACTACGGCGATAACCTGCTCCTTTTCTACACCCACTGGCAAGCGAATGTCGGCCTCGATACGCACGTGATTGGGCACTGACCTGACCGGTATTTTCCAGTCCAGTTTGTGAGGGAGAATATCAATCTTTACGGACATGAGTGAGACATGCCAAGAAAGAGTTTTACTGCCGAACAGATCATTGCCAAGCTGCGCCAGATCGAAGTATTGATCAGCCAGGGTTATCCGGTGGCCGGAGGCTGTCGTGCGACTGGGTTCTTGGAACAGAGCTATTACCGCTGGCGCAAAGAGTATGGGGGTATGGGCGTGACCCAGGCCAAGCAACTGAAGGCGCTGGTGGCAGGAGTGGTGCTTGCGGTACTGAGCCTTGGTACACGGGCGGAGACCCGTGGTCTGGTGGTCCCTGCACCGGATACCGGTGAGACGGTAGTTGAGTACAAGGGCAGTTATGCACTGCTGATCGGCTCGGCGGATTATCAGAATGTGGCCTGGCCAACGCGCTGCCAACCCCTCCAGCTTATCAGAGTAGCCCGCATGTGGGTTTTTGTGCACACTCACCCCAGATCAAAAGCGCAGGACCAAATCCTACGATATTCTATGCTATGCGCAACTACCTGAGACGTGTTGGGCTGCTTGCCCTGGCCGGAACGCTGGCCACGTACTCCATTGCCGAGGGATATGAGCCGGTAAATATTCTCTCCGGAGGTCACCGACTGCAGGGCACTCTGTGCATGCCTGAGGGGAATGGGCCCTTTCCAGCCGTCGTTTATCACCACGGCGGTGCAGGTCGCCGGGTCGGCGGAGCGCCTGAAGACACCTGCACGGCACTGGCGAGCGCAGGCTTCGTCGGGCTTGCCGTCATCCGTCGGTCCACCCGTCCGTTGACGGGGCATCTGGACGATGCTGACGCTGCGGTCGATTACGCTAAACAATTGCCCAGCGTCGACCCTCGGCGCATCGGCGTGATCGGTTTCTCGAGAGGCGGCCTGCTGGCCTGGCAACAGGCCGCCAGCTGGCGAGACCTCGCGGCGGTGGTCATCATGGCCGTGGCAGTCAATCCCGAGCTGGATCTTGATGACGCATCGCGGATTAACGCCCCTGTGCTGATTCTGGTTGCCGAGAACGATACCGGATCGAAGTACACCCGCAACCGCGATACCGTCAGGTTCACCCGCAGGCTCGTCGGTGCGCTTCGGCAGGCTGGCCGCAAAGTGCGGTCCATTGTTTATCCACCCTTTCAACCCGACGGGCACACCTTGTTCTTCAAGGTCCGGCCAGAATACTTCTCCGACGTGGTGCAGTTCCTTAAATCAAATCTGAAGGGCAACAAAGGGATAAATGAGCTGTCTGACAGTGATCTTTTAGTTGACTCGACGGGCACCGACGACGCGAAGATTTCCGACACAAGCTCGTCCGATGTAATCCCAACAAGAACTATTGCACAATGCGGCGTGGATACGCACCAACATCTTTACCGAAAAAAGCCCTTTTCAGACTCAGCGAAGGATCTGATTTCGACCATGGCCAACGTGGGTTTCAAGCGCTCATTATTGATGCCGCCGCCCTTTGCCTACAACCGGCCCTACACTTTCGATGATCCTTCGATGAACCCCAGCCTGCTTCAAATCACACAAACCTACCCTGAGAGCTTTGGTTTGGTTGGCGGAGGGGGGATCCTCAATCCGTGGATCCATGATGTGGTGGAGACCAACAAGACCGTCGACAACACCGAGTTGATGAAATTCCAGGTCGCGGCCGAAGCTATCTTGGCCAAGGGGGCCAAGGCCTTTGGCGAAATGGCTGGGCTACACCTCTCCGCCTATTCACGTCATCCATTCATCTCGATCCCCGCCAATCATCCCTTGTATCTCCGGCTGGCCAAGGTTGCTGCTGAGAAAGGCGTGCCTATTGACATCCATCTAGAGGTGGTCAATCGCGACGTGCTCAAAATTCCTGAGGACATGCGGAAGCATCGGGGGAAAAAACAAGGTCAGAACTGCTTTCTCACGACCGCCGAAGGAGGGCACAACCCAAGCCAGATTTCCAACAATATTGAAGACTTTAAAGAACTGCTCCATTACAACTATGACATAGCCGATCAACTTGGCAAGCCTGAGAATGCTCGAATAGTCTGGAGTCATGTGGGATGGGACAATACCGGAGACATGACCGTTGACCTACTTCGAACGATGCTCAAGACTCATCCCAACCTTTATCTGAGCCTCAAGATGCTGGAAAAACCGGGGGCATGTCAAGTGATTGAAAACCGTCCTCTGAAGGCAGACGGTTCCATCTGGCCTGATTGGTTAGCTCTGATCAAAGACTACCCGAGCCGCTTTGTGCTGGGCGGAGATGTCGCCACCCCCAACCCAGACAGGAATACTGCGGCAAATATCGCTGGAACATGGGCCCTGCTTAATCAACTACCCCAAGATATAGCCCTCCAGATTGCCTGTGATAACCCCAAGAAGATCTACAATCTGAACTAAATAGGCAACGCCTAGCTTTATCCATGCGTGGTCCCTTCACGGTAGGGAGTCTTCAAGCGGTAGTGCGCATTGCCCTGATGTGACCCAACCGCAATCCAGTAGGTAACCGAGTCCCCTGCACCCTACCACCAAACTGTCCGTCACACTGAGCCCCAATCCTGATATCCGGTTCAACCAGCAGAAGGAATAATAATGAAAGCGGCCCAATCATTCGGCGCATTACTTCTTGGTTTGTTGCTGATTTCGCCCGCCAACAGTAGCGAATATGCGGAGACCGTTTCGGGTTGGCGCTCATATGAGGATGTGGCCGGTTGGCTGAAGAGCAACTTCTCGTTCAGCCGATCGCGGCAAGAGGCCATCCAAAAGCGGCTCAGGAAGCAAGGCCCCGCCGGGCTTCTGGTGCGCAGCCCGGAGAATCTTTATAGGCAGAAAAAAGGGTACTGTGGCGATTCGGTAAACTTTGCCCAGGATGCCCTGAATCGTATCGATCCGGCCTACAACGCTCGCCCGGTCTTTATCAGGAACCGGCAGGGGTCGACCAATCATTGGGTTACTGCGTTCGAACACGATGGCAAACTCTATATTCTTGATTACGGGGTAGGCAGAAACTGGAGTGCAATGGCCGGCATCCACGGCCCCTATGAGTCACTCGATAACTACAGGGATTTCCTTGCCACCCTGAAACTAAGAAAGTTCGAGGTCGACCATGTCTTCTTCCGCAATATGCCAGGTGAAGAGGATTAGCGACGCTCCGATGTCGATGTGTCGTGTATCGGCGCCACCGGATTCTGATGTGATATGTGTGGCCTTCACAGTGCACCCGGGTGATCGGAGGGCGAAGCCGTGGACGGTTGACGGCAAGTTGTTGCCGGACCTGAGGCAAATAGGGTGTTTATTCTTCCTATACACCGTCGGATTACGCCAGGAAAAGCTTTCGAGCAGCGCCCTTATTCTTTCTACCGGTGGTTATTGCGCTGGGGATAGCGCAGCGTCAGTAGAAACCCGCTGCACGGCTCACAACTTTGTTATTCTTGACCCGGCCAGAGCAGGTGTGGCACAGACTGCCACAGGCCGGTCGCAAGTTGCCCTGGCAATACTTCCTTGCTGAAGGAGGCAGAATGAACCGGGTAATATTGCTGTTTCTCTTGCTCTTGGGCGGCAGCAATGCCGTGCAGGCGCACACCAGTCAGGCACAGGACATCATGCATATAGCACAATACCTCTGGCTGGCACCGGTACTGCTGCCGCTATGGTTTGGCTATCGGCTGGTACGCAGCAACAAGTGCTGAATGTGAATACGGCTCAGGTGCACTCGACGAATGAGGGCTGGCTGGCGCGCTTGCGACTGGGTTTTCGTGCCGGGCCGGGCAGAACCGTGCTGGCACAGCGTGAGCGGCATGGTCCGCTTGCAGTACAGCGCCCCTTTTACCCCGAGGGTGAGGTATGCCATGTTTACCTGCTGCACCCACCGGGTGGAGTCGTTGGCGGTGATCACCTGCAGATCGACTGCGACCTGGCAGCACACAGTTTTGTTCTGGTGACTGCCCCGGGTGCTACCAAGTTCTACCGCAGCGCAGGTGCGCTCGCCTGCCAGCAACAGCATCTGCGGGTGGCTGACGGCGCCAGCCTTGAATGGCTGCCGCAGGAGAGCATCTTCTTTCCCGGGGCGCGGGTGCGGATGTGCACGCGCGCCGAGCTACTCGGCGACGCCCACCTGACGCTGTGGGAAATACTGTGCCTGGGTCGCCCTGCCAACGGCGAGGCTTTCACCGAGGGCGCTGTGGATTCCCGCCTGGAGATATGGCGAGAGGGTCAACCGCTTCTGCTGGAACGCTTCCGGATGGATGCGCAAACCCGAAAACGTGTCTCTATGCTGGCCGGACAGCCGGTTTTTGCCACGGCGGTGTTTAGCCATGCCAGCGAAGCACACTTGCAGATGGTGCGCGATATGATAGGGCCTGATGATCAGGCGGTCAGCGGAGCAACCCTGACCGAGGGACACTTGCTCGTGCGTTATCTAGGCGACTCAACCGAACAGGCAAAAAAACTTTTTGCCAAAATCTGGAGCGCATTGCGCGAGCCACTGCTGGGCCGGCCGGCGGTTGTGCCACGAATCTGGAATACATAGACAAGACAGCCATGGAATTATCACCCCGAGAAAAAGACAAACTGCTGATTTTCACTGCAGCCCTGCTGGCCGAGCGCCGCAAAACCAGAGGGCTGAAGCTGAATTACCCCGAGGCAGTTGCCTTGATCAGCGCCGAGATCATGGAGGGCGCGCGCGATGGCAAGAGCGTAGCCGAGCTGATGGACTATGGCCGTACGCTGCTTGGACGTGCCGATGTCATGGACGGGGTAGCCGAGATGATTCACGATGTGCAGATCGAAGCGACCTTCCCCGATGGCACCAAGCTAGTGACCGTGCACGACCCGATTATCTGAACATGCTGATCCCAGGCGAAGTGGTGGTTGTAGAGGGCACGATCGAACTTAACGCAGGTCGCGCTACCGTTGTCCTTTCAGTCGCCAACACCGGGGATCGTCCGATCCAGGTTGGCTCTCATTATCACTTCTTTGAAACTAATCCCGCGCTGCAGTTCGAGCGTGAAAAGACCAGGGGGTTTCGCCTGAACATCGCTGCTGGCACAGCCGTGCGGTTCGAGCCGGGCCAGACCCGTGAGGTCGAACTGGTTGCTTACGCCGGTGACCGGCGCGTGTTCGGTTTTAATGGCCAGATCATGGGAGAACTGGACTGATGGTCTCAATCAGCCGACAGGCCTATGCCGAGATGTACGGACCAACTACCGGCGACCGCGTGCGTCTGGCTGATAGTGAGCTTTTCATACAGGTTGAGAAGGACAGGACCAGCTACGGAGACGAAGTCAAATTCGGTGGCGGCAAGGTGATTCGCGACGGCATGGGCCAGGGTCAGGGCTGTGCACCGCAAGTGGTCGACGTGGTCATTACCAATGCGCTGATTCTTGACTGGTGGGGCATCGTCAAAGCGGATGTGGGCATCAAGGACGGTCGTATCACCGGTATCGGCAAGGCCGGCAACCCGGATGTGCAACCCGACGTGGATATCGTGATTGGGCCAGGCACCGAGGCCATCGCGGGCGAGGGGCAACTGCTCACCGCCGGGGGAATTGATTCGCACATACACTTTATCTGCCCGCAACAGGTCGAACAGGCCCTGATGTCGGGCGTGACCACCATGCTCGGTGGCGGCACCGGCCCCGCCACGGGCACCAACGCAACGACCTGCACGCCGGGACCCTGGAATATCCATCGCATGCTCGAGGCAGCAGAAGAACTGCCGATGAACCTTGGGTTTCTGGGTAAAGGTAACGCCTCGCAGCCGCAGCCGCTGCTCGAACAGGTCAGGGCCGGGGCTATCGGACTGAAACTGCACGAGGACTGGGGCACCACCCCGGCAGCAATCGACAACTGCCTGAGCGTAGCCGAGAGCGAGGATGTGCAGGTTGCAATCCATACCGACACGCTCAATGAGTCCGGCTTTGTCGAGCAGTCGCTGGCAGCGATGAAGGGCCGCACCATCCACACCTACCACACCGAGGGCGCTGGCGGTGGCCATGCACCGGACATTATCAAGGCAGCCGGCTACCGGCACGTGCTGCCCTCATCGACTAACCCGACCCGGCCATACACGGTCAATACCGTGGATGAGCACCTCGACATGCTGATGGTGTGCCATCACCTGTCGCCATCAATTGCCGAGGATGTTGCTTTTGCCGAATCGCGGATACGCCGCGAGACGATTGCGGCCGAGGACATCCTGCATGACCTGGGTGCTTTCTCGATGATTGCTTCGGACTCCCAGGCTATGGGCCGTGTCGGCGAGGTCATCATCCGGACCTGGCAGACCGCGCACAAGATGAAGGTGCAGCGCGGCAGCCTGAGTGGTGATCCGACCGGTTGTGACAACCTGCGCGCCAAGCGTTACATCGCCAAGTACACCATCAACCCGGCTTTGGCTCACGGGATCGCCCACGAAGTGGGGTCGGTCGAAGTGGGCAAGCTCGCTGACCTGGTATTGTGGAAGCCCGCGTTTTTCGGTACCAAGCCGAGCCTCATCATCAAGGGCGGCATGATCGCTGCCGCGCCCATGGGTGACCCCAACGCCTCCATTCCTACGCCGCAACCGGTGCACTACCGCTACATGTTCGGGGCGGTGGGTAAAGCCCGTGCCAGCACCTGCATGACATTCCTGTCGCAGGCAGGTTTCACAGCCGGGGTGCACGAGGAACTGGGCCTGAAGTCGTTGCCCGGCGTGGTCGGCCAGTGCCGCAACGTCACCAAGGATGACATGGTGCTAAACAGTTACCAGCCTGTCATTGAAGTGGACCCCCAGACTTACGAGGTCCGTGCCGACGGTGAGCTGCTGACCTGTGAACCGGCCGCCGAACTGCCGATGGCACAGCGCTACTTCCTGTTTTGATGCGGGGTGTATTGACGTGCTGAAGATCACCCGGCGTGTCGATACCGGCGAGCCCGATACCAGTGTAACCTTGCCGCTGGAACAGCGGGTAAAGGCCCGCCTTCGGGTCATGCTGGACGATGGCCGCGAGGCCGGGCTGTTCCTGGATCGAGGCCCGATTCTGCGCAACGGCGACCTGCTGGCCGGAGAAGATGGCACCCTGGTGCAGGTCCTGGCCGCACCTGAGCCGGTATCAGTGGTTAAAACGGACGATGCACACCTGTTGGCCCGGGTCTGCTATCACCTGGGTAACCGTCATACCCCGCTACAGATTCTCCAGGGTGAAGTCCGCTACCCGCATGATCACGTGCTGGACGACATGCTCCGCGGCCTGGGGCTGGAGCCGGACTTTGCGACAGCACCGTTTGAACCTGAACCGGGGGCCTATGGTGAGCACGGCAGTGACCATGCGCACGGCCACAGCCACTCCCATGGCCATGTGCATGCACACTGAGCATGCGCACATGCCTGCGTCTGTGCCAGGAGCTGAGCCACTGGCACAACTGCGCTTGCTGCAACTGGTGAGCCCGGCTTTGCCCACCGGCGGCTTTACTTATTCGCAGGGACTGGAATACGCAGTGGAGGCTGGCTGGGTGCACGATGTCGCCAGCCTGCAGGACTGGCTGGCGGGCCTGATCGAAGACGCCATCGCCTATCTCGAGATCCCGGTACTGGTCCGGCTTTATCACGCTTGTGCGAAACAGGATACCGCGACGCTGGATCAGTGGGGGCGCTACCTGCTGGCCACGCGCGAGACTTTTGAACTGCGCCTGGAGGAGCAACAAAGAGCGCGCGCCCTGACACGCCTGCTGATTGACCTTGGCATCAGCAATACCCAAAAACTTCAGACAGTGATGGAGCATTGCCAGGCTGCACCTTATGCGCTGGCCGCGAGCAGCTGGGATATCCCTTTGCACGAGGCTGCCCTGGGTTATGCCTGGAACTGGCTTGAGAATATGGTGATTGCGGCGGTCAAGTTGATTCCGCTGGGCCAGACCGATGGCCAGCGCGTGCAGTTACTGCTCGCCGAAACGCTGGCGGCCGCAGTACAGCATGGACTCACGGTACCAGATGATGATATCGGCGCATCGGCACCGGCCATGGCACTTGCCAGCAGCCTGCACGAGACCCAGTACACCCGGCTTTTCAGATCCTAAGATGAATGATTCCACCTCACCGCTAAGGATCGGCATAGGTGGTCCGGTAGGTTCGGGCAAAACCGCGCTACTTGAAGCTCTGTGTAAAGCCATGCGTGATCGTTACGAGATCGCCGTGGTCACCAATGATATCTACACCCGTGAGGACCAGGAGATACTGATCCGTGCCGGGGCGCTGCCCGCGCAGCGCATCGTCGGTGTTGAGACAGGCGGCTGTCCGCATACCGCGATCCGTGAGGATGCCTCCATGAATCTTGCCGCCGTCGCTGATCTGCAGCAGCAGTTCCCCCAGCTTGACATGGTGTTTATTGAAAGCGGCGGTGATAACCTTTCATCGACTTTCAGCCCGGAACTGGCAGACCTGATGATCTATGTGATCGACGTATCCGAAGGAGAGAAAATCCCGCGCAAAGGGGGCCCTGGCATCACCCGCTCGGATCTGTTGGTTATCAACAAGATTGACCTGGCGCCGTACGTCGGCGCATCACTTCAGGTGATGGAAGCAGACACACGCCGGATGCGCAGTGATCGACCCTATGTATTGAGCAATCTCAAAGAGGGCAAGGGAGTCGATGAGATTGTCGCGTTCATAGAACATGCCGGGATGCTGGGACACCGATGACCCATACCTTCACCAGGGGTTGCCCGGCTAGTCTTTCACCTCAACGCACCCCTAAGTTAAATATCGAAAGGAGGCGGGCACCCCCTGCGGTGGAACCAAAGTGGAGTCGGGTCAGATTTCCTTATGCCTTATGCGCTGATGGTGGCCTGGTTGGCTATGCTCGCATCTCACCGCCAGTGCTTGTAGAGAAAACAGATTGTTATCTCTGCATCTTAATGAGGTAAGACCTCGTTGATTGCGTTCTTAATGGTTTGAACACCCCGAATCAGGGATTCCTTGTGGATGCCAGGTGGTATTTCAACGTCTGTATTCAATAAAAATAGTCGAGATTCTCTGGCTATGTTCAAAACATCCTGTTGCTCTAAAAAATTCTGAATCTCCTGGGGTTCTTTTTCGAGTAAAGATACTGGCAAGGATAGCGACAGCCTCTTCATGTTTCTTTGATTGCCAGGTAAAGATCCTGCGGGGAAAATTATTCCATCGGCAATCTTTGCCAATCGGTCCGCATTTTCCGGAAGCCATTGACCTAACATCAGCAGAGGAGAAAGTTCATAGAATTTAGCGCTGTTCCAAAGAGGCGCATAACAACGGCGGAGTAGTTTTGCTGTTTGGTCGTTCAGTTTTGGCATGGCCTCTTCATGAATAATCAACATGTCGGCACCAGAGTCACCTATTGACTTGACTACGGTCAGCACCACCTTGGTAACCGTCCTTAGGAGCTCCGGGTTTGAACACACCCCTTCTGTTTTCAGCCCAGTCAACTGACAGGTCAAGGTGAGAGGGCCGGGCACGATGTTCAGGAGGGGAGTATCCGGAAGGAGTATATTAAGCCTCTGTATTACATCGATGGCGGTTGCCAACTTTCGACTCTGTGGCAGTTGTTCCACGCGCTTTTCAAAATCGGCCGGAAGCATTCCACTAGACTTAGGGCGAAAAGCTAGTTCTTTCTGGTTCAGCCCGTATTCGAAGGCCTCCGCCAGAAGCAGGGTGTTGCCTTGACTGACAACACCATCGTATTGAAAGTAATTGTGTATCGTACGGAGGGTGTTGGAAAGTTTAGTTGCATCTTCAAGATATTCCCTCAGGGGCAAACCCTCCAACTCCGCCCCAAAGGAAAATACCCAGGGGATGAACAATCCTCCTTCCTTAATGCGCTTTCTTTTCTCTCGGGTCAGAACAATCTTCCTCTGGATCGTCCCTTCGCTAAGGGCCTAGCGGTCTTTTATAGATGCTTTTTGCTAATTTTGCTCCTATGGCCTGAATGGAGGAGCAACCACCTCTGCATTGGGCCAAGTTCCATAGAATGCTAAGAGAGATTCGTCCATCTTCTCCCCAAGCCAGTCTTGTTCAAATTCATCATAAGGTTTGGCCTGCTGAATTCGATTTTGACGCTCCTCCTGTCGGGCGGCCTCGGTGCCTTCCGGGTCAAGTCTGAGAGTTTCTGGATCGTACTGAGCTTTGTAGACGTTTTGTGCCGACCAATCTGAAATAATCTGATCCTTGATGTCCTGGATGACTAGTTCCGGCTCGCGCTCCAGCGGATCTCCGTAACCGGCTCCTCCGGTGGCAAACCCGAACGTGATGACATCATTTTGATTCACCGGGCGGGTAGCGCGTCCAAAAAATTCATTTTGCCACTCGCCGCCGATACTTTTTTCTTTAAGCATCGGGAAAAGTTCCAAACTCAAACCATTGCCTTCCTTCATTTGCTCCATCAGGTCGGCATTGGTGATGCTAAGCCCCGGAACCGTACAAGGCGCATATCCACCAAACAGGGGTTGCGGTGTTTGCATTTTGCTATTGTCTGAGATCGCCATAAAGAACACATAGGGTACATGGTGAGTAACCCAGATCTGCACCGTTCCTACGCCACCGCGATATTTTCCGTGCCCACAGGAATCTTTCCAGTGATTGGAAAGCGGGATAAATAAGGGAAGATCATTTTCCATTTCTTCAATATCCGGTGTCCTTCCGTACACGCACCATGGAAAGCCGAAGGCATTCACCCCATCCATTTCCGGCCTGCCGCCCTGTCCCTCACTGTTAAGCGAATAGGCCAGCATGTCCGCAAACGGCAGATTCCACTGTGAAAGTCCGGCGACCACCATCGCGTTTCCGGCATTCCCCTGAGACGCGCAAGACTGTCTCCACATATTGTTGGTGCTAAACATCATTTTGCCGAATACGTTGTGGACACCACTCATAATTCCGGTGGCAATCATGACGGAACAACTGGTTGCCGCGCGTGCATCCGGATTGAGGCAACTGCCGGGAGGAAAGACAAAATCAATCGGTGAAAAAGTCGCACTGCTGATCGGCAGATCGTGGAATACATATTCATAAACATAGTTTGCAACGTGCCCGACTGCCGCCTGCACATGGGCGTTGTAGGAATAGGGGTTTTCCGGAGAAGTGCCGCTGAAATCCAATGTTATTGAATCATCCTTCTTTTCCAGAGTCATGTGACTGTTGCGAACCAGGCCGACCTCAAAACCAACACCGTCACCAAAATTGACACAAGTATATTTGCCGTCCGGCCAACTGCTGATTCGCTTACGCGCGCCTTCTTCTGCCACTATCAGCATTTTGCGAAAAAGGCCGACGACAT
>JASLLH010000049.1:0-13800 GCA_030747115.1 Arenicellales bacterium
GTCTAGCACGCTGATCTCGCCCTTGCTGCCAGCCCGGAGATACACTCGGTGACCTGCGCGGTAGGCTTTCTCGGTAACCCGGCAGGCAAGCCGCAGCCGTCCGTCCGGCGCATCACTTTCGAGTACGTAAAAATCTACCCGTGCTGTCATACCGCCTGACGCCTTAGCGCGCCTCGGCCCGGTTGATCAGGAAGCGGCACAGCAACGGCACCGGCCGCCCAGTGGCACCTTTACCCGCGCCCGACTTCCAGGCGGTACCAGCGATATCCAGATGAGCCCAGCGCATGCCCTCGGTGAAGCGCGACAAAAAGCAGGCAGCCGTGATGGCGCCGGCCGAGCGTCCACCAACGTTGCCGATATCGGCGAACGGGCTCTTTAACTGCTTCTGGTAGGCTTTCCATAACGGCAGTTGCCAGGCGCGGTCGCGCGCCTCGTCACCGGCGGCGAGCAACTCTTTGGCAAGATCGTCCTGGTTGACGAAAAGTCCCGTGGCCGGTTGTCCCAGTGCAATCACGCAGGCCCCGGTCAGGGTGGCAATATCGATGATCGTATCTGGCTTGTAGCGTTCAGCGTAACTCAAAGCGTCGCATAGGATGAGTCGGCCCTCGGCGTCGGTATTGAGGATTTCGATGGTTTTGCCCGACATACTGGTGACGATGTCGCCGGGCTTGTTGGCGGCACCGTCGGGCAGGTTTTCGCTGCTTGGCACAATGCCAACCACGTTTAGCGGCAACTTGAGCTCGGCTGCCGCCAGCAGGGCCCCGAAGACGCTGGCACCACCGCACATGTCGTATTTCATCTCGTCCATGCTGGCAGCAGGCTTCAAAGAGATGCCGCCGGCATCGAAAGTGAGACCCTTGCCGACCAGCACCACCGGCGCCTCACCACGCTTGCCGCCGCGGTGTTCCATGACGATCAAGCGGGCCGGTTCGCGACTGCCGCGCGACACCGACAGCAGGGCGCCCATCTTAAGCGCTTTCATGCGGGCCTCGTCGAGCACGTTCACCCGCAAGCCGTGGCTGCGTCCCAACTGCCGGGCCCGCCGTGCAAGATAACTGGGCGTGCAGATGTTGCCGGGTAGGTTACCGAGGTCCCGGGCCAGGTGAACGCCGTTGGCGATAGCCTGGGCTTCACCAACGCCGCGCCTGACAGCCGTGGCCGCAGTCGTGCGAGCCGTCAGTGTTACGCGCACCAGTTCGAATTTGTCATTGTTGTTGGCGCTTTTCAGTTGGTCAAATCTATACGCTGCCACAGCGAGCGCTTCGACCACTAACTGCGCGCGAGCGCGCGGCTCGCAATTTGCAACCGCAATCTCAGCTAAAGTAATCACCGCCTTGCGGGTTGGACTCCTACAGAGAGAGCGGGCCGCGGCTGCCGCAGCCGCAGCGAAATCGTCAGCGTCGGGTTTGTCTCCCAGTCCAACCAGCAGCAGGCGGCTGGCCGCCATCTCCTGGGGCGCCGGTACCATCAGCGTGCTGCCGGGTTTGGCGCTGATGTCTTTCTGTTTCAGCAGGCGGGTAACCAGGCCCTTGCTGGCACGGTCTGCTTTACTGGCGCTAGCGGACAACCTGCCATTGTCATGTACCGCGATAACCAGGCAGTCGCAGCGGGCGCTAATCACGTCATTGGTCGTTACGGAAAATCTCATCGCGTCTCTATTATCCAGTGGTTGGGTGAAGGTTGCTGCTGCAGCGGATAGGGGACGGCCCCTGACCAGGCTGCGTAAGCGGCATCGATTCACGTAAAATGGGGCGCTATTGTGGTAGCACCTTCAAGGCGATGTCAAAGAATACGTATCCCGGCTGGCTATGATCCTGCATAGAGCATTGATCCGGGAGGTCCTGCTGACCAGCGGTGCTGTTACCGCCGTGATGTTCTGCATTTTCTTCGTGATCCGCGCGCTCGGTTTCTTGAGCCAGGCCGCTGAGGGCATCATTCCCATAGACAGCATCTTTCTGCTGCTTTTTCTGAAGATCATCTCCTATCTGGATGTCATCCTGCCGCTGATGCTGTACGTAGCGGTGCTGATGGTATTGGGGCGCTGGAGCCGGGACAACGAAATGACCGTCATGGCGGCTTCCGGAGTAGGTCTTAGCCAGTTGTTGCGGCCAGCTGCGTTCCTGCTGCTGGTGGGAATAGTGATCGTGGGTGGCTTCTCGCTTTTTATCGCACCTATGGCAGTGCGAGCGGTTGGCACCATCGAGCACGAGTTCAAAAGTCGCAACGAGATAGTCGGAGTGGTCCCAGGGGTGTTTCTGGAGTCCCGTGGTGGCAAGGGGGTTTATTTTGTCGAAAGTTTTGATGAGCAGACGCAAACTGCCCAGGGTGTTTTTGCCTGGGGCCGTGATGCTGGCCGGGAGGGCGTGGTGCTGGCGAAGACCGCCCACCGAAAAGTGGATCCGCAGACCGGCGCCATGTCTCTGGAGTTGAAAAACGGTGTGCGCTACGAGGGATCTCCCGGAGAAACCGAGTACCGGGCCATCACTTTTTCAACCTACACCATGCGCGTTAAAGAACGGCCGGTTGGCAAGTTCGCTCCCCCGCTGAAGGGTTATCGCACATTCGATCTTTGGCAGGGAAAAGGGGCGCTCAAGCGCTCCGAATGGTGGTGGCGCATCTCCAAGATCGTGGTGCTGCCGGTATTAATGCTTTTTGCCCTGGCATTGGGACGGGTCAACCCCCGTGAGCATCGCCTGCTGTCCCTCTTTTGGGCCCTGGTGATTTACTTTGTCTACACCAATATGGTGGGGATAGGTATTGCCGGTCTGCGCCAGGGTGGGGTGGGCGCGCTCACCGGCCTGTGGTTGCTGCACGGCCTGTTTGGCTTGGCCGGTGCTTACCTGTTCTGGCGTCGGGCCAACGACCGGCCGCTGCTGTCCTTGCCGTCCCGCAAGAGCGCCGGGTGAGCCACGGTGCGACTGCTCGACCTTTATCTGGGCCGGACCATCCTCAACCAGGTGCTGTTGGTGATGAGCGTGCTGGCCGGTATCTTTATGTTCGTCACTTTCGTCGACCAGATCTCTTACCTGGGCACCGGACGCTATGGCCTGTGGGATGCAATGTGGTTTGTGCTGCTGAGCACGCCGCGCATCATCTACGAGGTCTTTCCGATGGCGGTACTACTGGGGGCGATCCTCGGTCTTTCCCTGCTGGCGCTTGGCTCGGAACTGATCGTGATGCGCTCAAGTGGGATCTCCATTTCACAGATTACCGTAGCGGCGCTGAAATTGGGCGTGGTGCTGGCGGTGTTTGCGCTCGTCATTGGGGAGTTCGTGGCCCCCAGGAGCGAGACCATGGCCCAGCGTGTTCGTGCCGCAGCACTGGAAAGCAGCATCGAGCGCAAGGGCAATTCCGGCCTGTGGATACGGGACAAAAACATGTACGTGAACATTGGTGAGGTGCTACCGGATCTGACGCTACAGGATGTGCGAATCTTCGAGTTTGATGGCGCTGACCAATTACGGTTGTTGCTCAGCGCCGACATTGGCCGCCCTCACGAACGTTCTATAGATGTCGATCGCTTAAAGAAGTCTGCCACATCAGTCAGGGATGAGTGCGACCAAGACGCTGGCGAGCATTGGCATCTGCAGCAGGTGCAACAGACAATCATTGATGAGCAGGGCCGGGTTGATCCAGATTCAGATCCAGATTTGCGGGCGTGCTGGTACACGCCGGTGACCCCGCAGATGATGTCAATTTTCTTGGTGCAGCCCGAGCAGTTGTCCATCGGGCAGTTACGCCACTACATCGGTCATCTTGCTGCCAATAGCCAGGATACCCGGCACTTCGAATTGGCCTACTGGTCGAAACTGGTGCTGCCGCTGTCGATGGGCGTGATGCTGATACTGGCGATACCGTTTGTGTTCGGCAATCTGCGCGCGGGCGGCATGGGCCGGAACCTGTTTATCGGAATCATGATTGGTATGGTCTTTTTTGCCGCCAACAAGGCGCTGGGCTACATCGTGCTGGTCTACAACCTGCCACCTATTGCCGGGGCGACACTGCCGACAGTGGTGTTCCTACTGGCCGCGGTCTGGCTGTACCGGCAAATTGAATGATGCCCGATTGGTTGCGCTAAAGCCAACGGGAAGTAATGTCTACAGCATGTGTCGTAGAAAGGCGAATGGAAGGAAGTGATATCTTGGGTAACTGAAATATCTGTAGTTTTTGTGGTGTTTAGTTATTCAAGATCTGGAGTCTGCTCAAATGGAAAAGCAGTCAGGTGTGATGGCTCTGCCTCAAACCATGTATGGCGTACAGTTGATTGGCCATGGTGGACCGGATCAACTTGTCTGGAACGAGACCATTCCTGTGCCTCTGCCCCGGCCTGGGGAAGTGCTGGTGCGGGTGTTGGCCGCCGGGGTTAATAACACCGATATCAACACGCGGATTGGTTGGTACTCCAAGGATGTTATTGGTGCCACGGCTGACGTCGGCGACGAGGCAATTGAAAGCGGTGGCTGGGCTGGAGCACTGCCATTTCCACTGATTCAAGGTGGAGACCTTTGTGGCGAAGTCGTATTGCTGGGTAAAGGTGTAACGGAGTTCAAGCCTGGCATGCGGGTGACCTGCCCGATCAATCAGCCGAACCCAACTGAAGATGCTCCCAGGCGGTTCGAAGTACTGGGGTCGGACCTGGACGGGACATTTGCACAATTTTGCAAGGTGCCTGCAAGGCAGCTTTTCGACGTTAGTTCCTCACCATTGTCCGATATAGAAATTGGCGCAATGCCTTGTGCCTATGGCACTGCGCTTACCCTCCTGACCCGTTCGGGAGTTGCTACGCAAGATCGGGTTCTGATTACCGGCGCTTCGGGTGGTGTGGGACTGGCGGCGGTGCAACTGGCGAAATTGAAAGGGGCCAAGGTGACTGGAGTGAGTTCGCCTGCCAAGGCTGACAGTGTTCTTGCAGCCGGGGCTGTTGCCGTGATCGGGCGAGAGCAAACCCCCACTGTACAGGCCTTTACGGTGGTGATCGACGTGGTTGGTGGCAGTGGCTTTGGTGCACTGCTGGAGGCGCTGATACCCGGTGGGCGCTATGCGACCGCAGGTGCTATTGCCGGGCCGATTGTCGAAACGGATCTGCGCACGGTCTATCTGCAGGACCTGACGATATTCGGTTGTACCTACCAGCCGAAAGAGGTATTCGCCGATCTTATCAGCCTGATCAACCAAGGCTCGGTGTGGCCGTTGATTTCCAAGACCTATAGCTTGCGTGATATCGCGACGGCGCAGAAGGACTTCGCCTGCAAACGCTACCCCGGCAAACTTGTCTTGCTCCCTTGAGGGGAAGTTTCTTGCCTACTGCTTCTCAGCATAGTGCGCACGATAATTATCGATAGAACAATCAAGCGGCAAGTTGCGCTTGGGCAAGGATGGCTCCGAGTGCGGTGCTGGCGAGTCGTGCTGGCGGTGGGTCAGCGCGGCTGGTCAGCAGTACCGGCACGTTGCCACCAACCACGATGCCGGCTGCACAGGCGCCCAGGAAATAGACCATCATCTTGAACAGGGCGTTACCGACCTCGATGGTTGGCACTACAATGATGTTCGCCTGGCCGGCTACCGGGTGGTTGATGCCCTTGAGCCGGGCGGCTGAGACCGAGACAATGTTGTCAAGCGCGAGCGGACCCCAGACGTCAGCCGCGATGCCACTGGCGCTGCAGCGCTCGGCGATTTCGCGGCACTCCAGGGTTACCGGCATGGCCTCGGTGATTTCTTCCGAGGCCGCCAGCAGCGCAACCTTCGGCCGTTGACAACCCAGTGCGTGGGCCAGGTCGACGGCATTTTCCACAATTGCCACCCGGCCCTCGACATCGGGTGCCACGTTGATCGCGCCGTCGGTGATCAACAGCGGCTGGTCATTTCCCGCTATGGTCATGTGAAAAACATGGGACAGGCGTCGCTGATTGCGGATACCACTGTCCCGGGCTACCAGCGGGTGCATGAAAGTGTCGCTGTGGATATGCCCTTTGAGTACCATATCGACGCGGCCGTTGCGGGCGAGTCCGGCTCCAGCCAGCGCGGCGCTAGCTTCATCCGCGGCCGCTACGATCTCGAAGTCGGCCACCGGCCAGTCGATCTTCTGCGCGGCGCGGACGATCTCTCGGTGCTCACCGATCAGTACGGGCTCCACGATTTCGTGTTCGACCGCCGCGCGCACCCCAGCGAGCACCAGTGGCGTGCCGGCGCCGACCACGGCAGTGCGCACGGGCGCCAGCGCTTGCGTCATGGCCAGCAGGCGTTGTGGGCACTCGACGGCGGTCTTACTCAGCATAGCGGGCATGATAGGCTAAGTCAGGCTTTGGTCGGTCCACTGCCGCGACGGCCATAGCCGGCTCCTGCTAAACGTAATCTTTGTACTTATCGAGGAACCGAATCGGTTTACTCAGCGCATCTCGGCGGAATGGATCACCCAACTCGCGGGTACACATGATCTCGACCACGGTGGTCACTCCCGCGTTCATCTGTGCGTCTATCGCCTTTTGTAGCGAGGGGCCGACGTCCTGCAAACGGCTCACCTTGATGCCCTCAGCACCCATGGCGCTGGCGATAGCCGTGAAGTCTTGGCTTTCAAGTTCGGCGGCGACAAAGCGCTGCCCGTAGAAGTCCACCTGATTCTTTTTTTCGGCGCCCCACTGGCGGTTGTGGAAAACCACTGCTGTCACGGGAATCCGATGCCGCACGCAGGTCAGCAACTCCACCATGCTCATGGTCCAGGCGCCGTCGCCGGCATAGGAGATGGCTGGGCGGTCGGGGGCTGCCACCTTGGCACCGATGATGGCCGGCAAGGCATAACCGCAGTTGCCAAAACTCATCGGCGCAAAGAAACTGCGTGGCTGCTCGAAACGCAGGTAACTGTTTGCCACCGAGTTGATGTTGCCGATATCGGTGGAAACCATGGCATTTTCGGGCATCGCTTGCTCAAGTTCACGCAACACCTGTCGGGGGTGCAGGTCACCCTCACCAGCTTGGTCAATCACCTCAAGACTCCAGGCATCGTTCTCGTGGTCCCATTCGTCGAGTTCTTTCTCCCAGGCATCTTTGTGGGTCTGGATGCACATTGCGCGTTCGTCGCGAGTAGCGTCACAGTCAAGCGTGCGTTCGGCCAGGCGTTCATTGAGCGCGGTCGCTGCCGCACCGGCATCGCCGCAGATACCGACCGATATCCGCTTTACCAGGCCCAGCATCTTGTGATCGGCATCGATTTGGATGATCTTGGCCTGTTCGGGCCAATATTCCATACCGTACTGGGGCAGGGTGCCGAACGGGCCCAGCCGGGTACCCAGTGCCAGTACCACGTCGGCCTGGCTGATGAGATGCATCGCCGCCTTGGAGCCCTGGTAGCCCAGCGGCCCGCACCACAGCGGATGGCTGGCTGGGAAAGAGTCGTTATGCAGGTAACTGTTGACCACTGGTGCACCGAGCCGCTCTGCCAGTTGCCGGCACTCATTCACCGCGTCAGCCATGGCTACGCCGCCGCCGGCGATGATGACCGGGAAGCGGGCTCCGGCCAGCAGGTCGGCTGCCTGACCCAGGCTGTCGCTACCGCCCGGCCCACGGTCCAGCCGCGCAGGCTGGGGGATTTCCACATCGATATCACCGTAGAAAAGATCGCGCGGGATATTGAGTTGGGTCGGCCCCATCTCTGACATTGCCCGGTCAAAGCAACGACCCGTGTACTCGGCGATACGGTTAACGTTGTTGACATGCCCCTGGTATTTGGTGAATTCCTGGAACATGGGTAACTGGTTGGCTTCCTGGAAACCACCCAGGCCCATACCCATGGTGCCAGTCTCCGGGGTAATCATGACCACTGGCGAGTGCGCCCAATAAGCGGCAGCGATGGCGGTAACGCAGTTGCTGATGCCAGGGCCATTCTGACCGGTGGCCACGCCATGGCGACCGCTGACTCGAGCGTAGCCGTCCGCCATGTGTGCCGCACCTTGCTCGTGCACGACCGGGATGAAGCGGATTCCGGCCGGCTCGAAGATATCCATGGCATCCATGAAGGCCGATCCCATGATGCCGAAGATATCGCTGACGCCGTTCGCCGCCAGAGTTTCAACAAAGGCTTCACTGGGGGTCATTCTGGACATAACTTGTTCCTTGCGTGTGCCTGAGTATGAATACTGGTAGCGGTTCGGGGCTATGGGTTAATTCTGCAGCAGGTCCAGTGCCTCGGCATGTTCGTAACCGAGGTCCTCGGCGACCTCGCGGCAGGTGATTTCACCCTGGCAGACATTGAGTCCTTTGCACAGGTGCGGGTCATCCAGTAGCGCCTGGCGATAGCCTTTATCCGCCAGGGTGAGCACGTGGGGCAGGGTGACGTTGTTAAGCGCGTAAGTGGAAGTGCGCGGTACGCCGCCTGGCATGTTGGCTACGCAATAATGCACTACCTTGTCAACCACGTAGGTGGGTTCGGCGTGGGTGGTGGGCCGCGAGGTTTCACAGCAACCGCCCTGGTCAATGGCCACGTCGACGATGACGGCTCCTGGTTTCATGTCCCGCACCATTTCGGCGGTGACCAGTTTGGGTGCTGCGGCACCGGGTATCAGTACCCCCCCGATCACGAGATCGGCCTCTAATACGTGGTGCTCGATGGCATCCCGGGTAGAGAACACCGAGTTGGTGGTGCGGCCAAACTGTCGCCAGTGGGATTCGATCGCTTCCGGACTGCGGTCGATTACCCACACATCGGCGCCCATGCCGACCGCGATGTGGGTAGCGTGGGTGCCAACGACCCCAGCGCCTAGCACCACCACCTTGGCTGGATCCACACCGGGCACCCCGCCGAGCAATACACCCAGGCCTCCATGAGGATGCTCCAGGCAGTAGGCTCCGGCCTGGATGGCCATGCGGCCAGCTACCTTGGACATGGGGGCGAGCAGCGGTAGACCACCATGCGCTGAGGTCACGGTCTCGTAGGCGATGCACACGGCACCGCTTTTTACCAGATCCGCGGTCTGTTCCGGATCGGGTGCCAGATGCAGGTAGGTGAACAGAATCTGGCCCTCGCGCAGCATGACCCGTTCGTTGGCCTGCGGTTCTTTGACCTTGACGATCATCTCGGCCTTGGCAAAGATCTCAGCTGGGTCATTGATAATGTCGGCGCCGACTGCGCGGTACTCGTCGTCTGATGCGCTGATCCCTGCCCCGGCATTGCTTTGGACCAATACCTCGTGACCGTGAGCCACCGCCTCGCGAACACTGGCTGGGGCCAGGCCGACGCGGTACTCGTGGTTCTTAATTTCCTTGGGGATACCGATCAGCATAACAAGTTCTCCTGCAGTTTCTGTATCGTTAAGGCGAGGCTTGGCCGGGCAATGGTGTTTGCCCCGTCAGCAAAGCGCCACTTATCCTCCCGGCGCGAGGGCCACGATAGGTCAATAGGACATGGCAGGATAGGGCCAGCCTGGCGTTATCTGATGCGCCAGTCCTTAACCGGGTTGATAACCCGAGTTACGCCCTCGGCTATAATTGGTGCAGCAGAAATTACCCGGGGTTTATCCATGCCAACCTACGATTATCGCTGCCAGACCAATGATCAGGTGGTTGAGGTCAGCCACCGCATGAGTGAGGTACTGCATTCCTGGGGCGAGTTGTGCGACCGCGCCGGCATCGAGCCGGGGCAGACGCCACTCGACAGCCCGGTCAACAAACTGGCTACTGGCGGCAACGTGGTCCAGCGAGGCGCCCTGAGTAACCCGGAAGTACCCTCTTGCGCGGCCGCCGGTAACTGTTGCAGTGGCGCCGCTTGCGGGCTGAACTGACCATTGCGTCAGGTTCGACCGTGCCCTGCTAGGGCGCGGGCTCGGCCAGCGAGTTGTTGACCAGTTGCGCCAGGCGAGCGATGCCCGGTTCGATACGATCCACGGCGATCGAGGAAAAACCCAGCCGCAGGTAGTTGGTGGGCGCTGGCTCGGCCAGAAAGAACACGTCGCCGGCCTCGAAGAATATTCCCTCGGCGGCGGCTTGCTCCTGCAGGCGGCGGGCATCCAGTTTTGCCGGCCCCTGCAACCAGAACGAGGACCCGCCGAATGAAGGATTTACCGACCAGCCCGGCAGGTGTTGAGTTAGTGCCGTGTGCATCGCCTGCCAGCGGTCTTTCAGAACATGGCTCAGCCGCCGGATCAGCGCGTCGTGGTAGCCGCGGCGCAGGAATTGGGCGACGATCAGCTGGTTGTTGGCCGGTGGGTGCCGGGTCATCAGCCGGCGCAGCGCCCGGGCTTCGCGGATGAACTCGGCGGGAGCCACCATGAACCCCATGCGTAAGCCTGGCGCCAGGGTCTTGGACAGGCTGCCGACATAGATCACGACTCCTTCCCGGTCCAGGCTTTTTAGTGCCGGCGTCGGTTCGCCTCTGAAATTGAGTTCGCTCTCGTAGTCGTCCTCGATCACCAGAAAGCTGTCCTTTGTCGCCTGCGCCAGCAGTAACTCGCGGCGCTCGCGGCTGAGCGTGACTGTCGTTGGAAACTGGTGGCTGGGGGTGACGTAGACATATTGGCAGCCGCTTAACCCGGGGCCGGGCACCAGCCCCTGGCCGTCGACGGTGAGTGGCTGAACCTGTGCCGTGCGCGCAGTAAAGATGTTGCGGGCATCGGGATAACCTGGATCTTCCATCGCGACCGTATGCCTGGCAGTGAGCAACAGGTCGGCAATCAGGTACAACGCTTGCTGTGCACCCAGCGTGACCAGGATCTCTTCCGGCTGGGCCCACACGCCACGGCGCGGCAACACTCGGGTGTGTATCTGCTCCACCAGTTCCGGGTCGTCTTGGTCGATGCGGTCACTAGACCAGGCATGGATGGCGGCGATACTGGCGGCGTCCCGGCAGCATTCGCGCCACTCGGCAGTCGGGAACAGGTTGGGATCTATCTGACCGTAGACGAAAGGATAGGGGTATTGCTGCCAGTTGGCGGGCTTGGACAAGTTGCGTTGGGCCGTAGGGCGAAAACGCAGGTAGTGGCTCCATTCGATGCGGTTGGTGGTAGCCGTCGGCGCTGCCACCTGGACCCGGTCGCGCAGGATGTCCTCATTGACGTAGTAGCCGCTGCGTTCGCGGGCAACCAGGAAGCCCTCGTCGACCAGATGCTGATAAGCCAGTACCACAGTGTTGCGAGCAACGTGCAATTGTTCTGCCAATCGGCGCCCTGAGGGTAGTGGTGTGCCCAGTGGGATGTGGCCATCGAGTATGGCGCTAACCAGCATCTCACGAATGCGGGTCTGCAGGCTCGCTCCTTTGATAGGCGGCAGTTCGAACAGCAGTTCTGGCATGGTTGGACTCATCCAGAGCGGAAAACTGGTTCTATCGCCAGCAAAGCAAGGACGATTACTGTAACTCCCGGTAACAACGCCCAGGACATTGTGCTGACTGCAAGAACTATAGCAGGCTGCCGGCAACAGATTACACCCATGAAATACGATCCAGAATTCCTCGAAAACTACTGGATGCCGTTCACCTCGAACCGGGACTTCAAGGCCGATCCCCGGATCATCGTGCGCGGTGAGGGCGTGTATCTGTACAGCCATGAAGGCAACCGCATCCTGGATGGCTCATCGGGCCTTTTTTGCTGTGCCGCCGGACATAGCCGGCCGGAGATCGCCGAAGCGGTCTACGCCCAGCTCAAGGAGTCGGCCTACGTACCGCCGTTCCAACTGGCTCAGCCACTGGCCTTCGAGTTTGCCCGTCGGGTCGCCAGCCTGACCCCGGACGGGCTCGACTATATATTTTTCGGCAATTCCGGCTCCGAGTCGGTGGATACAGCGATGAAGATCGCCTACGCCTACCACTATGCCCGCGGTGAGGGTCAGCGCCACCGTTTTGCCTCGCGTGAGCGCGCCTACCATGGGGTTAACCTGGCGGGTGTGTCATTAGGTGGCATGACCAAGAACCGCCAGGCTTTCGGCCCGGGCGTGCCAGGCGTGGTACATATGCGTCACACCTGGTTGCCGGAAAACCGCTTCGTCAGGGGTCAGCCGGAGACCGGCTTGGAACTGGCCGACGATCTCGAGCGCATTGCCATAAACTTTGGCCCCGACACCATTGCCGCCTGCATCGTCGAGCCGGTGGCCGGCTCGACCGGCTGCCTGGTACCGCCCAGGGGTTACCTCGAGCGCCTGCGCGAGATCTGTAACGCCCACGGGATTCTGCTTATCTTCGACGAGGTGATCTGCGGTTTCGGACGACTGGGGGCGCCGTTTGCGGCGCAGGCTTTTGGCGTTACCCCGGACATCATGACTATGGCTAAGGCGCTCACTAACGCGGCCCAGCCGATGGGGGCGGTAGCCGTGAGCGGCCAGGTGCATGCTGCGATCATGGATGCGGCCCCCACGAATTCAGTGGAATTTTTTCATGGTTATACCTACTCGGCTCATCCGGGCGCGTGCGCGGCCGGTATCGCGACCATGGATATCTTCGACAGGGAGGACCTTATCAAGCGTGCGGCAGAGCTCTCCGAGCACTTTCTTGACCAGGTGTTTGCCTTGAGCGATATACCGCTTATCACCGACATCCGGGGTTACGGGTTGTTTGCCGGTATCGATCTCGAGCCCGCCGGCGCTCCCGGTAGCCGTGGGCTCGATTTTCAAAAACGCTTGTTCAGAAATGGCCTGCACATCAAGATGACCGGTGACGCGGGCCTTATTGCACCACCGCTCATATCCGAGCGGCACCATGTCGACAAATTGTGCGAGATTTTACGACAGACGCTGGGGGAGTACTGATCCGCTGATGTTCGTTTGAGGCACTCGTGGCGCTACGGGGGCGCACTAAAGTTACCAGGAGAAACACTATAGTTTTGCCACAATTCGCCTGGCTTCGTAGCCATGGTTGGAACTATGCTAGGCTTGGTTGGCGCTATGGAAGAAATACGACTAGCTCTATGCTTTTAGACCATGAGGGTTCATTATTTCTTGTCTTGCTATAGTTAATACTTGCCATAATGAAATGGCTCAGGTTCGGGACAATGCTGTAGGTCGTGAACAAATCATCACAATGGAACCAAAGGATTAGGAGGGACGTAATGAGATTTTTTACACAAACTACCATGCGCGTAGCCGCTCTGGTAATTGCTGGGTCGCTGTCATCGGCTGTTTATGCCGCAGACCAGGTGAACGTGGCCTTTTTCCTGGAGTGGGCAACTCCAAACCAAGAAGATAAAGTTAAAAAAACTTTTGATGAAGCTCTGGGTGTTCCAGTTAAATGGACGAACTTTGCAACAGGTGGGGAGATGACGGAAGCTATGTTGTCTGGAGATATCGATATATCTTATTCTCAAGGATTAACACCTTTTGTAAATGCAGTTAACGCTAAAGCACCTATCAAACTTGTAGATATTGCAGTTATATATGGAATGGGTGGAACAACTTGTGTTGCAGCCAAAGGTATAGATAAAGGAAATGCTTCTTCTAAGTTAGATGGTCAAAAAGTAGCAGTTCCTTTGGGAACAATGGCTGACTATGTTTTCAAAGAAACAATGAGGGTTGTTGGAGCCGATATTTCTTCAATGAAAGTTGTTGATATGAACCCTGAAGACGGATCTGCAGCATTTGTTAACGGTGACGTTGCTATGGCATGTTTGTTTGGTGGTAAATCTATCAAAGCAGCTAAAGAAAAAGGAGCTTCATTGCTAACTGTTAAAGAAGCTCAAGATGCTGGTATTGCTGGTATTGATATTACTTCAGTAACTAACAAATTCCTAAAAGAGAATCCTGGAATGGTAAAAACTTTTGTTGAAGTAACTCACGACGCAAACGCTAGATTTAATGCTGGAAAGTCAGATATGAACGTTATAGCTAAAG
>JASLLH010000004.1:0-31909 GCA_030747115.1 Arenicellales bacterium
GCTTCGGCGACGATCGCGTATTCCTGGAGAAGTTCATCAGCGAACCACGGCACATCGAAATACAGGTGTTGGCCGATCAGCACGGCAACTGTGTGCACCTTAACGAACGCGAGTGTTCGATCCAGCGGCGCCACCAGAAGGTGGTCGAGGAGGCGCCGTCACCTTTGCTGGACGCGGCTACCCGGCAGGCGATGGGCGAGCAGGCAGTCGCCCTGGCCCGGGCAGTGGACTACCACTCTGCCGGTACGGTCGAGTTCATCGTTGACGCTGCACGCAGTTTCTTTTTTCTCGAAATGAACACCCGGTTGCAGGTAGAACACCCGGTGACCGAACTGATCACGGGCCTGGATTTGGTCGAGCTGATGCTGCGGGTGGCGGCTGGCGAGAAACTGCCATTGACCCAGGCTGACGTCAGCATCCAGGGATGGGCACTGGAGGCGCGGGTCTACGCCGAGGACCCGGTCCGCGATTTCATGCCCTCTACTGGCCGACTGGTGCGCTACCGGCCGCCGCTGGAGTCCACCACGGTGCGGGTGGATACTGGGGTGACGGAGGGGAGTGAGGTGGGCATGCACTACGACCCCATGATGGCCAAGCTGGTCACCCATGGAGCCGACCGCGCCGCGGCGATTGCGACCATGCGCCAGGCGCTGGACCGCTTCATGGTGCGCGGCATCCAGACCAATATCCCCTTTCTTTCGGCGCTGGTGGCGCATTCACGCTTTGTCGAGGGTCGCCTGTCCACCGATTTCATTGCCGACGAGTATCCCGAGGGTTTCGGCCAGGCCAGGCTGGTGCCGGCGGTCCAGCAGCGGATGGCTGCGCTCGTTGGCGTGGTGCACCAGTGCTGGCGGCTGCGTGAGGCGCTGGTGCAGCGGCGAGTTCCGGACGGGGTGCTGCGCTGCGTGCGTATAGGTGATGCCCGCCACCAGGTGGTCGTGCGCGGCGCTGACGGCCGTTACAGCGTGAGCGTTGACGGCACGCTGCTTAACCTCGTTATCGACGGGTCGGCCTGCACTGTGGTCGTGGAGTTCGAAGTGGACGGCACCTCCTACAGTGCCCAGGTAGAGCGGCACGGTGCCGCCTACCGGTTGTTACACGGCGGCAGCGTGGTCGGGGCGATGGTGCTGGAGTTGGCCACCGATGTGCTGTATCGCTACATGCCGGAAAAAACCGTACCCGACTTGTCGCACCTGATACTCTCACCCATGCCGGGATTGCTCGTGTCGCTGGCCGTTAAGGCGGGAGACACTGTTACAACCGGGGACGGGATCGCGGTCATAGAAGCCATGAAGATGGAGAACATGATCCGGGCGCCGCGCGACGGCGTGATCTGTACGCTGCACGCACAGGCCGGGGATACCCTGGAAGTGGCTCAGCCGGTGGTCGAATTCGAACGCGCGAAGCAATGAATAAACACAGCGTGGACACCCTTGCCGGCGCGGTGCTTGCCGGTGACCGGCCGGCCCTGGCTCGAGCGATCACTCTGGTCGAGTCCGACCGCACCGACCATCGTGACCAGGCTGAAGCGTTGCTCAGCGCACTGATGTCCCGGACTGGGGGCTCACGCAGGGTCGGCATCACCGGTGTGCCCGGGGTGGGTAAGTCGACCTTCATCGAAGTATTGGGGCTGCAGGCCATAGCAGCGGGCCACCGGGTGGCCGTGCTGACCGTAGACCCTAGTTCAGTAATCAGCGGCGGTTCCATACTCGGCGACAAAACCCGAATGCCAGAGTTGTCTACGCAACCGGCGGCTTTCATCCGCCCATCGCCAGCCGGGACCAGCGAGGGTGGGGTGGCGCGCCGCACCCGCGAGGCCCTGTACTTGTGTGAGGCGGCGGGTTTTGACCTGGTGATCGTCGAAACCGTGGGCGTTGGCCAGTCGCAACTGCGGGTGGCCGAGATGACCGATTTTTTTCTGCTGTTGCTGCTACCTTCCGGCGGTGATGAGCTGCAGGGCATCAAGCGTGGAGTGATGGAACTGGCCGACCTTATCTTGGTTAACAAAGCCGATGGCGATCTGCGCAATGCTGCCAACCGTACCGTAGCCGAGTACCGCCAGGCCACGGGTTTGCTGCAGCCGCGCACTCCCGGCTGGGAGGTGCCGGTCCAGGCCGTATCGGCACTTGCGCAAGAGGGCATCGTCGAGGTGCTGACACTTATCGAGCGCTGCTGGCAGGGCATGCGCGAAAACGGCACACTGGATCTGCGCCGTGCTGAGCAGGCCCGCCAATGGCTGCGGCAGGAATTGCGCGACGGGTTGCTGGAGTGGTTTACAGCCGATAGTGGTAGCCAGCGGCAACTTGCCCGGGCCGAAGATGACGTGGCTGCAGCACGGTTGCCGGCGACGGTTGCTGCCCGGCGATTGCTGACCTTTTTTGCCGGTAACAGTGAGAAAAAAACCTGATGATCGGCCGGTTGAACCACGTAGCGATTGCCGTACTTGATCTGGATAGCGCTGCGAAACTCTACTGCGACACGCTTGGTGCCCGGGTGAGTAAGCCCGAGCCGTTGCCCGACCACGGCGTCACCGTTGTGTTTGTGGATCTTGCCAATACCCGCATCGAATTGCTGCAGCCGCTGGATGAGGGCTCCCCGGTAGCAGGCTTCCTTGAGCGCAACCCGGCCGGCGGCGTGCACCACCTCTGTTTCGAGGTCGACGATCTGATTGCGGCCCGTGATCAGTTGCAGGACCAGGGAGCGCGGGTACTCGGTGATGGCAAACCCCGTACTGGTGCGCACGGCAAGCCAGTACTGTTCCTGCATCCCAGGGACTTCTGCGGCACATTGATCGAGCTCGAGCAGGCCTGACTTGCGTCGGCAGTTATTACTGGGGGTTATTTCCGGGGCAAGTAAAGATCGGTGACGGTGCCGGCAAAGACTTCTGCCGCTAAGGCCACGGTCTCCGACAGAGTAGGGTGGGGGTGCACGGTCCGCTCAAGGTCTCTGGCCTCGCAGTTCATCTCAATGGCAAGGCTGGCCTCGGCAATGAGATCGCCGGCGTTGGGACCGACGATTCCGGCACCAAGCAGACGGTGTGTTTGCGGATCAAACAGCAGTTTGGTCAGGCCCTCGCTGCGCCCGAGGCTGAGTGCCCGGCCGCTGGCCGCCCACGGAAAAACGCCTTTCTCGAACACCGCGCCGGTTGCCTGAGCCTGTGTCTCGGTCAGTCCCACCCAGGCGATTTCTGGGTCGGTGTAGGCCACCGCGGGAATAACCCGGGCTGCGAACACGCTGTCAAGGCCAGCGGCTGCCTCCGCTGCTACCTTGCCCTGGTGACTGGCTTTGTGGGCCAGCATGGGCTGGCCGACGAGATCACCAATGGCGAATATGTGTGGGATATTGGAGCGTTGCTGGTTATCAACCGGAATGAAGCCGTACTCGTCCACCTTGACGCCGGCAGCGGGTGCATTGACGCCATGGCTGTTGGGTACACGGCCGAGCGCCAGCAGTACGCGGTCAAATTTGGCCGTGGGCGGGGCCTTGGGCCCGTCAAAACTGACCGTGAGCCCTGCCGCGGTAGCCGTAATCGCGCCGACCCGGGTGTCGAGGTAGAGGTTCTCGCACTGTTTTTGCAAGCGCCGCTGCAGCGGCCTTAACAGGTCGGCGTCAGTTCCTGGCATGAGTTGCGCCATCATCTCGACCACGGTGATGCGGCTGCCGAGGGCCTGGTACACGGTAGCCATCTCCAGGCCGATGATGCCCCCGCCGACCACCAGCAGCCGCTCGGGAATGTCAGCCAGCGCCAGTGCCCCGGTCGAGTCGATGATGCGCGGGTCCTCCGGTAGGCCCGGCCAGCGCACGGGCTCGGAACCGACGGCAATGATGGCCTGGGCGAAGCGCAGTACCCGTTGGTCGTTGATGCCGGTTACGCGGATCTGATTGGGTCCAAGGAATTCGCCAGTGCCCTCAATTACCTCGACCTTGCGCTTTTTGGCAAGGCCGGCAAGGCCGCCAGTCAACTGGCCGACCACCTTGTCCTGCCAGCCGCGCAAGCGATCCAGGTCGATGGTGGGTTCGCCAAAGTCCAGCCCGTGGGCTTTCATCTCGCGGGCCTCTTCCACCACCCGCGCTGCGTGCAGCAGGGCTTTGGAGGGAATACAGCCGACGTTCAGGCACACGCCGCCCAGCGTCGGGCGGCGCTCGACCAGCGCTGTCGTAAGGCCCAGGTCTGCGGCCCGAAACGCTGCGGTGTAGCCGCCAGGCCCCGAGCCGAGCACCACCAGATCGACGCTGTCGTTGTCAGCCATTGGTCAATCTTTCATATTTCTGTGGTAGCGGCTCGTGACAAAACAGCTGGCGAGACTCGGGCTGATGAACGAACCGAGCATCAGGCAAGGGCTTAGCAGTACGAAATATAGCAGGCTTATTACGGCGCGATAGTTAAGCCACTTGCAGTAAAATGCCACCCTTTGTAGCCGCTCGGGGCTATGGGATGCTGGGTGTTAGTTCCCCATCTCCGCTTCACCGACCTTAACAACTATATTGATGTCAGTCCCAGCCCACGGTGGTAGCCTGAAAAACCTGCTCGTAACTGAGGCCCGGGCAGAGGCGTTGCGGGCCGAGGCCTTTGACCTGCCGTCCGTGACACTGAGCCGTCGTCAGTTGTGTGACCTGGAACTGCTGCTGAACGGCGCCTTTTCACCGCTGGAGGGCTTTCTCTGCCGGGCCGATTACGAACAGGTGCTGGCAACAGCCCGGCTGGCCGACGGTACCCTGTGGCCGATACCGGTTACGTTGGCGCTGGCCCAGGCAGATGCCGAAGGCGTCGAACAGGGCAAGCCGCTGGCGCTGCGCGACGAAGAGGGCTTTATGCTGGCGGTGGTGAAGGCCGCGGAACTGTGGCAGCCGGACCAGGCGCTGGAAGCGGAAGCAGTCTACGGCACCGCTTCCACCGAGCATCCGGGGGTTCACACCCTGCTAGAGGCTGGGCCAGCGGTCTACATCGGCGGTCCGGTGGAGGGTGTTCAATTACCCACCCACTTTGATTTCCAGGCGCTTTGGTATACGCCGCGGGAACTGCGCCGCCAGTTCGCCCAGTCGGGCTGGCGCGAGGTGATCGCTTTTCAGACCTCGCGACCGATCCATCGCTTGCAGCGGGATCTGACTCTGGAGATGGCAAAATCAGAACAGGCCAACTTATTGCTGCACCCGGCGGTCGGGGTGACCAAACCGGGAGATCTCGAGTATTACGCCCGCGTGCACTGCTATCAGTCGGTGCTGGCTTACTTTCCACTGAATATCGCCATGCTCTCACTATTGCCGCTGGCCATGCGCATGGCGGGCCCGCGCGAGGCGCTGTGGCACGGCATCATCCACCAGAACTACGGCTGTTCAGCTTTCATCGTGGGCCCGGACGACAGTTCACCACCAGCGGCAGGTGGCCAGCCGCGTTTCTACGAACGCTATGCTGCGCAGGAGTATGTTGCCGGGTTTGCCGACCAGCTTGACATCCGCCTGATCAGCGTCGAGGAACGCCGCTACGTGCCGGCGCGCGGCTGTTACTTGCCGGTGGGGCAGATCGAGCAGGAGGCCGAGGCACTGTCGCCGATGTCGGACGCAGATCTCAAGCGCATGCTGGCGCGGGGCGAGGAAGTCCCCGAGTGGTTCAGTTTTCCCGAGGTGCTGCGACACCTGGAGCGGGTCCATCCGCCGCACAGCCAACTGGGCTTTACACTTTTTTTTACCGGCCTGTCCGGCTCGGGCAAGTCGACACTGGCACGCATCCTCCATGCCCGCCTGATCGAGAACGGCCAGCGGCCAGTGACGCTGCTCGACGGCGACATCGTGCGGCGCAACCTTTCCAGCGAGCTCGGTTTTTCGCGCGAGCACCGTGACCTCAACATCCGCCGCATTGGTTTTGTTGCCAACGAGATCAGCAAGAACGGCGGGGTTGCAGTCTGTGCGCCGATCGCACCCTACCAGGCCACCCGGCGGGCCATTCGTCAGCTGATCGCTCACTACGGCGCTTTCATCGAGATTTACCTCGCCACCCCGCTGGCAGTGTGCGAGAGTCGCGACCGCAAGGGTCTTTATGCCAAGGCGCGCCAAGGTCTGATCCCGCACTTCACCGGCATCAGCGATCCTTACCAAGAGCCGGAGCAGGCGGAACTGACCATAGACACCTCCGAACTTGCTCCGATGGAGGCGGCCCAGCGGATTCTGCTGTACCTGGTGCGTGAGGGCTTTATCGACGCGGACGCGGCCTCAGCCATCCAGTGAGTTCGTCAGTCCGGCGCTTGCCGGGCCAGCAGGGGTTTCAGAAACTGCCCGGTATAGGAACGCTTGCTGCGGGCTATGGCCTCGGGTGGGCCGGCGGCGACCTGCTGGCCGCCGCGGTGGCCGCCCTCCGGGCCAAGGTCGACGATCCAGTCGGCGGTCTTGATGACGTCCAGGTTGTGTTCGATCACCACTACCGTGTTGCCGTGATCCCGCAGCCGGTGCAGCACCTGCAGTAACTGGCGGATATCATGAAAGTGCAGGCCGGTGGTGGGCTCATCCAGTATGTACAGTGTGCGGCCGGTGTCACGTTTGGATAGTTCCCGCGCCAGCTTGATGCGCTGAGCCTCACCGCCCGAGAGGGTGGTCGCACTCTGACCCAGGCCGATGTAGCCCAGCCCTACGTCGAGCAATGTATCGAGCTTGCGCTTGATCACCGGCACGGCACTGAAAAACCCGGCCGCTTCTGTCACGGTCATTGCCAGTATTTCGGCGATGGTGCGGCCCTTGTAGCGGATGTCCAGGGTCTCGCGGTTGTAGCGGGCACCCTTGCAGGCGTCGCAGGGCACGTAGATGTCCGGCAGGAAGTGCATTTCCACCTTGATCAGGCCGTCCCCCTGGCAGGCCTCACAGCGCCCGCCGCGCACGTTGAATGAGAACCGCCCGACTTTGTAGCCGCGGGCGCGTGACTCGGGCACCGCCGCGAACAGCTCCCGGATAGGAGAAAAAAGACCCGTGTAAGTTGCTGGATTGGAGCGCGGGGTGCGGCCGATGGGGCTCTGGTCTATGTCGATGACCTTGTCGAAATGTTGCAGCCCTTCGATGGCCTGATGTGGCGCCGGCCGGTGCCGGCCACTGTGCAGGTGGCGGGCCAGCGCCGGGTACAGGGTGTGGTTGATCAGGGTCGACTTGCCCGAGCCGGAAACGCCGGTGACACAGGTAAAAAGGCCAACCGGGATCTCGACGTCGAGGTTTTGCAGGTTGTTGCCGTGGGCGCCGCGAATGGCCAGCAGCTGGTTACTGGCTGGGGCGGTGCGTGTCGCTGGCAGTTCAATCTGTAACTCGCCTTTGAGGTAACGGCCGGTCACGGATTCGGTGCTGGCGGCGATCGTTGCCGGCACTCCTTGTGCCACCACGCGGCCGCCGTGGATGCCGGCCCCCGGTCCGAGGTCGACCACGTGGTCGGCACTGCGGATCGCCTCCTCATCATGCTCTACCACGACGATGGTGTTGCCCAGGTCACGCAGGTGAAACAAAGTATCGAGCAGGCGCCGGTTGTCACGCTGGTGCAGACCGATCGAAGGTTCGTCGAGGATGTACATGACCCCGACCAGGCCTGAGCCGATCTGCGAGGCCAGACGGATGCGCTGAGCTTCGCCGCCGGAGAGGGTCTCGGCGGTACGATCCAGAGTCAGATACTCCAGTCCGACGTTGACCAGAAAGCGCAGTCGTTCACCGATCTCACGGACGATGCGCGTCGCAATCTCGCCCTGGCGGCCGGGTAGTTGCAGTTGCTCGAAAAAGTCCAGCGATTCTTCGATCGGCATGGCGGTGATTCGGTGCACGGGTTGTTCTTTGACGAAGACGTGGCGCGCTTCGGTGCGCAACCGGCTGCCGCCGCAGGTTTCGCACGGTTGGGTGTTGAGGTAGCGGGCGAGTTCCTCACGAATTACGTTGGACTCGGAGTCGCGGTAGCGTCGCTCCATGTTGGGCAGTACGCCTTCGAAAGTGTGAGCCCGGCGCCGCGGTCGCCGGCCGTGGGCGCGCAGGTAAGTGAACGGAATTTTTTCCTTACCGCTGCCATAGAGAATCACCTGGCGAACCTTTTTCGGCAGTCGCCGGAAAGGTAACTCGATGTCGAAGCCGTAATGGTCGGCCAGGCACCTCAGCAGTTGGAAGTAGAAGGCATTGCGCCGGTCCCAGCCGGCGATGGCGCCGGCGGCAAGACTCAGGCTGTGGTCGTGCACCACCCGCTCGGGATCGAAGAACTGGCGCGCCCCCAGCCCGTCACAGTCAGGACAGGCGCCGGCCGGGTTGTTGAACGAGAACAGGCGCGGTTCCAGTTCAGTCAGGCTGTAGCCGCAGTGGGGACAGGCGTAGCGGGCCGAGAACAGTAAATCCCGGCTCTTGCCGGCCGTGTCGCCGGGCAATACCTCGACCACGGCCAGGTCCTCGGCGATCGCGAGTGCAGTCTCGAACGACTCGGCCAGGCGCTGTTCACAGCCGCCGCGGATGACCAATCTATCCACCACCACATCGATGCTGTGTTTGCGTTTGCGGTCGAGTTCGGGAGGGACTTCGAGTTCACAGACCACGCCGTCGATGCGGGCGCGGATGAAACCCTGGGCAAGCAGGTTGTGCAGCAACTGCTGGTATTCGCCCTTGCGGTCCTGCACTACCGGGGCCAGCAACAGTACCCGGCTGTCCTCCGGCAAGGCCATGACCCGGTCGACCATCTCGCTGACGGTGCTGGCAGCGAGGGTCACGCCGTGCTCGGGGCAGCGTGGTTCGCCGACCCGCGCAAACAGCAACCGCAGATAGTCGTAAACCTCGGTGACCGTGCCGACCGTCGAGCGTGGGTTGTGCGAGGCGGATTTCTGTTCGATGCTGATCGCCGGTGACAGGCCCTCGATGAGGTCGACGTCGGGTTTTTCCATCAGCGACAGAAACTGGCGTGCGTAGGCTGACAGCGACTCAACGTAGCGCCGTTGGCCCTCGGCGTAGACAGTGTCGAAGGCGAGCGATGACTTGCCCGAGCCTGACAGCCCGGTGATGACAATCAAACGGTCACGCGGCAGGTCCAGGTCGACGTTCTGCAGGTTGTGGGTGCGGGCGCCCCGTATCTTGATTGTGCGCATGGGCTGGGCCGTGAAATGGGCAAACCGCTAATATTACGTGGCTTGCCAGGATATGTTCAAAGTCTTTTCGGGCTCATGGCGCTGCTCCAGCCCAGCGCGGCGTCGGTGCTGCGCGACTTTGCAGTACAGCCGACCCGGCAGCGGTTTCGTCAGCTGCTGCCCAAACAACTGCCGGAATCGACGGTATACTTGATCAACGAGGAGCCGCGTCGCTGCTAACGCCGCTGCTGGGCGGGTCGGACCGGGGTCGCAGGCGTGTTGCCGGCCGGCCCAAACGGGGCTCCGGGTAATAACAATAGCGGAGAGAACAATGGCTAGAGGCGTGAACAAGGCGATCATCGTGGGTAACCTGGGCCGGGATCCGGAGGTGCGCTACTCGGCCAACGGCAACGCGATTGCCAACGTGACTATCGCGACCACCGAGAGCTGGAAGGATCGTCAGTCGGGCGAACGCCAGGAAAAAACCGAGTGGCACCGGGTGGTGTTCTTCTCCCGGCTGGCCGAGATCGCCGGTGAGTACCTGAAGAAAGGCTCGCAGGTCTACATCGAGGGCCGCCTGCAGACGCGCAAGTGGGAAGACCGCGAGGGTAATGAACGCTACACCACCGAAATCGTCGCCAGCGACATGCAGATGCTCGGTGGCCGTGGTGGCGGGGGTGTTGGTGACACACAAGGTGCGCCGGCCGATGATTTTGGTGCTGGCAGCGGCTCACCTACTAAAGCGCAGGACGGCGACTTTGACGACGACATTCCGTTCTGAGCCGAGCGGCGGGTAGGACCCTGCCGCCAGCGATGGCGCCTTGGCCGCGCCTCAGGCGTCCGGATCGAGCCGGACTACCTCGTCGACAAACATATAACCGGCAGCGCGGATTGTTTTGATCAGTTGCCTGCCATCAGTGCTGTCTGCTGACAGGCGACGTCGCAGGTGACCGATGCGTACGTCGATGGTGCGGTCGAAAGGCATGGTTGGCCGCCCACGCGTGGCCTGCAGCAGAAAATCACGGCTCAGTACCTTGTTGGCGTTTTCCACCAGTACTTTAAGAAGGTCAAATTCCGCGGCTGACAGTGCTACCTCATCATTTCCAGCGCTGTGAAGCTCGCGTCGGCCGATATCTAGCTTCCAGCCGGAAAAGCACAGCACCCCGCGGCTGCTGGTGCCAGTGGTCCGTCCTTCTTCAGCCCGGCGCAACAGCGCCTTCACCCGGGCCAACAACTCACGCAGGTCAAAAGGCTTGGGCAGGTAGTCGTCTGCGCCGCTTTCAAGGCCAGTCACCCGATCCGCGACTCCTTTTTTCGAGGTCAGCATGATGATCGGTATCCGGCTGTTGCGCCGCAATTGCCGGGTCAGTGACACCCCGTCGGCGCCGGGCAGACGGATATCCATGATCACCAGGTCGGGCTGGCTAGACTTGAGACATTCGCGCATCGTATCCCCATCGCCGGCACCTACTACATCAAAACCTTCCCGACCCAAATAACGCTGCACCAGGCTGCGGATTTCCTGCTCGTCATCAACGATCAGAATCTGTTTCCTGGCTTTGAGGGAGGGGGTCACGATAATCTGCCTTCGGCTGACCCGCTCAGTGACCTGTTATAGCGGCTGGGTTCAGCGCCAGGCGCACAGCTTTGGCAAGCTCCTGTGCAGAAAACGGTTTCGCCAGCGTCGCGGCAGGAGGGCTGGTGGCCTCACTATCGCTCATGCGGTTTGTCTGGCCGGAGATGCATAAGGCCTCGATATGAGGGTGCGTTATTTTCAGTCGATGACACAGGCTCTCGCCATCGATACCCCCGGGCATCAGCAGGTCTGTCAGCAGTAAATCAAGATCCGGGTGAATCTCGGCAAGCTGCTGTGCCTGCTGCCCGTCAGAGGCGTCCAGTGTGTTGTAGCCGAGATCCTCGAGTACCCGACAGATAAAGTGACGGACATCCGGATCGTTTTCCACCACCAGAATTCGTTCTCCATTGCCGCCAGGCACGTCTACCGGTGCAATGTGGGATGCCTTGTCTTCTTCCGCGGTGGCACGGGGCAGGTAGAGTTCCACCCGGGTGCCGATACCGGGTTTACTGGCCAGGCATACCTGCCCCCCTGACTGGCGGGCAAACCCATACACCGTGCTCAACCCGAGGCCCGTGCCGGTACCCACACCTTTGGTTGTAAAGAAGGGCTCAAAGGCGCGCTCGACGATATCAGAGGGCATGCCTTCGCCGTCATCCTCGATTACGTACATCACAAAGTCGCCGGGATCGAGTCCGAGCCGTATTTGCTGCTGGTCCAGCGAGATATTGGCTGTGCTGATGACAAGGTGCCCGCCCTGGGGCATGGCATCACGTGCGTTCAGCGCCAGGTTGAGGATCGCGTTCTCCAGTCTGATCGGATCGACTTGTGTGGCCCAGGTGTGTGTGCCCGGGTCTATTTCAACCTCGATGGCGTCACCGAGGGTGCGCTTGAGCATGGCCCCGATATCAGCGAATAGTCGGGCTGGGCGCACGGCGGTTGGGGTAAGAGTCTGGTGGCTGGAGAATGCCAGCAGCTGGCGGGTCAATTCAGCGCCCCGACGTGAGGCGCCGGCGGCGGCGTGCAGCGATTCACGGGTCGCCACATCGGGCTGCGGATCATCACCGATCAGATCCAGGTTGCCCTGGATAATGGTCAAAAGGTTGTTGAAATCATGGGCGATACCGCTGGTCAACTGGCCCAGGGCGTTCAGTTTCTGTGACTCGAGCAGCGCAGCCTGGGCGCTCTTATGCTGGGCAATTTCCTGCTTTAAGGCCTGGTTGAGGTCGCGCAGATCGGCGGTGCGCTCGGTGACTCTCTGTTCCAGCAGATCATGGCTTTCCTGCAGCGCCTGTTCGGCTTTCTTGCGCTCGGTGATATCCGTATAGATGGTCACGAATCCACCGCTTTGCAGCGGGGTGCCGTGAATTTCCAGCACCTGGCCGTTCGGCCGGGTGCGTTCGAAATGGTGTGGTACAAACTGGCGGGCCAATGCCATGCGTTCGCGTACCTGCTCGGCAGGGTTGCCGGGGCCGTAGTCACCACGCTGGGCGTTGAACAAAAACAGGGCTTCGAGCGGTGTGCCGATCTGTGCGAATTCAGCCGGAAATTCGAGCATCTGGGTAAAGTACCGGTTCCAGCTGACCAATCGCAGTGACTGGTCGAAAACCGACACGCCCTGGTCAAGGTGATCCAGGGCATCCAGGGTGAGTATGGCCCTTGCCAGCAGGCTGTCTTGATCTGATTCCATGAGTTTGGTTGGCCGCGGTGGGTCGGCGCAGGGAGAAGGTTACCTAAGCGCGGGGGGTGCGAGGGCGCCGATCGTGAAGATTTTACCGTTGGGTTACAAAACGGGTGTGCCAGAACAGCATCCATGTGCTTTTTTGGCCTAAACTAGTATCGCTACCGGGATTCAGCCAAGTCGGCGTTGTCAGTCAATCCTGGGAGACGAGTCCGCCGTGCCCGGGCCAAAAGGCCCGCAAACTAGAGCCGGACCGAAAACAAAACGAAGGAAGGATATGACGGATTCGAAAGAATCAGACACGGATACTTTCCCTAAGTTGCTGATTGACCGGGCGCGTCGTTACGCCGATAAGCCGGCGATGCGCGAGAAGGATCTGGGTATCTGGCAGACCTGGACCTGGAGTCAGATGCTGGGCGAGATTCGCGCCTTTGCCTGTGGCCTGCATACGCTCGGATTCGAACGCGGCGACAGGATTGTCATCATCGGTGACAACCGGCCCCGCCTTTACTGGACCATGGCAGCTGCACAGGCATTGGGCGGTGTGCCGGTGCCTGCCTACCAGGATGCGGCCGCTGATGAAATGCAGTACGTTCTTGAGCATGCCGGTGCCCGCTTTGCAGTGGTGGAAAACCAGGAACAGGTCGACAAGGTGCGGGAGGTCGAGGGTCGTTGCCCCGAGTTGCAGAAGATCGTCTTTGACGATCCGCGCGGGCTGGACAACTACGACCACAACCACTTATACGATTTTGCCGATGTCCAGCAGCGTGGCCGAGAGTTCGAAAAAGCCCATGCAGAATTCTTCGAGCAGGAGGTTACCCGGGGTCGTGGCAGTGACGTTGCCGTCATTCTTTACACATCGGGCACTACCGGTAAACCTAAGGGCGTGGTGTTAAGTCAGGACAATGTCTTGATCACGGCCCGCAATAGCATCGAAAGGGACAGTTTGCGCCAGGACGACAATATCCTGGCGTATCTGCCGATGGCCTGGGTTGGTGATCACATTTTCTCCTACGGCCAGGCCTACGTCGCCGGTTTCTGCGTCCATTGCCCCGAAAGTCCGGCCACAGTGTTGCAGGATCTGCGGGAAGTCGGGCCAACCTACTACTTTGCGCCGCCCCGCGTGTTCGAGAACCTGCTGACCACAGTATTGATCCGAATGGAGGATGCTGGCTGGATCAAGCGCACAATGTTCCATTACTTCATGGGTGTCGCGCGCCGGGCTGGGCCCAGGATACTGAATTCTAGCCCAGTACCCGTACTCGACCGACTGCTGTACAGCATTGGCTGGTTCCTGGTATACGGTCCGTTGAAAAACACCCTGGGCATGAGTCGGATCCGCATCGCCTACACGGCAGGCGAGGCTATCGGCCCCGAAATTTTTGAGTTTTACCGTTCGCTCGGGATTAACCTCAAGCAACTGTACGGCCAGACCGAGGCCGCGGTGTTCGTCACCATGCAGCCCGATAACGAGGTCCGATCGGACACGGTCGGCACTCCGGCGCCGGGTGTGGAAGTGAAGATCAATGACAACAGCGAAGTGCTGTACCGCAGTCCCGGCGTTTTTCTCGAGTACTACAAGAACGCCGAGGCGACCCGCGAGACCAAGACGTCTGATGACTGGGTGCATACCGGTGACGCCGGTTATTTCGACGATGAGGGTCACCTGCGCATCATCGACCGGGCCAAGGATGTCGGCAAGCTGACCGACGAGGCCATGTTTGCGCCCAAGTTTCTTGAGAACAAACTGAAATTTTTCCCCGAGATCAAAGAAGCGGTAACTTTCGGTGACGGACGCGATTTTGTGTCCGCGTTTGTCAACATCGATCTGGATGCGGTCGGCAACTGGGCCGAGCGTAACAACGTGGCTTACGCGAGTTACCAGGAACTGGCTGGACACCCACAGGTCTATGACCTGGTGCAGCAGTGTATTGACCAGGTCAACCGCAGCCTGGCTGACGATTCACATCTGGCCTCGTCGCAGATCCAGCGTTTTCTGGTGCTGCATAAGGAACTCGATCCGGATGATGGCGAACTCACCCGCACCCGCAAAGTACGCCGGCGCATTATCGCCGACAAGTACGGCATGCTGATCGACGCGTTCTACACCGACAAGGATCACTGTTATATAGAGACGGACGTGACTTTCGAGGACGGCCGCAAGGGATCAATATCAGCGACCCTGGAGATTCGTGGAGTAGACCGGTTCGAGCCATTGGCGAAGGCCAGCTAGGGCAACTCACAGGTAGCGGCAACGAATCATGAGTGACTTGCAATACCGGGATCGCATCACTTTCCACCGGGCGCTGGAAGTGATGGAGGTCGATTTCTCGGGGCTCACGTTCGGGGACGAAAGAGAGGTCGACCGCTTCTACGATGAAGCGGATGCCCTGTTGAAGGAGAGCGGGAGTCGGTGGTATTTCCTCGTTAACTATACCGACTCGGATGTGAATGATACGGCCTGGGCACGGTTTGCGGAGCGCGGCAAGCAGACCAATATCAATTACAGCTTGGGCAGCGTCCGGTTTGGCGTCTCGGCGCATGTGCGCGAAGAGATCCGGAGTCAGGCCAGGGAACAGGCTGAGTTTCGCGCCAACCTCTACGAGAGTCGGGACGATGCCCTGTTTGCCATCAGCGAACTACACAAACGGCATAGAACCGCCAGCAAGCAGCGGCAATACCTGCTGGAAGTGAGCGACATCCATTTGCATTTTGGCGGCGTCAGAGCGCTTGACGGGGTCGGTTTCCAGGTTGAAGAGGGTGAAATCTTCTCGATCATCGGTCCCAACGGGGCTGGCAAGACGTCGATGCTCAACGTCATCAGCGGTTTCTACAAACCGAGCCGGGGGCAAATTCTTTTTGATGGCAAAGATCGGACCCGTTGCAACTCCGGACAGGTGGCCCGCTTGGGTTTTGCACGCACCTTCCAGAACATCGCTTTGTTTAAGCGTATGTCCACCCTCGACAACATTATGACGGGGCGTTTTCTGCAGATGAAAAGTAATGTTTTTTATGACGCCATCTATGTCGGGCGGGCGAGAGCCGAAGAAGAAAAACACCGCGAGCAGGTGGAACAGGTGATCGATTTCCTTGAGATCCAGGAGATCCGCAAGACCCCTGTGGGTCGGTTGCCTTATGGGCTGCAGAAGCGGGTCGAGTTGGGCCGAGCGCTGGCAATGGAGCCTCGGGTACTGCTGCTGGATGAACCGATGGCGGGTATGAACCTGGAGGAGAAAGAGGACATGGCCCGGTTTGTTCTCGATGCGAACGAGCAGTGGGGCACTACCCTGATCTTGATCGAACATGACATGAGCGTGGTCATGGATATCTCAACCCAGGTGGTGGTTCTGGACCACGGTGAGAAAATCGCAGAAGGCGCTCCCGATGAGATTCGCAACGACCCGGTGGTGATCCGAGCCTACCTGGGCGAGCACTGAAACCTGGAGGGACAGAAACGATGTGGAATCCGATCTTTTTTGTGGAAGTGCTGATCGGAGGGCTGTTGTCCGGAATCATGTACTCGCTGGTTGCACTTGGCTTCGTTCTGATCTTCAAGGCTTCCGGTGTATTCAATTTTGCCCAGGGCGCAATGGTGCTGTTCGCGGCGCTGACCTTTGTAGTGCTGCTTGAGATGGGCGGCACCGTGTTCTGGGACTGGACTGCGTGGTTGTCGCTTTCTTTCGCGGCGATCGCCGGTGCACTGTACCTGTCCAGCCGCTATCCACAACTTATCAAGTTGAGGAAGAAAGGGCTGTTGCCGGTGTTCCATAACCGGATCGCGATTGTGGCCGCGGCGGTGGCCATCGTGGCGGTACCGCTGGCTGCCGGGGATGGTGGTCAGTTGATGTGGCGCGGCATTTTCATCACCTTGTCTATTTTTCTGGTGATCACGATCGGCATGCGCCAGCCCAAGGCGGCAGCAGCGGTACTGCTGGGGTTGGCATTGGCCAGTTTCTTTGCCGGGGAGATCAATTTCTGGCGTTCCCTGGTGCTGACCCTGGTGATCATGATCGTGCTGGCCCAGGCCATCGAGGGTATCGTGCTGCGACCGCTGGTCAACCAGGAACCGATTATCCTGTTCATGGCCACCATCGGCCTGAACTACGTGATGGAGGGTATAGCACAGGGAGTGTGGGACGCCGATGTGCATGGGCTCGAAATAGGCATTCCAGACGTTGTCTCCGAGGTCGGTGTCGGTGACTTCATCATTTATGTCAGCCAGTTTGACCTATTTGCTGCAGTTATCGCTGGACTGCTGGTCACGGGGCTGGCGATCTTTTTCAATCGCACGCGCATCGGCCGGGCCCTGCGCGCGGTGGCCGATGACCACCAGGCCGCGATGTTAGTAGGTATTTCGCTGGAGACAATCTGGGTCGTAGTCTGGGCCGCGGCCGGGATCGTGGCGATGGTGGCGGGGCTGTTGTGGGGGTCTAAAGTCGGGGTGCAGTTCACCCTGGTATTGCTGGCCTTCAAGGCGTTGCCGGTCCTGATACTGGGGGGCTTCACCTCGATACCGGGCGCCATCGTCGGCGGGTTGATCGTCGGCGCCACCGAGAAACTATTTGAGTTCTTTATCGGGATCCCATTTTTGGGTGGAGGCACCGAGAGTTGGAGCCCTTACATGCTGGCCATGGTGTTCCTGCTGTTCCGTCCGCAGGGGTTGTTTGGTGAAAGGATCATTGAGCGGGTATAGATTATGTTCTATCGCGAAGCAGGACATCTCAAGACTAGTTATCGATCGGATCGGGCGATCTTCCCGATCCCGCAGGACCGCTGGGCCGTCCTGGCGATGCTTGCCATTGCTTTTGTGGTGATCCCACTGACGGGTGATTCATACCTGCTGGGCCCCATCATGACCCAGTTCCTGGTCTTCGGCCTGGCTGCGGTGGGGCTCAACCTGCTGACTGGCTATGCCGGCCAACTCTCGCTGGGCACCGGTGGCTTCATGGCCGTTGGGGCATACACCTGCTACAACTTCGCCCTGCGGGTGCCGGAACTACCCTTGGTGGTGGATTTCCTGCTCGGGGGAGTGTTCGCGGCGCTGGTCGGTATCCTGTTCGGGTTGCCGAGTCTGCGCATCAAGGGTTTCTATCTGGCTGTCGCGACCCTGGCCGCGCAGTTTTTCCTGACCTGGATTTTCGATCACGTCGGCTGGTTCACCAATTACGATACAGCAGGGGTCGCGTCGGCGCCGTCGCGCACCCTGCTGGGATCATGGGTGACCGAGGATGGTCCGCTGTCGTTTCTGTCGTTCCTTAATCCCATGGTGTCTGGGCCTTTGGCTTCCACGGAAGTCAAGTACGTGGTCACTTTGAGCGTCGTGGTGGTACTGGTACTGCTGGCAAAGAATATCGTACGCGGCTCGACCGGGCGCGCCTGGATGGCGATCCGCGACATGGATATCGCTGCCGAGATCATCGGCATCAGTCCGTTGCGGACAAAATTACTTGCCTTCGCCGTAAGTTCCTTCTACTGCGGCGTGGCCGGTGCGTTGTACGTGTTTACTTACCTAGGCAACGCCGATACCGAGGCGTTCGACCTGATCCGCTCGTTCCAGATCCTGTTCATGGTCATTATTGGCGGCCTCGGCAGCATCCTCGGATCGTTTCTGGGCGCGGCCTTTATCGTGTTGGTGCCCATCATATTGAATATCTCGGCAGTCACCTTTGGTGAGGGTACGCTAACGAGCTCGGCGCTGACTAATCTCGAGCACATCGTTTTTGGTGGTGCGATCATTTTCTTCCTGATCATCGAACCACACGGGTTCGCCCGTCTCTGGCAGGTGGCCAAGGAAAAATTGCGGCTGTGGCCGTTTCCACACTGACGGACGGCTGGGAAATGACAGCTTCTAAATTTTCAACTTCCACTTTGCTGGTGGTTACTTCCGACAGGTTGAAGGGGATGCCTGCCACGAGGTGTGCAACACAAGATCCCCGCCCATGCCGCTTCGGTGGCAATTGTAGAAAACAGGAGCACAATCATGCGTTTTCGTAAAGTAAGCACAGTTGTACTCGTTTCAGCCTTTCTTTCCGCGCCGTTGGCGGCTACGCAGGCCGACGAACAGTTCATCCCGGCCTTGGTCTACCGGACCGGTCCATACGCTGCCGGTGGCTCAGGCTTCTTTGGCGGCATCCTGGATTGGGTGACGATGTTGAACATGAGGGACGGAGGCATTAATGGGGTCAAAATCACCTGGGAGGAGTGTGAGACCGCCTACAACTCCGACCGTGGTGTCGAATGTTACGAACGCCTCAAGCCCAGACCCAATAACTACGGCCCGGTCCATCCGCTGAGCACGGGTATCACCTACCGCCTGATCGAGCGGGCGACAGCCGCCGAGATTCCGGTGATTTCGATGGGGTACGGGCGCACCGCCGCCACCGACGGCCGGGTCTTTCCTTATATTTTCCCGCTGGTGACCAACTACTGGAGCCAGAATACGGCCAAGATCCGGTACATCGGTATGAAAGAAGGTGGTATGGACAAGCTCAAGGGCAAGAAGATTGCCAACCTGTACCACGAGTCCAGCTACGGCAAGGAAACTATCCCGGTTCTGGACGTGCAGGCCGAGAAGTACGGTTTCACGGTCAAGCACTATCCGGTACCACACCCGGGGCTGGATCAAAAGGCCACCTGGATGCAAATAGCCCGGGTATTCAAGCCCGACTGGGTAATCCTGCGCGGCTGGGGTGTCATGAACCCAACCGCTCTCAAGGAGGCTGCCCGGGTACGGTTCCCTGCCAACAAGATCGTCGGCGTCTGGTGGAGCGGTGCCGAGGAGGACGTGATCCCGGCCGGCAAGGCCGCAGTGGGTTACGTTGCCGCAGGCTTCCATCCTTCCGGACGTGACCACAAGGTCATCGACCAGATTCTGGATATAGTCCATGGTGCGCTCAAGGGCAATATCTCACCACAGCGAGTGGGCACCATCTACTACAACCGTGGCTTGATCGCGGGGATGCTGACCACCGAGGCCATCCGTACAGCTCAGGAGAAGTTCGGGAAAGGCAAGACCATGGCCGGGCCACAGATTCGTTGGGGCATTGAGAACTTGAACCTCACCGCCGCGCGGCTCGAAGAGATCGGCTTTGGCTCCCTGATGGCGCCGTTGCAGATTTCCTGTCAGGACCACGAGGGTGGTGGCCCGGTGATGTTCCAGGAATGGGACGGCTCCAAATGGGTTCGCGTTACTGACTGGATTGAGACCGACCAGTCGATCGTGCGGCCGATGATTGAAGCCGAGGCCGCCAAGTATGCTGAGGAAAAGGGCATTACGCCCCGCAGTGGCGACTCTCTCGGGTCGAATTGCGGCTGATGCTCAAGTCGTCACTGTCGGAGTGAGTCAATGTCTTTAAACAGCACCCAGCTTCTTGTCGTCAATAACATCGAGGTCATCTACGACCACGTTATTTTGGTGCTGAAAGGGGCGTCGCTGGAGGTTCCCGAGGGGGGCATCGTCGCCCTCCTCGGGGCCAACGGCGCCGGCAAGTCGACGACGCTCAAGGCCATTTCCAGCCTGCTGAAGTCGGAGCGGGGTGATGTGACCAAGGGCTCGATCACTTTTAAGGGCGAGGATGTACACAGCCTGACACCCAATGAACTGGTGCGTCGCGGTGTGATCCAGGTGATGGAAGGGAGGCACTGCTTCGAACATCTCACTGTAGAGGAGAACCTGCTGACCGGGGCCTATACCCGTGGCGATGGCCGCTCCGCGATCGGCCGAGACCTGGAGATGGTGTACCAGTATTTCCCGGCGCTGAAGGAGAGGCGAAGGAGCCAGGCGGGCTACACCTCTGGCGGTGAGCAACAGATGATTGCCGTGGGGCGGGCGCTGATGTCCCGACCCACGGTCATTCTGCTGGACGAGCCATCCATGGGGTTAGCGCCGCAACTGGTGGAAGAGATTTTTGAGATCGTAAAGAGACTTAACGAGAACGAGAAGGTTACCTTCCTTCTCGCTGAGCAAAACGCCAACATGGCACTCAAGTATTCCAGATACGGCTACATCCTCGAAAATGGACGGATCGTGATGGATGGGGAAGCATCCGCATTGGCCGAAAATGAAGACGTTAAAGAGTTCTATCTTGGCGTCAGCGGTGAGAACCGCAGGAGCTTTCGCAACGTCAAAGCCTACCGGCGTCGCAAGCGTTGGCTGACCTGACAGACCGTAGGCGTGGCGCCGGGGTAAACAGATAAACATATCAGGGGTACCAGGCTCCCGCCGGTATCGCTTCTGTGAATGAAATGAACGATTACTACGACGCACTCGAAGTACGCGATGCCGCACAGCGTGAGACTGAGCAGTTTGGCCTGTTGCGCGAGCAGCTGCGCTATGCGAAGACCCAGACTCCAGCGTATACAGTTTTGCTGAAAGAGGTAGACCCTGATGTAGTCGGCGACCGCGACGCCTTGGCCAAGCTGCCGGTTACGCGAAAGTCAGAGCTGGCGCAGGCGCAGGCGAAGACCCCGCCGCTGGGGGGATACTGCGGCCTTTCGGGGCGTACACTGCCCCGGGTATTTGCCTCGCCTGGCGCGATTTTTGAACCCCAGGGCAATACGCCGGATTTCTGGCGCACCGCGCGGGCTTTGTATGCCGCCGGCTGCCGCGAAGGGGATCTGGTGTACAACACTTTTTCCTATCACTTCACGCCGGCCGGATTCATGCTCGAAGGCGGTGCACACGCGCTGGGTTGCACGGTCTTTCCGGCCGGTACCGGCCAGAGCGAGCTGCAAGTGCAGGCGTTGGCCCACCTTCGCCCACGGGTCTACATCGGCACTCCATCCTTTCTCAAGATTCTGCTCGACAAGGCAGTCGACATGGATGTTGATGTTTCGAGTATCGAAGTCGGCCTGGTTTCGGGAGAAGCCTTGCCGGGAACCTTACGTGAAGAGTTATCCGAAAAAGGCGTGGATGTGCTGCAGGCTTATGCCACGGCGGACGTGGGCCTGATTGCCTATGAGTCGCCCACGCGCGAGGGCTTGATTCTGGATGAAGGTGTACTGGTCGAGATCGTGCGCCCCGGCACTGGTGATCCGGTTGCACCGGGCGAGGTGGGTGAGGTGCTCGTGACAGTACTGCAGCCAGGTTATCCGCTCATTCGTTTTGCGACGGGAGATTTATCCGCATTTATGGAGGGCGCCAGCCCTTGCGGGCGTACCAACCGGCGCATCAAGGGATGGCTGGGGCGTGCCGACCAGACCGCCAAGGTGCGTGGTATGTTTGTGCATCCACCCCAGGTTGCCACCGTGACTTCCCGTCACCCTGAGGTCGCTCGCGCAAGACTGGTGATCGAACGTATCGATAATGCAGATGCCATGACCCTGCGTTGCGAACTCACCAACTCAAGCGTTGACCAGCAAGGACTTGCCGAGCAGATCAGTACCAGCATTCGGGATGTCTGCAAACTGCGCGGGGAGGTTGTTTTTTCCGGGCAGGGCACTTTGCCCAATGACGGCAAGGTCATAGACGATCAGCGTCCGCTCGACTGATACCGCAAACTCTATCACCCGGGCGCTAATACCGCTCGCAAACGGTTGTCCTTTCTACCTATCGCAGGCTTTGCTGTTTTTGTTATTCGACACAGGCTGGCCTGTGGTTTTGCTCTGGGAGGGGCACCGCTTCGGGGTTTTCCTTGAGCAGGAATGACGGGGGCCAAATCACTGGCTTGTTTTTCCGGTGCTGTTTTCTCTAGACTGTGACAGCAAAACCAACGGAGAACCCAGTGAGCGACTCGGATATCCAGGGCGATGTTTCTCTATACGCGAACCTGTTCGGCTTCCTTGGATTTCCCTTAAGCCGCGACCCGGTCGGCGCTGCGGCCGACGTGGCGGTGCTGGGGGTGCCCTACGACATGGGCACCACCGGCCGCGCCGGCACCCGCAGCGGCCCGGCGGCCATTCGCCAGGCCTCGGGCAATATACGCTGGGAGCAGGCGCGCTGGCCCTGGAGCTACGCTCTCAAACAGACGATCCAGGGCATCGACTGCGGCGATCTCGTCTTTGCGCCGGGCGACATTCCGGGCTTCGCCCAGGCTCTGGAAAAGCGGGCTACGGAGATTCTGCGCTCGGGTAAGACACTGCTCAGTTTCGGTGGCGATCACTTCATTACGTTGCCGCTGCTGCGGGCCCACCATGGCGTGTACGGGGAACTCGCCCTGATACATTTTGATGCCCATACCGATACCTATGCACAGGGCAGCGCGTTCGATCACGGCACCATGTTTCACCAGGCGCCTGCGGCAGGGCTGGTCGATCCCGGCTGCTCGGTGCAGGTCGGTATCCGCACCGAGTACGACCCCGGCAGTCACCCTTTCCAGGTGCTCGATGCCGACTGGGTCCACAACCATGGGGTGGCGGCGACGGTTGCCGCGATTGGTGAGCGTGTGGGTGAGCGCAAAGCTTATCTTACCTTCGATATCGATTGCCTCGACCCCGCCTTTGCGCCGGGTACTGGGACCCCTGTGGCGGGCGGTCTTTCCAGCAACATGGCACTGCAGATACTGCGCGGCCTCAAGGGCCTGGACATCGTCGGCATGGATGTGGTGGAAGTGGCGCCGGCCTATGACAGTGCCGAGTTGACCGCACTTGCCGCTGCCACTGTGGCCATGGAGATGCTCTACCTGCAGGCCGAGAAAAGCCGTTAAGCCCCAATCGCAGTCAACGCCTAAGACCTAGGCTGAATTCGTAATTCAGTAGCCGAAGGTCAGGGTCTTTTCCCGGCCCAGCACTATTCTTTACCTCAATAAATGGTTTGCTTGTCCAGAGTCATCCACTCGGTGTCGCGAAATGGCCGCTCGGGGCGTGTCGCACCCGTTCTCTCAGCCAGGCTTCATCATTATGTTCCGGGCGAAAACGATTAAGGGAGAAACGGCTGAGGTCGATGCCAGCATCACCATGCACAAGCCACTGGGCTAACGCCAGTGCCAGGCCGGCAGAGCGCAGTATCCCGGCGGAATTTAAACCGGTAAGGACAAAATAGCCTTGCACTTCTGTCGCCTGATCTAAGATCGGAAATCCATCAGGGGTAAAACTTTCCGGTCCGTTTATCAAAGCCTTGATACCTGTATTGGCCAGCGCTGGCACAAGGTGCATGCCACGCTCCAGGTAGGGTCCAAACTGCTCCCAGTCTTCATTGAGAAGGCCAAACGAAAAGTTATCTGGCAATGCCTCAGGTGACACCGGCTTTGCATTGAGGTCAAAACAACCTATTAACAGCCCGCCGACTTCTTCGCGCCCGTAAATCAATGCATCAGGATCTCTAAAGGTCGGCATATCCGGGGTGATGCCATCGATCGGTTCGGTCAACGCATAGAAGTGCTCTACCGGGTAAACGGGGATACCAATCTTATTTTGCAGGCCTAGCGGCCGAGACCAGAGACCAGCACAGTTGACAACATACTCACAGCCAGTAACTCCATGACTGGTCGCAACTCCGGTAACTGCGTTGTCGGCCACAACCACACTTTTCACCTCGGTGTGCTCGAAGAACTGAACGCCCCGGGACCGCGCTTTGCGCGCATAGGTATTTATCAGGTCTGTCGGATTAATCCGGCCATCACCCGGGCTCCATAAGGCCCCCACCAGATCATCCGTTCGAAACTGGGGTAGTTTTTCCTGTGCTTCCTGCGCAGACATTAAACAGGCTTCAACGTCCGCGCTATTGGCCGAGTCAACCAATAATCTGAATTCGGCCATTCGAGACGCAGTGCGAGCAAGCATTACCCGGCCACAGCGCTGCCAGCCAATCGGTTGTTCTTGCTCAAAGCTTTCGTACAAATCCCCAGCCAAGCGGTTGAGCTTTACTATTTCGGGAATTTGGTCCAGCAACGGAATATTTCCCGCGGCATGCCAGCTGGTGCCGCAGCCAAGCTGGCCACGCTCAAGTACCACGACGTTCTGCGAGCCCAGTTCTGCAAGGCGAAACGCGACTGCAGTGCCAATAACACCGCCTCCAATGACAACGATTTGCGCGTGCTTGGGAAACGACTCAGCCATCGGGGGTACAGGTTTTCCTGCTAGACCTTGTTATCAGTCACCGGCACATTTTATAGTGCTTTGGATAAACCAGATCTTGATCCACCGCACGGGCCGATGCCGTGGCCTGGGCAGCAACGGCGCCGGTTCAAGTATCGCTGCCGTTTGCAGCGGTAGAATCAGCAGCTAGCGGACAGCGGTGTCGTCAGTAATGACGTGCCGCCCACCTACAAGGAGTTACGATATTGAATGACAAACCGATCAGCCGGTATCCGGTGCCGGCCTTGGAAGACCTGCCACAGGATCTGCGTGAGCGGGTGCTGGTGGTACAGGAAAAAGCGGGCTTTGTGCCCAATGTGTTTTTAGCGCTGGCCCACCGGCCCGCCGAGTGTCGGGCTTTTTTTGATTATCATGATGCACTGATGTTGCGCGAGGGCGGTTTGTCCAAGGCAGAACGTGAGATGATCGTAGTGTCAACGTCAGGCGCCAACGACTGTCAGTACTGTGTGGTGGCGCATGGTGCCATACTGCGGGTCTATGCCAGGGATCCACTGGTGGCTGACCAGGTGGCTATCAATTATCGCAAGGCTGACATCAGCCCACGACAGAGGGCCATGCTGGCGTTCGCCCACAAGGTGGCGTGCGATTCAGCTGCGCTGGCAGATGCCGATTACGACGCCTTACGCCCGCATGGCTTCGACGATGAGGATATCTGGGACATCGCCGCCATTGCCGCCTTTTTTGCCCTGTCCAACCGCATGGCTAACTTCACCGGCATGCGACCCAACGACGAGTTCTATACCCTGGGCCGTGAACAGCGGCAGCCGCGGCCATGAGTGCTCCGCCAACCGGTGTACCCTCGATCCGTACCGTCGCCATGCCGGCCGACGCCAATCCCAACGGCGACATCTTTGGTGGCTGGCTGATGGCGCAGATGGACGTTGCCGGGGGCACCCATGCTTTCGGTGTTGCCGGCGGCCGCGTGGTCACGGTCGCGGTTGATGCCATGTCGTTTCACCTGCCGGTGCAGATCGGCGACCAGGTCAGTTGTTACTGCACCACCGGGCGCATCGGTACCACCTCAATCAGCGTGAAGGTCGAGACCTGGGTCAAACGCCGTCATGACGGGCGCGAGGAAAAGGTCACCGAGGGGCAGTTCACGTTTGTTGCCATCGACCAGGATGGGTGCCCCCGGTCGGTTACACAGTCGGCCGATTAAAGCTTGTCCACAGCGGATCCTCCGGAACTTACCGGCCTGGCGGCACGCCTGGGCGCGGCCGATCTGCCGCCAGTCCACGCCTGGCAGCCAGAATTCTGTGGCGATATGGACCTGCGCATTGCCCGCGATGGCAGTTGGCACTACCAGGGTTCCCCCATCAGCCGGGTTCGCCTGGTGCGCTTGCTCTCTACCGTCATTCGCCGAGAGGGTGACGAGTACTTCCTGGTTTCGCCGGAACAGAAATTGCGCATCCGGGTGGACGACGCCCCGTTCGTTGCGGTCGAGATGGAAAGCGAGGGCCAGGGGCAGACGCAGCGTTTATTATTTCGCACCAACGTCAACGACGTGGTGGCGGCCGGGCGCGAACACCCGATGTGGGTGGTGGAACACGGCCCGGCGGCGGAACCCGCCCCCTACCTGCTGGTGCGTGACGGCCTCGAGGCATTGATCTCGCGGGCCGTCTACTACCAGCTGGCAGCAATGGTGATACCGGCCAGTGAAGGTGATGCCGGTGTCCTCGGGGTCTGGAGCGATGGCTGCTTCTTCACGCTCGGTCGCGCCTAACGGCGCACTCGGCCGGGCCTAACGGCGCCGCCGAGTAGGGCCTGGCCAAAGGGCCAGGATGATCGGTCGGTGGCCTCAGGCCTGTGTCAGTGCTTGTTCAAGGTCGCTGATAATATCTTCGACATCCTCGATACCGACCGACAATCTCACCAGGCCGTCGGTCAGTCCGCGTTTGTGCCGATCCGCCAGTGGCACGTCGACGTGGGTCATGCTGGCCGGGTGGGTGATCATGGTCTCGACACTGCCCAGGCTCTCGGCCAGCCCGCACAGCCGCACGTTGTTCATCAGGCTTTTACCGGCTTCGGTGCCCCCGGTCAGTTCAAAAGTGATCATTCCACTGAAGCCCGACATCTGTGCCTTGGCCACCGCGTATTGTGGGTGGGACGGCAGGCCCGGATAGAGTACCCGCTCGATCTTGTCATGTGACTCGAGGAATTGTGCTACCTGCATTGCTGATTCCTCGTGTCGGCGCATGCGCAGGTGGAGAGTTTTCAGACCGCTGAGGTTCAGCCAGCAGTCAAACGGACTGGAAACTGCACCAATGGTCTTCTGGATGTACTTCATCTGCTCAAAGATATCCTGCCGGTTGGTGACCAGGATACCGCCGATGATCTGGTTGTGGCCGGACAGGTACTTGGTGGTGCTGTGCATGACAATATCGACACCGAATTCCAGTGGCCGCAGGAAGACTGGTGTAGCGAAGGTGGAATCCACTCCCAGCAGCAGGTCGTGCTCGCGGGCGATGCTGGCCATGGCCTCCAGATCGGTCACCTTGAGCAGGGGGTTGGTCGGAGTTTCAATCCACAGCATCCGGGTCTTCGAGGTGATTGCTGCACGCACCGACTCGGTGTCGGTGCTGTCGACGTAAGTGAAATCCAGCCCGTGCCGCGCCAGCACGTTGTCGAAGTGGCGGGTCACGCCGCCGTATACGTCATCTCCACTGACCACGTGATCGCCGCTGCCCAGCAATTTCAGGGCGGCGTCCACGGCCGACATGCCGCTGGCAAAGCTAACGCCGTACTTGCCGTTCTCGATGGCGGCAAGATTCTCTTCGAGCACTTGCCGCGTTGGGTTCGATGAACGCGTGTAATCGAAGCCCCGGTCTTTGCCCACTTCGGGCAGGACATAGGTGGCGGTCTCATAGATTGGGGGCACTATCGACCCGCTGGTGGGGTCTGGCATGATGCCGGCGCGAACTACTTTGGTGTCAAACTTCAACGCTATTCTCCCTGGTTGCAGGCAATGTCCGGTCAGGCGGCCTGCCGGTTTTTCTGGGTAATAAATTCAAGCATGTCGATCTTGTTGATGATGCCGGTAACCTGGCCCTCGTCCACGACCACGGCCACATTGTCATTTTCGAAGATGCGTTGTACTTGATCCAGTGTTTCGTTCGGCCCCACCTGGCCTTGCAGGGGGCGGGCAATCTCTCTTGCTTCGTCTTCCAGGGTATGTTCACCGCCAGCCACGGCGCGGAGGATATCGAGTTCTTCGACCATTCTCAGGTCACCTTGGCCGATGGTCATTGGCATCTGCGAAATACCGAGTTCCGCCATGTGGGTGATCACGTTTTTCAGTGGTTCGTCGGGTTCGGCAAATACCACTTGGTGCTGCTGGCAGGACAGTAGATCCTGCACTGTCCCCAGGTGAGCGTCCGGAGCAAAATAGCCCATGTCACGCATCCACTCGTCGTTAAAGCACTTGCTGATGTATCGGTCTCCCGAGTCGCAGATGACCGCGACCACGATTTTCCCCGGACCTAGTTTGCGTGCCTCCGTCAACGCGCCGTGGAAGACCGTGCCAGTGGAGCCACCGGCAAATATCCCTTCGTGCCGGGCCAGTCTGCGGGCCATGTGGAACGAATCGCGGTCGGAAACGTTGACCACCTCGTCGATCACCGAGAAATCCAGCGTCCCGACCATGAAGTCGTGGCCAATACCCTCTACCCGATAGAGTGAGGGTTCGCTCCACTGACCTTTGTCGAAGGCCTCCTTGTAGATACTGCCATAGGGGTCCGGGCCGACCACGCGCACGCTGCGGCCTGCTTCCCTGGCCTTTTCTTTAAGATATTTGCCGGCCCCGGAGATGGTGCCGCCGGTGCCAAGACCGGTCACAAATGAGTCAATCATGCCGTCCGTGGCCTGCCAGATCTCCGGGCCGGTGGTCAGGTAATGTGCCTCAGGGTTGTACATGTTGTAGTACTGGTCGGTGTACAGGGCCCCGGGGGTTTGGGCTGCAACGCGTTTTGCCACCTCGACGTAACTGTCTGGATGATGATGGTCCAGGTCAGTGGCGGTGACGATGACCTCGGCCCCATAGGCCTTGAGCATATCGATCTTTTCCTGGCTCATCTTATCGGGGATCGTGAATACACAACGATAGCCCCGGGTTGCCGCTGCCATGGCCAGGCCCAGCCCGGTATTGCCCGAGGTGCTCTCAACCAGGGTCCCACCCGGCTTGAGCAGTCCTTCCTCCTCGGCTCGTCTGACCATGTTGATGGCCATGCGGTCCTTGACCGACCCCGACGGATTCAGGTTCTCCATCTTTGCAAACACGGTTGCCATATTGGGTTCGACGATGTTGTTCAGCCGCACCAGCGGGGTGTTGCCGACAATATCAAGAATGTTCTCGTAGTACTGCATCAGGTGGTCTCCTGTATCGGGTATCGGCGCCGGCTCAGTCTGCCCATGGCTCGGTATCCTGCTGCGACTAAACCCGGCTTGGCGGGACAAGTCGGCACTCAGGCCGTACTGTGGGACTAGTACTCGGTAATAGCACGCACCGCCTCGATGGCCTGGTTGATATCTTCCTCGTCGGTGAAAAAGCCCGGTGCAAAACGCACCGTGCCCTTGCGCTCGAGGGTGCCGCGATCCTCATGCACCAGCGGAGCGCAGTGCAGCCCGGGCCGTACGCACACGCCGTGATCGGCGTCGAGCATGGCGCCAACCTGCTCGGCCGGAATGTCGCCGATGTTCATCGATAGGGTCGCGACCCGCGGCTGGTTGTTCCGCGGCCCGTAGACGGCCACGTCCGGCAGCGCCTCAAAAGCCTCGACCAGCCGCTGGGTAAAGCCGGTCTCAACTGCGTGGATGTGTTCCTGGGCAACCCGGCAGGCCTGGCCGTGATTGGCAGCAGGGTCGGCCCCGCGGGCTCGGCCGAGGTCGGCAAACCATTTTTGTGCCGCGTTCAGTCCGGCGATCCCGGGCAAGGAGGGAGTGCCGGCCTCAAGTCGCTGTGGGTAGCCGTCAGGGTGAAAAGGCGAGAGCGAGTCGACCCCGGTACCGCCGGTGCGGAGCGGCCGAATGTCGACCCCGGCGGCGACGATCATACCGCCTATACCCATCGGGCCGAACAGTCCTTTGTGGCCGGTGTAAACGAGCACGTCGATGCCCCAGTCGTCCATGGGAATGGCCACTACGCCTGCGGTCTGGCAACTGTCGAGCACTAAAATGGCGTTGGTTTCCCGTACCACCCGGCCAATAGCCTCGATGTCCTGCAATGAGCCGGTGACGTTGGACGCATGGTTCACTACCACCACCCGGGTGTCGGATCGGATACTCCTGCGAATCTCCTGCGGGTCGACGTAGCCGGCCTGGTCTGCCGCCACTCGGGTCACCGAGATTTGCCGATCGCGTTCAAAATGATTGGCGGGCCGCAACACCGCGTTGTGCTCCATGCGCGTGATGACCATGTGATCACCAGGTTGCATGAGGCCGAGCAGGGCGATGTTCATCGAGTCGGTGGCGCTGAGGGAAAAGGTTACCCGTGCCGGGTCGCCGGCAAAGCCGAAAAACTCTGCCAGCAGTCGGCGAGTCTGCACGATCATGATCTCGGCCTCGACCGCAAGTTGATGTCCCGAGCGCCCCGGGTTGACCCCGTGGCTGCGGAAAAACTGGTCCATGAACTCATAGACCGGCTCTGGTTTGGGCAGCGTGGTGGCCGCGTTGTCAAAGTAATAATTTTCCTTCATGGAATTATCCTGAGACTCATGCCGTGTCCGTGGCGCCTGGCAAAACCAGCCGTTTTGCAGGCCGTCGCCGGTGGGGTTGCCCCCGTCGGTTCGACAACTGCTGTTCCGGTGCAGCGCTTGGGCACACACCGGCAGCACCGATTGTAAGGTCCAGGCCCCATGCCATACCATCGCAAATTTCCAGTCGGGGCCAGCTGGCTCCGGCAAGGGGCAGGATTTGCGTCGACGTCTGGGGTGGCGGCGCGGGCCGGGCTGTTGCCGTGGCCATGTTGTGAGGCGATATACTGCAGCAGCTTGTGATCGACGGTGGCTGGTGCACCCGCGCCATTGCTGCCTGTAGACAATCCGGCCCTGGGGTGGATGGGCGCCGGCAAAGTGATGGAGAAGATGGAACAACAGCGAACCATCGCCGACATTGATGGCATACGGGAAATCCTGGCAACGGCCCGGGTGATTGCCGTGGTGGGGCTCTCGGCTAACTGGTGGCGGCCCAGCTTCTTCGCAGCCAAATACCTGCAGGATCACGGCTACCGAGTTATTCCCGTCAACCCGAACTACCACGAGATTCTCGGGCAGAAGTGCTATCCCGCGCTGGAGGAGATTCCGGACAAGGTCGACGTGGTGGATGTATTTCAGCGCCCCGAGGCCACGCCGCCCATAGCCCGCAGTGCAGTGGCTGTTGGCGCAAAGGTGCTGTGGTTGCAACTCGGGGTGGTCAATGAAGAAGCCGCAGCGATCGCCCAGCAGGACGGTCTCGCTGTGGTAATGGACCGCTGCATGAAGATCGAGCATGGCCGCCTGCTGGGGGGGCTGAATCTCTTCGGGGTTGCTACCGGAGTGATCTCGGCGCGGCGTCCGAAGTGGCTGGTTTACTAAGGAGACGCCATGGCTGACCGGAAATTCGGATTTGAGACGCTGTGCCTGCATGCTGGCCAACTACCCGACAGCGCCACTGCGTCGCGGGCAGCACCCATTTACCAGACCACGTCGTATGTCTTCGACGATACCGATCACGCTGCCAGCCTGTTTAACCTGCAGACCTTCGGCAACGTCTACTCGCGCATGATGAACCCGACCAACGCTATGCTGGAGGAGCGCATGGCCACGCTGGAGACGGGCCGGGCTGGCCTGGTAGTCGGTTCAGGCATGGCGGCACAGATGGTGACCCTGCTGACCCTGCTTGAGGCCGGCGATGAACTGGTTTCAGCCAGTACCCTGTACGGTGGTACCTACTCACAGTTCGACTATGCGTTCCGGCGCTTGGGCATCATCACCCATTTCGTAGATCCCGATGACCCGCAAAACTTTGCTCGGGCCATTACCCCGCAGACTAAGGCCTTGTACGCCGAGACTATCGGCAATCCGTTGAACAACATCCTCGACATCGAGGCCGTGGCCGATATTGCGCACGAGGCCGGTCTGCCGCTGGTGATCGACAACACCTTCGGTACACCTTACCTGTGCCGGCCCATAGAGCACGATGCTGACATCGTGGTGCACTCGGCGACCAAATGGATCGGCGGTCACGGTACTTCGATCGGCGGGGTGCTAGTCGAATCCGGCCGCTTCCCCTGGGACAATGGCAATTTCCCCGGCATGACCGAGCCCTCCAAAGGCTATCACGGCATCCGTTTCTACGAGACCTTTGGTGATTTTGGTTTCACCATGAAGGCCCGGATGGAGACTCTGCGCACCCTGGGGCCTGCGTTGAGCCCGTTCAACTCGTTTTTGTTCCTGCAGGGCCTTGAGACCTTGCCGCTGCGGATGGAACGGCACTGCGCCAACACACTGGCGGTGGCAGAGTTTCTGGCGGCACAGCCGGCGGTGCAGTGGGTGAAGTACGCCGGACTGCCGGACAGCCCTTATTACGGGC
>JASLLH010000004.1:32003-52905 GCA_030747115.1 Arenicellales bacterium
CCACCCGGCCTCAACTACCCACCGGCAATTGAACGAAGAAGAGCAGGCGAATGCGGGTGTCACGCCCGACATGATCCGTATATCGGTGGGATTGGAGACCCTCGAGGATATCTTGTGGGATATAGAGCAGGCGCTGGCCCGATCACAGAGCGAATAGGCGTATTGCAGGCAAGATGTAAGAAACCAGTAGCCTCACTCTGGTTTTGTTGGGTACACCTCGACACCTTTTTGATACGGTCTTAATGTAACCCGTAGTGAAGGCCGCAACATGGGCTGCCATTTCGATCTTCGACTTTAGGCCCCGTTACCCTAATGGAGTTCAGTAGCAATATCAGCCTTAGCCTAGTGGTCGATTGGCAGAGTAGCGGGGCAGGCCATCGAGAGCGCCATCATTTCGAGCGAGTTAACCTGTGGCGGGACATCGTGCCATGGCAGACAACTGCCGGAGCTATCGGTGCTCCGTGGACCCTTGGTGCAATATTGGCTGGGGGATGGCCACTTAGCGCCTTGCGTTTGCTTTGCATCTGATTCAAGCGTGTGATGACACTGCCGCCGTTTTTTGTTCGCGCCGTTGTTCCCGCCAGTTATGGACGTTGGCCTTCAGCATCAGGGCGCTGGGCGTTACCAGCAGTGTCAGGACCGTCGCAAAACCCAGGCCAAACACGATCGATGTCGAAAGTTGTCGCCACCACTGGGTAGAGGGCGCACCATAGGTAATCTCTCGGGTGAGAAAATCGAAATTAATACCCAACACCATCGGCATCAGCCCGAGTATGGTAGTCACGCTGGTCAACAGGACGGGCCGCAGGCGCTGCACGCCGGTACGCAGGATCGCCTCCAGTGGATCAGGCAAAGATTCGCGCAGCCGATCATGGGTATCAATCAGGACGATGTTGTTATTGACGACGATGCCAGCCAGAGCGATTACCCCGATACCGTTCATCACGATACCGAAGGGAGAACCTGTAACCAAAAGCCCGATCAGAACACCAATCGTTGACATCACAACTGCGAATAAGATCAGAAAAGCGCTGTAGAAACTGTTGAACTGGGTAACCAGGATTGCCGCCATTACGAACAGGGCAACCAGAAATGCCTTGCTAAGGAAGGCCTGGGCCTTGGCCTGCTCCTCATCTTCACCTTTGAACACCACTTGGATCCGTGGATCAATCTCCGCCGTCTTAAGCCACTCGACGATTTCCTTGATCTTGTCATCGACCAGGAGCCCCTCGTCGACATCGGCCCTGACCGTGATCACTCTGCGGCCGTCTACACGCTTGACCATCCCGGTCTTCTCTTGCGCCTGCCGAACCACGAAGTTCGATATCGGTACCGAGCCGGCAGCTGTGTTCAGACGAACATGGTTCAATTCTTCTATGGTGCGATGTTTCTCAGGAAACCGCGCCCGAATCTCTATCTCATCGTCACTGTCATCCGGACGATAGGTTCCGATCTTGTAACCCATAGTCGTCATCTGGACCATGTTCCCAACCGAGCCGATATCAGCGCCGTACTTGGCTGCCTGAGAACGGTCAACGATAACCTGCCAATCTATACCCGGCAGTGGCCGTGAGTCCTCAATGCTGTGCAGGCCTCTCATGGTGTCAAGTTGTGCGCGGACCCTTGCTGCCGCCGGGGCCAGCAGATCGGGGTGCCGGGAAGCCAGCTGGAGCTGGATTGGCTTACCGACTGGCGGCCCCCCTTCCTCCTTGCGCAAGTCGATGATGACACCGGCGAGATCGGCTATTTGTGCCCGAATCGTCGTGAAGATCTGCTCAACTTTCGGGCGTGATCGCCAGTCGGCAAACTCCATGGAGATGCTGCCGACGATGTCTTCCGACTCTTCGCTGTTGGCGTTCGGGCCGACCCGGGTATAGAAGGTCTCCACGCCACTGATATCGAGGACTCTCGTCTCGACTTCACGCATCAGCGCATCCTGTTCATTCAGTGACAGGTTGCCGCGTGCACGGACCTGAATCTTGGCATTATCAGGTTCGACCTCGGGAAAGAATTCGATTCCCGAACCGAAAGTGCCATACAGAACCTGCGCCCCGACGAGCAGCCCCAAAGAGGCTGCCAGTACCTTGGCCGGATGGGACAGGGCGACCCTGAGTACCCTCACGTAAGAACCGGTGAATCCAGGAATCGAATCCAGTTCCCCGCGTTCACCCGCCTTTATCACTCGTATGGCCGTCGGGCTGGTGTTACCCGGCCGACCGACCAGCGTGCCCAGGGTCGGCACAAAGATAAGTGCCATCAGCAGTGAGGCCGAGAGGGTAATCAAGACCGTCAACGGCAGATACTTCATGAATTCTCCCACCACACCAGGCCAGAAAGTGAGTGGCAGAAAAGCAGCCAGCGTGGTCGCTGTAGAGGCAATGATCGGCCAGGCCATCCGGCGGGATGCGGCAGTGTAGGCAAGCCGGGGCGGTGAGCCATCACTCATCCGCCGATCTGCGTATTCGGTCACGACAATGGCGCCATCCACCAACATTCCAACCGCCAGGATCAGGCTGAACAGCACCACCATGTTCAGCGACACACCGAGTAGATAAAGTACCAGCAGGGCTGTCAGAAAAGACCCTGGAATGGCAATGCCGACCAGCCCGGCGGATCGTATTCCGAGCGCTGCGATGACGACAATCATTACCAGCAGTACGGCACTCATGACACTGTTTTGAAGATCATTCAACAGTGTGCGGATGTGATCGGATCGATCCTGTGAGTAGCTGACCGTAACCGCTTGACGCAGCGTTTCGGGCCAGAGCGCGCTTTCTTCTTTGACGATGCTACGTACGTTTTCAATAGTTTCTATCACGTTTTCGCCCGAGCGCTTGGAAACCTCCAGGGCGACCGCAGAACTTCCATTGACCCGGGCAAGACTTGTGGGATCCTTGAAAGTGCGCCGAACTTCGGCGATGTTGCCGACCCGTACCACAGCGTCGCCATCGACTTTAACGGGAAGCTCAATGATGTCTTTAACGCTCTCGAACAGGCCGGGCACTTTTACCGAGAATCGGCCCCGGCCGGTATCCTGGATGCCTGCGGCTACCAGCAGGTTGGAGCCTTTCACCGTCCCTGCCGCGACAGCGGGATCAAGACCATAACTCTGTAACTCGACTGGGTCGATCAGCACCTCTACCATCTCCTTGCGGTCACCGGTAATTACCGCTTCCAACACCGACGGTATGCTTTCGATGTCGTCTTTGAGTTCGCGAGCAAGGTGGTAGAGGGCTCTTTCCGGGACGTTGCCGGCAAGGATCACTACCAGCACCGGGAACAGGCTGAAGTTCACCTCGTGCACTTCGGGGTCTTCTGTAGCCGCCGGAAAATTGCCCTTGGCAGCGTCGACCTTGTCCCGTACGTCCTGCAAAGCAGTATCGGCATCGAAGCCGGCCTCGAATTCGAGCAGCACATTGCCCCCGCCCTCGTAACCGGTCGAGCGCATCTCCTTGATGCCCTCGATAACCCGTAACTCCTGCTCCAGCGGACGTATGATCAGGCGTTCAGAGTCTTCCGGCGATATGCCGTCATGGGTAACGGTGACATAGATGATTGGAATGTTGATGTCTGGTTGCGATTCCCGGGGAATATCCCGGTAGGCCAGCGAGCCGGCGATCAGGATAAACACCAGGGTCGCCAGCACGGTGCGCGAGTGGCCGACGCTACGATCGATCAGCGACAACATTCAGATCAAGTTCCGAACGCCTGCTCAGGGACGGCTTCAACCTTCTGCCCGACTCGCACGAACTCATGTCCGACCGTAATGACCTGAAGCGTTCGCGGCAGACCACCAAGCCAGGTACCATCCGGCGTATCGGCCACCAGCGTGACTGGTAGAAACTCTACTATGCCGTCATCGTCGACGGCTTTTACTCCGATAACTCCGTCATCATCCAGTGTCAGCACAGCGGAAGACAGTTTGTGTGAAAGGGTTTCGCCCACCTCCAGCGTGATCTTTGCCGTAATTCCCTCGGCAATCTCGTAACCCGGGTTTGGCACGTCGAGTTCGACTCGAAACGTTCGGGTCGAACTGCTGCTTGAGCGGGCGACAAAGGTGACTTGACCGACGAGCTCGCGCTTGTCTACCAGCACAACTGTTCCAGAAATGCCCGGTGTGATTTTGGCAACGTTGTGTTCTGACACGTCGCCGGCGACGATGATTGTAGACAGATCCAGTATGGTCGCAACGGGTTCGCCAATCTTGACGTAATCGCCGAGTTCAACCATCCGTTGGTCAACGACCCCGTCAAACGGCGCCCGGATATTAGTCCGCTCGATGTCGACCCGGATTTGTTCCAGGCTTGCCTGTGCCGCATTCAACTGCGCTTCGGCTTCCGCCAGCGCAATTTTGGAACGCAGATTCTTTTTCGATAGTGACGACGCGGCTTTGTATTCGGTCTGCCGTTGTCTCAGCAGCGCCGCGGCTTGGCGCAAGCGGGCCGGCCGGTCGTCTGTAGCCAGGCGAACGACCAAATCACCACGTTTTATGATTTGCCCCCTGCTCGCTAAGACCTCTGCCACTGCTGCTGCAGTCTGGGCGCGTAAACGGACTCTGCGTTTCGCCTCAGTCGAGCCCAGTAGAATGATCCGTTCCGGTACGGTCTGCGCCTCGATGAGGCGGGTTCTCACTCGCGGCAACAATTCAGCTGTCGAATTGCCTTTGGATGCAGTCCGCTCAGCCGCTTCGGTACTGCGGTCACTCCAGTGGTCACCGATCAGCCCTGATGCCAGCCAGCCGATTACGCCCAGCAAGATCAGAAAGGCAAGGAAAAAAGACTTTCTCATTTTGCTGGTGTCAGTGAGGATTTGTCCGTTGAGGTGTTTTCACAAGCCAGTTACAAAATGTCCAGGACACAGCATTTACTTGCCATTAAGTCATACACGGCCGTGCCTCGATCGCGGGTCATCGATGCGATGCAGTTCTATGTCGGGTGCCAGCGGAATCAGTGCTGACGTTATCATTCGTGCCAGCTTGTCCTGGCTGCGTTTGCCTCTAGCCAGTGCCGAACTACCGCGCTTTTTGACGAAAGACGATGCCAGGTATTTCAACAACCCGGCATTAGCTCGCGACCGCGCCCCACGATATTGCTTACCAGTCAGCCAGCGTACGCCGACCCAAATTATTTCGCCTGGCCCTTGGATTAATCCTCAACTTTGATTCGAAGTCACGCTCAGCCCTGTGCTGCCAGGTATTATCGCACAGCGGCCTGGCCGGCCAATGGCGTTTTAATTTTTTTGTAAGCCACATTCGCGTGAGCCGCCTGTCCTTTTTACGCGGTGCTGGTAGGCGGTAGCAGAGGCAGCAGGTGCGACCATTAGGAATGGGTTTCACTTATCCCCGATGAGGTTATTTACCCCAGACCATGCCGGGAAACGTTTACCATAGCAGCATGAAAGACGGGTGTTACTATTGAGAGGATGATGTATATCGGAGTTCGCGAACACAACGACGTCAAAGATCCCCGTGCCCTGGGTATCAAGGTGGTGCGCTTTATGGTCTTCCGCGACCGTTCTAGCCTACGACGATTAGGGTGTCTAACATACGCAACAATGCATGATCTAGGAAAGCACACATGACTTCGTTACTGCTGGGGTTGATTGTCTTTATAGGCCTTCACCAGTTGCCGGGACTGCCAACGCTCCGTGGGTTTCTCGTGCAAAAGCTCGGTGAAGGCGGTTACAAGGGCGCATTCTCTCTGACTGCGCTGGCGGGCCTGGGCTTGATCGTCTACGGCAAATCGGTTGCGCGGTTTGTGCACGTATATACACCTTTAGAAGATCTGCGGATCGCGACAACATTGCTAGTGTTGGCGGCGTTTGTGCTGTTCCCAGCATCAATCGTGCCTTGTAATCTGCGTCGGCTGGTACGCCACCCGCAGCTTATTGCAGTTGCCCTGTGGGCTCTGGGCCACCTGCTGGTGAACGGTGACCTTGCCTCGGTATTGCTATTCGGCGGTTTTCTGGGCTTTGCTGTTAACGGTATCGTCAGCGCTAACCGCCGCGCTAAGGTGCCGGGCTTAGACAGCAAACCATTGGTGGCGGATTTCGCCGCGGTGATCATCGGTCTGGTAGCCTGGGCCGCGCTTAGCTGGTTTCACGATCAGTTATTCGGTGTACCGGCACTGATCATTAACTGATAAAGCTCTCGCCTATCGCCTGCATGCGCTAATTATCCGGTTAAAACTGAAACTCTCGCAACCGAGCAGTCCCGGACTGGTAGGGCTGCTCTTTCTTTTGATGGAAACGCCTATACCAGCCCGGTAACAGCGACAGTTGGCGTACAGTCAGCATTCCTGATGAAGCTTTTCCTGGCCGCATAGAACCTGGACAAACGCTGCAGCTTTGACGGTCACTGACCGACCAGCAGTTCGATCAACAGCACCGTATTTAATTGCTGATCGGGGTTGCGCCAGTTTCTGTGCGAATGAGCTTGCCGTTTTTGAGCAGATGCACCGCCAGCACTGCTTCGGTGGTACCGTCTGGAAAGTCGATCACCGAGTGCTCCACCAGTATCTCGTCATTTTCATACAGGCAGCGCAGGTCCCTGAAAATCAGAGCATCACTGTTCATCATTTGGATGGCCACTTCAGTCCACTGGGATTTGCTCATTGTTGTCCGGGACTGGTGCCGAACGAATTGATAATCCTCATCTAGCAGGTCGAGATACCCGGTCGTGTCACGGGTATTGAAAGCATTTTGCAGTTTTTCAAAGATAGGCATTAGCATTTCCTCGTATGTTTGGCCGTTAAGTTGTCAGCGCCTTGTGCAGGGTTTCTCGGACCATCTCCGCATGTCCTTTAGCCTTGACGCGTTTCCAATGCTTTACCACTTTACCCTTGGGGTCGATTAAGACAGTCGAACGGATCACTCCCAGGGTAATCTTGCCATACATGTTTTTCTCGCCCCAGGCACCATACTTGCTCATAACCTTATGATCCAGGTCAGAGAGCAGGGTAATCTTCAGTTTGTATTTGTTGATGAATTTTTCATGCGACTCAGCTGAATCAGGGCTGCAACCGAGTACGCACGCACCGAGTTTTGAAAATTTCTTGAGATTATTGCTGAAATCCTTGGCTTCGATAGTGCAGCCGGGCGTATCGTCCTTAGGATAGAAGTACAGCACCACCCAATGGCCGGCCAGGTCGGCCAACTTGACCTTTGTGCCGCCTTGATCGGGCAGGGTAAAGGCCGGGGCTTTTTTCCCTTCTGTAACAGGCATATCGTCTCTCTCCAGAATCCGGCGCCAGATTCAGGCGCGTGGAAATGAATGGCCTAACTCAATGATTACAAGGTGATGATCTGGTCGGGCATATTTGCTGCCAGGCCCTCATACAGTTTCGGAAAACAACCAATGACAGCGCCGCTGACCAGTTTGCCATCGATCTCGCGTTCATAGCAGCACTGGTCGCAGCCCATCAGCAGGATATTCTGTTCCCGGCCAACTTTAGCCAGGCGTTCACCTAGCGGGTCGCCCTTGACTAGCACGTAGTTATTGTCCTCAAAAAAGAACATGCCGACGACTTCGGGACCATGCGCCTGCTCTTCGAGTTGTGGCAGGATCATCTTGCCCAGTTTGTAGGATACCGTGTGCCCCTGGCTGGAAAAAATATAGGCGACTTTCAAAAGATTTGTCCTCTTACAATTTGCTGTTGATTCGGCAAATGATCGCCCCGCGATAACTTTACCGTCGGTTTTGTGTAATCCAATGATGCCAGAGAACCGGTCTTCATTTAAACCATGAAGATCGTGTCGATTACCCGAGCCGGTATTTCAACTGCGACCAAAGAACAAAACTGTGACCTGGTTAAGAACTATCCGGCTCGTGGTTTTGGTATAGGTGGCAAGGGCCGTGACCCCGTTAGGGATTCAATTCTGTTGCTTGAGCAAAAAGGTTATGATATAACATTTCTAAATACACGCCGCCTGTGATAAAGCTTTTTTCAAAACAAAATAATGTTGAGAAGACTATCTGAAACCATCATCGCGACCCTCTTGACAGTATCGGCAACAAGCGTCTCGGCAGTGGTTCCTCGGGTGGTCGCCGATATAGCTCCGAACTATTCGCTGGTAGCACGAGTGATGGATGGAGTTGGGGTGCCGAGTCTCATTATCCAACACGGGGCCTCACCGCATGGATATGTACTGCGCCCATCGGCAGCGGCGGCGCTTGAAAAAGCGAACCTGGTTTTCTGGACTGCTGAAGAGTTAACTCCATGGCTGAAGGTCAGACTCGAGACTCTCGCTGGCAAAGCGCACATCATCAAATTGATGGAGGTCGATGGTGCAGTCAGATTGCGCTTTCGGCAAGGCGTCACCTTTGATAGCCATTACCATCGTCAAAGCTATGATGAGCATGATGAACATGAGGATTATGTGGACCCTCATGGTTGGCTGGACCCGGAAAATGGCAAGATCTGGCTCGATGTGATCGCGTCAGAGCTGTCCAAAATTGATCCTGCAAATGCCGGTATTTATGCCCAGAATGCGGTTGTTGGAAAAGCGGAAATATCAGAAGTGACGGCACGAATCGAGAGAACCCTGGCTTCCGCGCGCGGGGTTAGCTTCATCGTTTTTCACGATGCTTATCAGTATTTTGAAAAACGCTTTGGGATCTCGGCGTCAGGGTCTATCTCGCTTGGGGATGCCTCAGCCCCGAGTCCGGCGAGGGTCGCTAAGATTAGGGCAAGAATCGCCGAACTGGACATTAGCTGTGTCTTCTCAGAACCACAGCACAGCCCGGGTCTGGTTACGAGTGTTATTGGAGGCGCCGACGTAAGAAGACGAACTATAGACTCGCTAGGCGCTGAACTGGAGTTTGGAATAGCCTTTTATACGAAGTTGCTGGACAGTATTGCCAAAGAGATAGCCGCTTGTGGAAACGATTAGTCATGGCCGACATTGCCCAGGTTATCGTATATAACGTCTAATGATGCCAAAAAATTTCTTGCCAATCACCTCGACTCAGGTCTTCATCAAACACGATCATCGGGCCTGCGCCCGATCCGCGATGGAGGCGGCCCATCAGCTTTGCGCTGCCCGCGGGCTGCGACTCACACCGGTTCGGGAAAAAGTGCTGGAGTTGCTGCTCGAGTCCCACCAGGCTCTGGGAGCCTACGCGATACTGGAGAGACTGGCGCAGGCGGGCTTTCGCTCCCAGCCACCCGTTGCGTACCGAGCCTTAGACTTTTTGGTAGAGCACGGCCTGGTGCATCGGATCGAGAAACTGAATGCCTTTGTGGCCTGCAACCAGCCACAGGCAGGGCATGCCCCGACCTTTATGATCTGCAACAACTGTCAGCAGGTCGCCGAGACGCCCGATAAGCAGGCAAGTGGAACCCTGGGCAAGAGGGCCCGGGCCATCGGTTTTCATATCCAAAGCACAGTGGTTGAGGCCGAAGGCCTCTGTGCGACCTGCCAAGCGGCGTGATCTTGTGAGTTTGATTTACACACAGGGTGTTGGTGTGCGCTTCGGCGGACGGCGCATCCTGCGTGATATCGATTTATCGATACGCAAACGGGAAATTGTCACAATCGTAGGCCCCAACGGTTCGGGTAAGACAACACTGCTGCGGGTGTTGATCGGTGCGCAGGCCCCAACTGAGGGGGTGGTCGTTCGCGAGGCTGGCGCGAATATCGGTTATGTACCCCAACGCCTGGCAATTGACCGCATCATGCCGTTGACAGTTGCCCGCTGGCTGCGCCTGTCGGGCGCGCCTCAAGCCGTTGATTGCCAGCGTATGGCGGAGCGCGTTGGTATTGCCCAATTACTCGGGGAGCAGATGGGCTCGCTTTCTGGGGGCGAATTCCAGCGCGCCCTACTGGCACAAGCTTTATTGGTACAACCGGCCCTGTTGGTGCTCGACGAGCCAACCCAGGGCCTGGATCAGCCGGCAATCGCTTCTTTCTATCGCTTGATTGAGGCTGTGCGCAAAGAGATCGGCTGCGCCGTGCTGATGGTCAGCCACGACCTGCACGTTGTGATGCGATCTTCTGATCACGTAATCTGTCTCAATGGGCACGTGTGCTGCGAGGGCCCGCCAACCGTGGTTTCTGCTGCACCGGAATACCAGGCCCTGTTTGGATTTGGCGCTGAAGGGGCGCTGGCTTTGTATCGCCACGAACATGATCACAGTCACGATCATGCAGACGAGGCTGACTCCCGTGTTGGATGACTTCCTGGTCCGGGCGGCACTTGCGGGCACCGGGTTGGCGCTTGCGGCTGGGCCACTGGGTTGTTTCGTGGTTTGGCGGCGCATGGCTTATTTTGGTGATGCCACGTCTCACGCCGCAATCCTCGGTGTGGCACTGTCGCTGGCCTTTTCTTTGTCGATATTTATCGGGGTGCTGGTTGTAGCGCTGGCCATGGCACTCCTGGTACTGGCGCTTTCCGAGCGGGTCTATGCCATGGATACTTTGCTGGGGGTTGCCGCTCACGGTGCGCTGGCACTGGGCCTGGTGGCAGTGTCATTTCTGTCTGGGATTAGGATCGATTTGATGGCTTATCTATTCGGCGATATCCTTGCAGTCGGCCGAGTTGATCTTGCTGTGATCTGGATCGGTGCGGCAGTCGTGCTGACCCTGCTGAGGGTCCGCTGGCAGGCCCTGCTCCTGGTAACGCTGAATACCGACCTTGCCGCCGCACGGGGCTACAATGCCCGGCGCGAGCAACTGATACTGACACTGGCTTTGGCGGTGCTGGTGGCGGTGGCGATCAAGGTGGTGGGCGCACTGCTGATTACGGCCATGCTCATTATCCCGGCAGCAGCAGCGCGCTCGTTTGCCAAGACCCCGGGGGCCATGGCCGCCATGGCGGCGGTGATCGGCGTAATTTCGGCCCTGGTTGGACTGACCGTATCTTTTCAATGGGACACACCAACCGGGCCGACCATAGTGGTGGTTGCCACCTTATTATTTGTCGCCCCCGCTCTTGCCCAACTGATAGGGACGAGGCACTGAGGCTGGCAGTGATCACATGAGCAAGCCGACGCCGATACTGGAATTCGCCTCGCGCGGTGCGGCACTGGCGGCGGCGGTCACGGGAGTGGTGGAGTCGCTGGCCCAGGCGCTGGCCGGGCGCGGCCGCGCATCGCTCGGCGTCTGCGGCGGTCGAACGGCAGCGGCCTTGTTGCCGGGGTTGGCCACACAACCCATCGATTGGGAGCATGTCGACGTCTTCCTGGTGGACGAGCGCTGGGTTGATCCGATCGATGACCAGAGCAACGAGAAATTGGTGCGCACGGCGCTACTTCAGGGCCCGGCAGCGGTTGCCCGTTTCACAGGATTGAAATCAACCGACCACAGTGCCCGCCAGGCCGCACCGATCATCGAAGCCCGGCTGCAGGCCATTGCGCGGCCTTTTGATGTCGTTTTCCTGGGCATGGGGGACGACGGCCACATTGCCTCGCTGTTCCCTGGGGGCGCGGAGAACAACGTTACCGATCGCCTGGTGACGGCCTCGACTGCCCCAGCCGGCACTCGTGAGCGCATCAGCCTCACGCCCGCCGCCCTGCAGCAGGTTCGGCGGATTGTTTTAGTGTTCTTTGGGCGCACCAAGCGAGCGCTGCTTGAGCAGGCCATTGCCCAGGGCAGTCCTATCGAACTGCCGGTGCGCCATGTCCTGCAGCAACCAGGCCCAGATCTGAGCATCATTACCGCAGGAGGGGGCGATGCTTGAGCGGCTGATCGACCCAAAAGCACGAAGTTTCGAGGACCTGCAGCAGTCATTCCGCTGGCAGGTGCCCGAATACTTCAACATGGCGCACGCGGTGTGCGATCGGCACACGGCGCTTGCTGACAAAACGGCGCTTTACTGCGCGAACGCGAGCGGCCAGCGCAGCCAGTACACCTTTGGCCAGTTTCAGGCGCTGTCCAACCGGCTGGCCAACGCCCTCAAAGAGGCTGGCGTAGCAGCCGGCGAGCGGGTAGCCATCGTTTTGCCCCAGCGGGTCGAAACGGCGCTGAGTCACCTCGCCGTGTGGAAACTCGGCGCCATATCGTTGCCGTTGTCGGTGCTTTTTGGCCAGGATGCCTTGCGTTATCGTCTCGAAGACAGCGCCGCCCGGGTCGCTATCTGTGCCGCTGACACGCTGGAACGAGTACAGGCACTGGCGCCGGACCTGCCGCAACTGACCACTGTGATCGACTGCGATGATCAGGCGTCAGGATTTTGGCCCCTGCTGGAGCAGGGCAGTGACAGTCTGCAGCGGGTTAATTCACTGGGCAATGATCCGGCGCTCATCATCTATACCTCGGGCACCACCGGCCCACCCAAAGGGGCGGTGATTGCGCATCGCTGTCTGCTGGGCAACCTGACCGGCTTCGAGATGTCCCAGAACTTCTTTCCGCGGCAAGGTGACCTCATGTGGACGCCTGCGGACTGGGCCTGGACCGGCGGTTTGCTGGATGGCCTGATGCCGGCCTGGTACTACGGCCAGCCCGTACTAGGTTATGACGGCGGGCGCTTCGACGCCGAAAAAGCCTGCAGCCTGATCGCGGAATACGGTGTGCGCAATGCCTTTATTCCGCCGACAGCCCTGAAGCTGATGCGCCAGGTTAGCAACCTGCGCGGGATGGGAGTGAATCTGCGTAGCGTGATGTCCGCCGGAGAGTCACTTGGCGCCCAACTTTACGAGTGGGCGCGGGAGTCACTCGGAATTGAAATCAACGAGATGTGGGGCCAAACCGAGGTCAATTACATTGTCGGTAACTGTTCGCAGATCATGCCGGTAGCGCCGGGCTCCATGGGCAAGCCCTATCCGGGCCACCGGGTGGAGCCGGTCGACGAGCAAGGCACCGTTGTCGGTGACGGTGAGGTGGGTGAGTTATGCGCCCAGCGGGATGATCCGGTGATGTTTCTCGGCTACTGGAACCGCGAGCAAGCTACGCAGGAGAAATTTCTTGGCCACTGGTGGCGCACTGGTGACATGGGTTACCGGGACAGCGAGGGTTTCCTGTGGTTCGTTGGGCGCATGGACGATGTCATATCAAGTGCCGGTCATCGTATTGGGCCTGGCGAGATCGAGGACTGTATTCTCAAGCATCCAGCCGTGGCCCAGGCGGCTGCCGTCGGCAGCCCGGACGAGTTGCGTGGTGAAATCGTCAAGGCTTTTATCATACTGGCACAGGGACATAAGCCCTCGGACACATTGCGCCAGGCTATCCAGGAAACTGTGCGCCAGGGCCTTGCAGCCCACGAATATCCCCGCGAGATCGAGTTTGTCAGCGAGTTGCCGATGACCACTACTGGCAAGGTACGTCGTATCGACTTGCGGGAAAGGGAGCGCAAGCGTAAGGGGCTTGCCTGAGATCGCCTAACTTTGGGGTTCGCTCAGGCGCCGGGGCAGCATTCGGCCAAGTGGTTGGCCGCCGACCAGGTGCATGTGCAGGTGAAATACTTCTTGGTGTCCATGTACCCCGCAGTTGACCAGCAGGCGGTAGCCATCTTTTGCAATTCCTTCAGCCTCCGCTAACTGCCTTGCCACTACGAACATGTGGCCCAGGGTGCCTTCATCTTCCTCAGTTACGTCGTTGACCGTAGGAATAATCTTGTTAGGCACGATGAGGATATGGGTCGGCGCCTGGGGGTTTATGTCCCTGAAGGCCGTTACCAGTTTGTCCTGGAAGACGATATCGGCCGGCAGTTCGCCCTTGACTATCTTGCTGAACAGGGTCTCTTCGCTCATCGGTAGACGGTTCTCCTCGGGTCGTGTGAGCTGTTAGCGTCTTAATAAATTCCTGAGTCGGACTTTTTGCCGGCTCAGGGACCATGCAATTATCCCCTGGCGGTGTCACAACGTTAAAATCCCCCCTTTGATTAGTCGGCCGATGCGCCGGTAACCGATTCAACACAAAAGGAGAAAGCCCGGGATGTCGTTCAAAGCGTTCAGGATACACCAGCAGGATAAAGGGGTCAGCGTCGGTTTTGAGCAGATGGAGGTAGGCGACCTGACGCCTGGGGAGGTGCTGGTCCAGGTGACCTATTCTGGGATCAACTTCAAGGATGCCCTTGCTGCCACCGGCAAGGGCAAGATTCTACGGTCCAGTGTTTTAAATGGCGGCATCGATTTTTCCGGCATCGTGGCTGGTTCCGACAGTGCGCGTTTCAGTGAAGGGGATGAGGTGTTAGTGTGCGGTTGCGGACTGTCCGAAACCCGAGACGGCGGATACGCCGAATTCGCCCGTGTGCCGGTCAACTGCATAGTGCCATTGCCAGACGGGCTTAGCCTGCATGATGCGATGGCACTCGGCACCGCGGGTTTTACCGCAGCGCTTGCCATGATCCGGCTGGAAGAGAATCACCAGAGCCCCCCGCACGGTCCAGTGGTAGTAACCGGGGCGACTGGTGGAGTCGGCAGCATCGCTATCGACATGCTCGCAGGCAAAGGGTTCGAGGTGGTTGCATTCACCGGCAAGCAGGATCAGCACGATTACCTGCGCCAGTTGGGCGCTAGCGATTTCATCGATCGGGCCAGCGTTGAGATGGGCTCAAAGCCGCTGGAGCAGGCCAAGTGGGGCGGCGCAGTCGATAACGCCGGCGGCGATACGCTGGCTTGGCTGACGCGCACGGTCAAGCCCATGGGCAATATCGCCGCAATTGGCCTGGCTGCGGGTTTCAAACTCGAAACCACGGTAATGCCGTTTATCTTGCGCGGGGTATCGCTGCTGGGAATCAATTCAGTCGTGATGCCCCTGGAGATGCGCGATCGGGCATGGCAGCGCCTCGGGGCAGACTTAAAGCCAGCACACCTGGACCTTATTGCACCGCGGACAATCGATTTTGATGAGTTGCCGAGCGCCTTTGATGACTACATGAACAGTGCTGTTACCGGCCGCACTGTAGTCAGGATCGGGCAGTGACTGGGGCTGGTCCGGTCCACAGACAGCACCGGCTTGAGCCTGCGGGGTACAACTGCTGGCCGGCACCGATGCCGAGCGCTATCCGGACCGTGCTGGAACCGTTCGCTCGATAACTATCAGAGGACTGAAGGTGAAGTATCACAAGCAGATGAGTGCCGCGCAGTTTCGTGAGGCGCCGCATAAGGCCGTGACCCTGCTCGGGATGTCGGGCTCGGGCAAGACCACGCTCGCGAGCAGGCTGCCCAGGGATCGGTGGTTTCACTACTCCGGGGACTACCGGATCGGCACCCGCTATCTGGACGAGTCAATACTCGACAACGTCAAGCGCGAGGCGATGAAGGTGCCGTTTTTGGCGGACTTGCTGCGCTCCGACTCGATCTACCTGTGCCACAACATCACCATCAACAACCTGGCGCCCATTGCCACATTTCTTGGCATGATCGGCAATCCCGATCTGGGCGGGTTGTCAGTCGAGGAGTTCAAGCGTCGCCAGATCCTGCATCGCAGCGCCGAGATCGCCGCGATGCTGGACGTGCGCAATTTCATTGCCAAGGCCCAGGAGACCTACGGTTACCCGCACTTCATCAACGACGCCGGCGGCAGCCTGTGCGAACTGGAAGAGCCGGCGGTCCTTGAGCAACTGGCGCAGGACACGCTGATCATCTACCTCAAGCCATCCACTGCCATGTTGGGCCAGATTATTGAACGCTCCTTGCGTGATCCCAAGCCTATGTACTACCAGGACAGTTTCCTCGACGCAGTGCTGCCGCGCTACCTGGAAGAGCAGGCGCTTGACTCAGTACGCGAGATCGTACCCAACGACTATTTTCGCTGGATGTTTCCATGGTTGGTGGAGCACCGGTTGCCCCTTTACCAGGCCATCGCCGACGAGTATGGCGTGGTGGTGCAAGCCGATCACATCGACGGCCTGGGCGGCGAGGAAGACTTTATCGACCTGGTCTGTGCGGCACTGGCCTGATCATGCCGGTTGTCGCCAATACCTCGTTGCCGAGTTTCGAGCGCTTCCGCCGCGAGGGTGGCGAGGTCTTGAGTCCGGAGCGCGCTGGATCGCAGGATATTCGTGAGTTGCACATCGGGCTGATGAACAACATGCCCGATGCTGCGCTTGAGCCGACCGAGCGGCAGTTCCTGCGATTAGTCGGGGGCTGCAACCGCATCGCCCAGTTCTACCTCTATCCATTCTCACCGCCGGAGGTGCCCCGTGGGAACAAGGCCCGCCAACACATTGCACAACACTATTTCGACTTCGACGAACTGAAAGAAGCCGGATTGGATGCTCTCATCGTTACCGGTGCCAACCCGGTGTGCAAAGATTTATCGGACGAGAACTTCTGGACGCCCATGTGTGCGGTGCTGGACTGGGCAGCGCAGAATGTTACTTCCACCCTGTGTGCCTGCCTGGCGACCCATGCGGCACTCAAGCACTTTCACGGTATCGAGCGCCAGCTGCTGCCGGCCAAACGCTGGGGCGTGTTCGCTCACCGCGTGGTGCTCGAGCACCCATTGGTGCGCAACATCAATACGCGCTTTGATGTGCCGCATTCACGCTGGAACGAGATTTATCCCCAGCAGATGACTGGTGCCGGTATGTTGGTGCTGGTGCAAGGCGAGGAGGCCGGCGTGCATCTTGCCACCAGTGCGGACGGTTTTCGTTTTGTCTACTTCCAGGGCCACCCCGAGTACGACGGTAATAGTCTGTTGAAAGAGTACAAGCGCGAGGTCAACCGTTACCTCGCCGAGGAGGTCAACCAGTACCCGCCATATCCCGAGCACTATTTCCAGGAAGCCGCGTTGCTGGTGCTGGCGGCCTACCGGGAGCAGGTCCAGGCGGCGCAGCGTTCGGCCGCCCCGGTTGCGGCTTTTCCGGAAAACGAGATTCCTGTGGACAATACCTGGAGCGACACCGGCAAGATGATCTTCAACAACTGGCTGGGTACGGTTTACCAGATTACCGATCGCGACCGCAGGAAGCCCTTTATGAACGGGGTGGATCCGGCCGACCCGCTGGCGCACGTGTTCTGATGTAGCCTGCGGGGTACCGGTGCTGCGTGGGTCGCCAATGCTTTTCCCGGCGCGCCATCTCCCATGTTAGACTAGGCCCGCGCCGATTTGATGAGCAGCTTGCGGGCGCATAAAAAATCCGCTAAAGCGAGTAGACCACCCGGATCACCCGCTCTAGCCGCAAGCTGGTGCGGGTTTTTTGTTGATAACGCGATGACGCCTGGTTGTCGAGATCGTCGCAGACAAACGTTGCCGGAGTGATTGCTTTCATGTCTGAGTCCCTGCTGCACGATCTTCTATCCCAACGTGACTGGCTGCTGGCTGACGGCGCTACCGGCACCAACTACTTTGCCATGGGATTACAGTCCGGCGATGCACCGGAGTTGTGGAATGTGACCCATCCGGAACGGGTGGCCAGCCTGCATCGGGCCTTCATCGAGGTTGGCGCGGACCTCATCCTTACCAACAGTTTTGGTGGTACGGGTTGCCGCCTCAAACTGCACCAGGCACAGGATCGGGTAGCAGAGCTCAATCGTGCGGCTGCCGCGATTGCCCGGGAAGAGGCTGACAAGGCCCCCCAGCCGGTGGTGGTGGCCGCCTCGCTCGGCCCCACCGGTGAGATTTTGCAGCCAGTAGGAGAACTCGACCCCGCCCAGGCCGAGGAAGAATTCGCCGAGCAAGCAAGTGCGCTGGCCGAAGGTGGCGCCGATGTCATCTGGCTGGAGACCATGTCCTCAAAGGAGGAGTTGCAAGCGGCCGGCGCAGGTGCGGCACGGACCGGGTTGCCGGTAGTTGCAACCATGACCTTCGACACCAACGGTAGCACTATGATGGGGGTGCCGCCCATGACCCTGGTCGATATCTACCGTGAGGCCGTGCCACGCCTCGCTGCTTTTGGTGCTAACTGCGGGGTAGGTGCTGCCGACCTGGTCGGGGCAGTTATGGCGATGCGCGGCCGCGTCAGTAGTGATGACATACTGGTAGCCAAGGCCAATTGCGGTATTCCCGAGTTCATCGATGGTGAGATTCACTACAGTGGCACGCCGCAGCTGATGGCCGAGTATGCGCGGGTCGCCCGCGATATTGGTGCCCGGATCATCGGCGGTTGCTGTGGCACTACCCCGGAGCATCTTGCCAGCATGCGCCAGGCACTGGAAACTCACCAACCGCGGCCAAAGCCCGACATTGATCAGGTGGCGGCACTGCTGGGACCGGTCAGCGCCGGTACCAGAGCCTGCTGTGGGAGCAACCCGTCGGCGGCACCGGCCACGCGGCGCAGCCGGGGTGGGCGCCGTCGCCAGGCCGGTGGCTGACGGGATTGTTTCAGGTGGTATGCTGAGGGCGTGAACCACGCCTTCATCATGGATCCGCTGGCGCGGGTCAAAGCCCATAAGGACACCACTTACTACCTGATGTTGGCCGCGGCACAGCGTAGCCACGGGGTTTGCTACGTGGATCCGGGCAGCCTTGCTCTTAATCATGACCAGGTCATGGCCTGGGTGCAGCCACTGGCTGTGCACGATGATGTCGCCAAACCCTTTGTACCCGCCGCTGCCCGGTGGCAAAAACTTGCCGACATGGACGTGGTTTGGATCCGCACAGACCCACCTTTCGACCGAGCTTACCTCTACGTTACTTTACTGCTGGAGCACCTGCCGCCACGGGTGCGGGTGATTAACCGGCCGGCTACTATTCGTGACTGGAACGAGAAACTCGCGGCCCTGCGCTATCCGACCTTTACCCCGCGCACGCTGGTGGCCCGCGACCCGGCCCATATCCGTACGTTCATGGCAGGGTTTGCCCGGGTCACGATCAAGCCGGTGGATGGTCACGGCGGCAAAGGTATTGTTTTCGCAACGGCAGCCGACCGGAATCTCGATACCCTGCTTGACGATGCTACCCGTGGCGGGCGCCACTGGGTGATTGCACAGGAATACATAGCTGCGGCTACCGAGGGCGACAAGCGCATCCTGCTGCTCAATGGCGAACCGCTGGGTGCGATTCTGCGCTTGCACGCAGAAGGCGTCGAGCTCAACAACCTCGACCAGGGCGGTAGCGCTCAGGCTTGCCAGTTAACGGCGAGAGATCGTGAAATCTGCACGGCCGTAGCTTCAGACCTGGTCGCGCATGGCGTGGTCTTAGCCGGTATCGACGTGATCGGTGGCATGTTGATGGAGATCAACATCACCAGTCCTACGGGTCTGCAGGAGATGAGCCGCTTCGACGGTCGGGACTACCACCACCAGATCATCGCCAGTCTGGAGTAGGATGCGCGCACTGGCTGAGGGTCAGTGCCTGGGTTTTGGCAGCACTACAACGCGGGTGCGAGACAGCTGATCGTGCCAGGCCAGGCGGTCGCGTCCAAACCATATCCATAGAAAGCCAAGAGCCCCGGGCAGCAGCGATAGTACGGCACAGGTAAAGCGCAGCGCACAATCGGGCCAGGTGAGCGACGCCCGGTCTAAGTGTTCTACCCGCAGCCGCCAAGCTTTCATGCCGAGGGTCTGGCCACCGTGGGTCCAAAACCAGCCGAAGAAGGCATAACTCACCCCCAGCAGGTACAACTGTTTGAGCACGAGTGGCCACCAGGTACCCGGGGCGAGGGCATCCAGGGCCGGCAATGGTTGGCCGGCGATAAAAAGAACGCCGGCCAGCAGGAAAGCGTCGTAGATCATGGCTGCCAGCCGACGCAAGAGCCCAGCTGATACCGGTGGGCTGGGTGCTTCAGCTGGGTTCATGGCTGGCATGGCGCAACCTGCCCACAAGTTGTCCGCAGGCTGCCAACAACTTGCGCACAGGGTTATCCACAGCCTGAGCGAGAACGAAAAAACAGGCCTGCATAAGTGGCGTCCCCGGCAAGATTCGAACTTGCGACCTATCGCTTCTTACCCCTACAGTTTTCACTGCCGGCGTGCCGTTCGGGGTCTGGACTTTACCTTCACCGGTAGGCCTCACAGCCCTTAGGTGCTGCCCGTCAAGTCTCTACACCTTCCCGCGCGAGGCGGGCTTGGCTCGGTGTTGCCACCACCTGCCGTGCTGAGGTTTCACCGAGTTTGAGCAGATTCACGCAGGCGGTTTCCCTTGCCTGGTGCCCAGTGTGACCGAGGAGGCGATTGCTCTATCCAGCTGAGCTACGGGGACTTAATGCGAAAGTATACCAAGGTGTTGCGGGTCAAACTGGACAGCCACGGGCCGAGGCTAGCGAGCAGCGTTGGCAGGGCGTGGTGGTGCGGGCAGGAGTCGCCATCACCGTTTTGACATAATTGGTGTAGGTAAAAAGCCCCGGGTCACCGACTGGGGGCTTGATGCGCAATGGGGAGGTCGTCGGTGACCCGGGGACTGTTCGGTCGAGAAGGAGCCCCCTGGAACTGACAATAATCCAGCAATTTCCATGCCAATAAGGCAACAAGGGTGAAATGGCAGATTGTGTAGGCTCGAAAGGTGCTCGATAGCTTGCTTACTTGGCGGGTGTTACCTTAAGTAACCTCGGGCGGGTAATTTCGAAACATCGTTGGCGCCTTTGCACTATGCAATTGCCTACTTGTGCTTTGCCGCAAAATGTGAAACCCCCATCATCTGGAAAATTGTAGGAATATCAACTATTGCATCCTCACGGCAGTCGGATTATTAGCAACGGAAAAATTTTCATGCCCCCGCGATCTAACCTGGATCAAGTCGGCACTGGCCGAGCAACCCTCAGCGGTTTCAGCGCTGTGTTGATGTGGTCGCTATTGGCTGCGCTGACCGTGGCCACCGGCCAGGTGCCACCGTTCCAGTTGGCGGCGCTGTGTTTTGCCATCGGCGGTGGCCTGGGACTCGTCTGGAGGCTGGTCCGTGGCGAGGCCGGGCTTTTCGCCCGCCAGCCAGCCAAGGTCTGGCTGCACGGGATCGGCGGCATATTCGGCTACCATTTTCTGTACTTCACGGCTCTGCGACACGGGTCGCCGGCCGAAGTCAGCCTGATTGCCTACCTGTGGCCCTTGCTGATCGTGCTGCTGTCGGTTCTGCTGCCGGGTCACCA
>JASLLH010000050.1:0-13777 GCA_030747115.1 Arenicellales bacterium
GGCGGCACACACTTTTATATATCCCAGTCGGACAAGGGCGGCATGGTGTTTGGCGGCGACCTCGACTGGTACAAATCCTATGCCCAACGGGGTAATCTGCCCCTGGTGCAGGACGTATCCGAGTGTGCGACTTCGATCCTGCCGTGTCTTGGCCGGGTGCGCCTCCTGCGTCACTGGGCGGGGGTGATGGACATGAGCATGGATGGCTCACCCTTCATCTGCAAAACCCCTTTGACCAACCTCTATCTGAACGCCGGCTGGAACTATGGCGGCTTCAAGGCCAGTCCTGCTTCCGGTTGGTACTTCGCCGACCTCATCGCCAACGACCGTGCTGACCCAGTCATCGCTAATCACAACCTGCAGCGTTTCGAGCAGGGCATCAACCTTGATGAACGCGGTGCCGGCCCGGACCCCAAGTTACACGGCTGAAGGCAAGCTATGATCAGAATCCCCTGCCCTTTCTGCGGTACCCGCGATCATAGTGAGTTCTCCTATGGCGGCGATGCCACCATCATATATCCACCGCTCGATGCCGCCGCCGCCGACTGGATCGAGGCCGTGTTCCAACGCGACAACATCGACGGCGTGCAATTTGAATCCTGGCAGCACCTGCATGGCTGTCGCATGTGGATCATCGTCGAGCGTGACACCTGCACACACGAGATTCTTTCCGTTCGGCCAGCCGATGATGCTATCGCACGGGCTCTCACGATAACCAGCGCGCACCCAGGGGGGCCAGCATGAGTACCCGGCGCCAACCCAGCGGCGGCCACATTGACCGCAGCAAAGTGCTCGATTTCACCTGGGACGGGAAACCGTTACAAGGCTATGCGGGTGACTCGTTGGCCTCGGCCTTGCTGGCCAACGGCGAACAAGTCCTTGGGCGCAGTTTCAAATACCACCGGCCTCGGGGCGTGATGTCAGCCGGGGTAGAAGAATCCGGCGCACTGGTCACGGTGGGCACCGGTGCCCGCTGCGACGCCAATGTACGGGCGACCACACAGGAACTCTATCAGGGGCTGGTTGCCCAGGGCCAGAATGCCTGGCCCAGCGTACGCTTTGATTTTAGTGCGCTAAATGGCCTGTTGAGTCGATTTCTTTCCGCCGGCTTTTACTACAAGACTTTTATGGGCGTACCGCCGCTCGAGTGGGGCTCCGGTACCGGCATGTGGATGCGCTACGAAAAAATTATCCGCCGGGCGGCTGGCATGGGCGAGGCTTCGCGGGCCCCAGACCCCGACCACTACGAACATGCCCACGGCTACTGTGACCTGCTGGTGGTCGGCAGCGGCCCGGCTGGCCGTGCTGCCGCCAGGGCTGCGGCTCAAGCAGGCCTGGACGTGGTGCTGGTCGAACAGGATTCCGTCAGTGGTGGCAACAGCTTGTCGCAACCAGGCGCTGCTGCTGGCTTGGCCGATGAGATCACGGCCCTGGAGCACGCCGGCGTGCGCAGCATGACCCGTACTATCGCGTTTGGTCTTTACGACCACGGCACCGCCGGCTTGCTCGAACGGGTCACCGATCACCTCGCTGACCCACCGACCTGGCTGCCACGCCAGCGCTTCTGGACCCTGCGGGCGGCCTACATTGTGCTCGCTACCGGCGCCATCGAACGCCACCTCGCTTTTGGCAATAACGACCGACCCGGCGTGATGACCGTGGCTGCTGCCCGCACCTACCTCAACCGCTTCGCGGTGCTGCCTGGCGAGCGCATCGTAGTAGCCACCAACAACGACTCTGCCTACCCAGCCGCGGCCGAACTGGCAAACGCCGGCGCCGCCGTTCGATTACTGGATGCCCGCACGACCATCCCCGACCAACTCCGCAATTCACTGGCCAGCGCTGAGGTTGACTTGCACCTTGGGCTTGCGCCGCTGCAGGCCCGCGGTGCAAGCGGCGTCAATGCCCTGGCCCTGGCCAAAGCTGATGGCGCAAAATGGCGCGCAGCCGGCAGCATGTCTTGCGATCTGGTGCTGGTTTCGGCCGGCTGGTCGCCGGTGGTCAACCTGCTTTCGCACCGCGGCGTACAGCCGGTGTGGGATGCGGCCAACGCCTGTTTTCTGCCAGACAGCAGTGACGAACCGATTACCATGGCAGGCTCGGCGGCTGGAGTCTGGCATACCAGCGACTGCGTGCTCTCTGGAACTGCGGCTGGAATTCGCGCCGCCCACGCACTGGGTAAATCCGTCACCCAGACACGGGCCCCAGCTGCGGGGGGCTGGCAAGCACCGATAAGGGCGCTGTACGAAATCAAGCTTCCGGGGCGCAAACTGAAATCGTTTGTCGACCTGCAGCACGATGTCACCAGCGAGGACGTGCGCCTGGCTCAGCGCGAGGGTTACGTCTCGGTCGAGCACCTTAAGCGTTACACCACCCTGGGCATGGCCATCGACCAGGGCAAGATGGGCAATGTCATCGGCCTGGCACTCATGGCCGAGGCACTCGGCAAAGAAATCCCCGAGGTCGGTACCACCACCTTCCGCCCACCCTATATCCCGGTCAGCATCGGTGCGCTCAGGGGCCGCAGCGTAGACCAGCACTTCCGCCCCTTAAGGCGCACTGCGCTGCACCGGTGGAACCTGGCACACGGCGCGACCATGACCATGGCTGGGCTGTGGCACCGGCCCTGGTATTTTGCCCGCGAGGGAGAAACCTTGGCCAACGCCTATGAGCGTGAAGCGGCTACTGTGCGGCGCACGGTCGGCCTGTGCGATGTTACCTCGCTGGGCAAAATAGCAATACAGGGCCCCGATGCGACGGAACTGCTGAATCGCGTCTACAGCAACCCTTTCGCCAAGCTTGCGGTCGGCAAAACCCGCTACGGCATCATGCTGCGAGATGACGGTATCGTCATGGACGACGGCACCACCTGGCGCTTGTCAGAAACCGAGTACTTCATGACCACGACCACCGCCCACGCGGCCAAAGTCATGGTTTTCCTGGAGGAACTGCTGCAGACCCGCTGGCCAGATCTCAAGGTCCACGTGACTTCCGTCTCCGAACAGTGGACTGGCGTGGCGGTGGCCGGCCCCAAATCCCGCAGCGTATTGGAGGCCTGCGTGCAAGACCCTGCCGTGGTCTCTAATGACAACCTGCCATTCATGGGAGTTACTGAAAGCATCCTTCAAGACAATATCCCCTGTCGAATTGCCCGCATCAGTTTCTCGGGCGAGCTTGCTTTTGAGGTCTACGTCCCTGCCGATTTCGGGCCTGCCGCGATGGATCTCCTATGGGGTATCACCAAGGGGCTCGATGGCTGCCTTTACGGCCTGGAAGCGATGGGTGCACTGCGTATCGAAAAAGGTCATGTAACCGGGGCAGAACTCGACGGCCGGGTCACTATAGAGGATGCCGGGCTTGGCCGGATGGCCTCAAATAAAAAATCTTATATTGGCAGCGCCCTGCGTAAGCGCCCAGACCTGGCCCGCGCAAACCGTCCGAAACTGGTTGGCATTTTTCCTCGCGACCGCCGTGAGATATTTAACGCCGGCGCATTGCTGTGCGCCGCAGACCAGCTGGAGGGCTTGGGCGAGGGCTGGATCAGTTCGGTGACCCACTCGCCAGAACTCGGTCACTGGATAGGACTTGGCTTCATCAGCGGTGGCCAGGAAAGCTGGCAGAACAAGGCTGTGGTTGCGGCCGACCCAGTCCGCAAAGGTAATACTGCTGTCGAGATCGTCTCACCACATATGGTCGATCCTGACGGGGAGCGTATGCATGGCTGAACGAGCCTCTGCCCTCGCCGGGTATTGCCGCCCGGGCCTGTACGGCCAGCCGGGTGAACCCGGCGTGCATCTGCAGGAGGTACCAGAACTGCTACTGCACCAGATCGCCGCCTGGCCGCAAACGCTGGGCACGGTCGGTGCGCAGGTCGCGCAGGCGCTCGGTGTGCCGTCCGCGCCAGGCCCAGGCCAGGTGACTACCACCACCGGCGGCACGATCCTCCGGGTCGAACCGCTTAAGTGGTGGATACACGGCGCGCAAGCGCCGAAACTCACACCGGCCGATGGCAGCGTGCTCGAGCTGTCACATTCGCGCACCCAATTGCGTGTCAGCGGGCCCGAAGCACAGGTATGTCTCAACCGCCTGTTACCCATTGACCTACGCAACGATGCCTGCCCGGTAGGCACAGTCGCCTCGACGGCCATGCACCATGTCGGCATCACCGTGTGGCATTCAAAAGAAGGATTTGAGCTTTTTCTACCGCGCGGTTTTGCCCTGTCACTGGGGGAGGTCCTGCTTGAGACAGCGCTGCAGTTCGGCGTTGAGGTAGGCTGACCCCGGAGTCCGTGAGCCCGGGCTGGACTTGAATTCCGCGGGCGGGTTTTTCCGCCTCGCCTGCTGGCACTTGCCGCGATATTTAGCCCAGCACCGAGAAACTGCTATCAGGGTTAATCTCGCGTAACCGTGACATAGTAGCGGTGTCGAGCACGAAATCGAGATGCTCCAACGGATACTGGAAGGGCTTTTGGTCGTGATCGTTGCCCGATTCGCAATATTCGATGAGCCCTGCCATCAGTTTTCCTGCCACCGGCGCATTCTTGAACTGATTGCCGCTGGTGCCGCAAGCCATGTAGAAGCCGTCGATGCTTGAGCGATCATAGATCGGTAACCAGTCCTCGGTCACATCGTACAGATCGACCACCCCACGCATGCGGTTAGGCAACTTGAGGCCCGACATACGCTGGGCCATGCGCAACGCCTGGGCAGTGGCCTGGTCGGTAAAATCGCGGTTGTAGTCATCCGGATCGACCCATTCTCGGAGATCGCATTCGGGATCCTCGCTGCCGGCAAGCACGCAATTGCCGGTCTCGGGTCGACAATAGACGCCGATATCGTTGTCCGAGACCACCAGCCCGTGGTGCTCGAAATCGAGGCCCTCTGGCGCCGGCAAGTGGACCACCTCCTGGCGCAGCGCCCGCGTTGTGATCTTCATGTCACCCTCGGCGCCAGCCAACTGGTTGACTACTGACGAGTGCGGACCGGCAACGTTGACTACCACCGGCGCCTCAATGCGGCTGCCGTCATTCAGCGTCACGCCCTGCACGCGGTTATCCACTACTGGAATGTCAACTACCTGACGGTTGAAAAGAAAACTGCTGCCGCAGGCCTGTGCCGCCACCTGGATGTTCTGCGTGGCAAGCTGGGGGTCGCTGATGAATCCAGCCGTGGGGAAAAATACCCCGCCGGCGATCTCACCGCCGGTAGGCTCCCCAAACCCAGAGTCATCCATGGGTTTTGCCGGGGCGTAGGCCCGTAGATCATACACCGGCAACCGAGCTCTGATTTGATCTGCGTCCCAATGCTGGTGGGGAATCGAGAGCGCCTCTACGTTGGCGACGATGTTCTTGAGATATCCATTGCCTTTGGTCTTCATCAACAGGCAGCCGGTTTCACTAAATCGGGCAAGATCATCGCTGTCGGCGAACCCCAGGTAATCTGCCCAGGTCTTCCAGTAGAAATAGCTATCGTAGGCAAAAGCGGTGCCGCTGAGAGTTGAATAATGAACGCGGATGATGGCGCAGGAACTCGACGTAGATCCATATCCTGCCGCCGGCAGGCGATCAACAGTAATGGCCTTGCGTCCCCGCCGGGAGAGTTCCAGGGCTATCGCAGTACCTATGACGCCAGCGCCAATAATTATCACATCGCAAGTTTTCCTGGTATCCATCTATCCCTCCGATTTTCAGCGCATGTAGCGGCGCCGCACAATCCTGAGTGTCGCCTTATCCACCTCATAGACGGTAGTTCGTCCAAAAGGTACGCTGATTATGCCCTGCGGCTGCCCTGCGACCATACGCGGCATCAGTAGTGCCCGGTATAACACTAGGTAGTTTGAGTCATCCTCACCGAAACCGATCCGGTAGTGTCGCAGTTGTCGCTGTTCCGGGATCAGTTCCTCGTTGGCACGAAAATCTTCCCAGGTAACTTGCCAAGCGCTGAGCAAAGCCCCCCCTACCAGCCGCTCCTCCACACCTGGCCCAGTAAATCCGGGCCCTGCTGGCTCAGCGCAGCGGTAGCCATCGACGTAGGAGCAATTTCCGGACAACGACTGCACATAGCGGCGACTTTGTGCTGTCTCCTCGTCCGCCGCAACGGTCAGCGAAAATATGCCCACAGCAGCGCCAATGACGGCATTTTTCATCTATTTAATTGGCCACCGTGCCGAGCGTAAAGATCAGCCCGGTTAGGTACTCGTGATACTTGAATGTCCCGGCCGGGGTCGCCAGATATCCGTCCACTTTCCAGGCGACGTCCATCGCGATATCCGTGGGAGAGAAGTGTTCGCTGTCATAGCGGGGGTCGTGGGCTGCGTGGGTGTGGTAACTCGCAGTGGCGACCGTTCCCCGCGGTACGCTATCCGGCGAACCGATATTGACTGCATCGACCGTGCCTTGCTTGGGTTCGGTGGCACTGAAGGTCGCATCCGCATTGCGGTAAACCCAGCCGCCGTACTCGCGATTCTCGGCTACCGATTTGGGGTTAACCCCGTTCAACACCTGCCGAGCAGCAACGTGCTGGCTGGCATAACGTAGTTGTTCGTCCTGGTCACCCAGGCCCGAACTCGCCAGCAGTGCAACCCCCACAGCAGCCGCGGCCACCACCGCCGGCCTGCCCCAGCCCTGGGTCGCGCTCTTGTCAACGTAGGCCACCGGCGTTGGCGGTGAATCCAACACGCCCCTGAAAGTAATCACCCAGCGTGTATCTGCAAAGTCATTGAACCGCCGGCTGCGGGCTTGGGTAAATTCGAGTCCAAACAGGCCATACCCCGGAACGGCTTTTTCGAAACTGGCCGTATGCAGGAAGGTGCGCGAAGACGCGCTGACGTGGCGCAGCCCGACCTGCCCCAGTGGCGAACGCCAGGCAAAGTCGGCCGCCCGGGCCGCAACACCATCCTCACGGTTGACCCGATACAGGCTCAGGTCAATTGATTCGCTTCTGAGCCCCCCGAACCAACTGCTGCGGCGGCCCGCATCCGCCGCCCGTATAGTGGCCGATCCCAGCATCCAGCCTGCCCCGGCGGCAGAGAAATCGACTGCAACACCCGCGTATTCGACGTTATCATTTGCCAGCGCATGGAAGAGTCTTTGGTCGGCCGCTCGGTACGGGGCTGCCAGTGAGGATAAGCCTGTACCGCCGCCCCCGAATATGCTGGCGCGCCAGCCGGCTTGGTACAATTCCATGCTATAGATACGGTCATTGCCGGCAAATCCAGCCTTAGTGGCGAAATCGATTGCTGCGCCACTGCTCGAGTAATCAATCCATACCGGCGGCAACGGCGCCCGATCACCAGCCATTGTTGGTGAACCAAATCCAAGCAGACACGCAAGCACGAACGCCTCCCGGCTAATCCACCGTTCAACTCTCATTATTCAGACTCCCGGGCCAATGCGCCCTGCACCGGCAAAATAATAAAGCGCCAAAGCGTAACCGATCCGACCAAGACTTCCAATATGTGCCGGAGTCACGCGACACTTATTTGCATAAATGTGTCGGCCTGCTAGGCTACGATACGCTGACGGAAACCACCCAATGTCATTGCTGCCCTTTTGGCAAACATAGCCCTGTTACGCCTCAATCTACGGAATTTCCCTTGAGCCCCCGTGACCTATTGCTTGCCATTTGCGTGCCACTGACCTGGGGCCTGGGATTTACGCTATCCAAGGCCGCCTTGGTCGAATTCCCGCCGTTGTTCCTTATGAGCATGCGCTTTTTTGTTGCCGCTCTGCTCCTGCTGTGGTTTGTGCCCATACCCAGGGGCTGCCTCAAGGACCTTTTCTGGATCGCCCTGGTCGGGTCAACCATCCAGTATGGCCTTACCTTTACCGGCCTGTCGATGATCGATGCCTCGCTCGCCGTCATCGTGATCCACCTCGAGGTGCCCTTTGGCGTGCTGCTCGCGGTCGCCATACTGCGGGAACGCCCGGGCGCACAGCGCTGGACTGGCATGCTGGTAGCCTTTGTCGGCATAGTCCTGATCGCTGGCCAGCCCGAATTGCGCGGCCAACTGTTCGCCGTGCTGCTGACCGCGAGCGGCGCCTTAACCTGGGCCATCGGCCAGATCATGTTCAAAAAAATTGGTGACCGCATCAACGGCCTGACTGCCGTGGCCTGGATCGGTGTCTTTGCCGCGCCACAGATGCTGCTCGGATCGTTGCTCATTGAGAGCGGTCACATCAATGCCGTCCTGCATGCCAGCTGGATCGGCTGGGGCACCGTGCTGTACCTGGGCGTCATCATGACTGCACTGGGCTACGGCATCTGGTACAGCGTACTTGCGCGCAATCCGGTATCTCAAGTCATGCCGGTGTTATTGTTGCTGCCCATTTTCACCATCGTCAGTGCCGCTATCCTGCTGGGTGAACGCCCTTCGCTGGTGGTATTGTCGGGCGGCGCAGTTGTACTTGCTGGTGTGGCCCTAATTATCTTTGCCCGCACTCCTGCTGCGGCAACCCGAGGCTGATATACCAGGCTACTGCCTGCCGGGAAGCTCGGCACATAGCATTACGCCCAATGACTGCAACCACCAACCACTTGCCGCAAGATGAAGTTCACGTCTGGACGTTGGCTGTGCCAGACGACCCGGATACGCTGGCCACATTCCGCGCGCTACTGACAGGGGACGAACTGGCCCGGACAGGTCGTTTCGTTTTCGCCCGCGACCGTCACAATTTCAGCGCCGCGCGTGGTGCGCTGCGCATGGTGCTGGGCTTTTATCTTGGTATCACGCCACAAGCGGTAGTCTTGCACTATGGCAGGCACGGCAAACCGAATCTGGCGAAGGAGTGCGGCTTGCGTTTCAATCTTTCCCATGCCGGGAGCTGGGTCTACCTGGCAGTTACATCAGCCTGTGAAGTCGGCATTGATGTCGAGCGCCTGCGCGCGCCAGGCCGACACAGTCGGCTGGACCTCGCCCGACGGTTTTTCTCGGTGGACGAAGTGGCCCACCTTGCCGCACTCGATGAAGCAAGGCAGTTAGAGGCCTTCTTTGCCTGCTGGACGCGCAAAGAGGCCTACATCAAGTTGCATGGCCGCGGGCTGACCCTGCCACTGGCTCAGTTTGCAGTCAGCGTCGACCCCGATCAGCCAGCCCGGCTCGAGGCAACGCCGTGGCTGCCGAGTGACCTGCAACGCACCCGGCTGTACGACCTCACTACCGCGCCCGGCTACCGGGCCTGCCTCGCCACCGGCAGCACCCGCGCACTGGCCCTGCAGCAGCGGCCCTGGTCAGCGTTTCCCCCACCGGCTAACTAACCGGGTGAAAAACATTTCCCCGTAGCACCTGAGCCGTTACGATCCCCTCATGAAATATGACAATATCTTGCAAACCGTGGGCGCAACTCCGGTCGTACGCCTCAACAGTTTCAGCGACCACCAGGCGGCGGGGCTCTGGGTCAAACTCGAGAGTTTCAATCCTGGCGGCTCGGTCAAGGACCGACCGGCGGTCAAAATGATTGAGGATGCCGAGGAACGGGGCGTATTGAAAGCCGGTGACACCATCGTCGAGCCCACCTCCGGCAACACCGGCATTGGCCTGGCCATGGTCGCGGCAGTCAAAGGCTACCCGGCCGTTTTCGTAATGTCCGAGGACATGAGTGAGGAACGCAAAGCCATCCTGCGCGCCTATGGCAGCGAACTGGTGCTGACCCCGGCAGACAAAGGCACGGTTGGCGCCATCGAAGAAGCCCGCCGGCTGGAAAAAGAAAAAGGCTACTTTTTCGTTGGCCAGCACTACAACCCGGCCAACCCGGAATCGCACCGAAAAACCGCTGCAGAGATCATCGAGGACTTCGGCAAAGACCTTGATGCCGTTATCTGCACCACCGGTACCGGCGGCACCGTGACTGGACTTTCCCGGGTACTGCGAGGCGCAATCCCCGGTATCCGCATCATTGCGACCGAACCCGACGCCTCACCCATCCTCTCCCAGGGTATCGCCTGCAAACACCGAATCATGGGCACTGCACCGGGTTTCATCCCAGACACGCTCGATCAGAGCGCTTACGACGAGGTGATCCCCATCAATGCCGATGACGCCATGACTATCGCCCGACAACTGGCAGAACGCGAGGGCATCTTTTGTGGTATCTCCTGCGGGGCCGCAGTAGTAGGTATGCTGGACTATGCCCGGCGCGACAGCGCAAAGGACACGCAGCTGCTCGCCATATTGCCCGATACCGGCGAGCGTTACCTCACGACGGAACTGTGGGCCCAACAGACATGAACTTTCAGCGCTCACGCGCAAACAAGGGGACTACCGCGATCAGTTCTAGATTCGTGAATGGCCCGGAGTTCCTCTCGACCGAGCGCAAACTGGGTGATTTCCGCCCCAGCCTGTTTATATTTCCTGCGCTCGAATGGCCGGCAGAGCGCCGCGCGCATGTTCTGAGATTGTTCCGGTTCCTAATGAGAGGATTATTGTGTCGCCAAGTCTAAACCGCGATGGATCCACGTTTGCGGGGTTTCCGATCTGCAATAACGTGACCTCGCTTGACGCGGATGTCGCGGTGCTGGGGGTGCCTCTTTTGAGCCCTTATCCGGGTCATTCGCGTTACAACTGTGTGTCTGCGCCAGGCGCGATCCGACGCGGATCAGTACCCTACGCCAAGATCGATCATTACGATTTCGACTTCGGCGGCGAGCTGTTCGCCGGCCGCGATATTCGCTGCGTCGATTGTGGTGATGCGGTTATCGGTGAAAAGAATTTCTCCGAGTACCTACAGATGGTTACGGATACCGTGCGGACCATACTTGAACGAGGGGCCGTACCGATTGTCATCGGCGGTGATCACGGAACGACGATTCCGGTGCTGCGGGCCTACGAAAAACAAGGGCCGCTTTGCCTTGTACAAATCGACGCACATCTCGATTGGGTCGACGAGCGAGACGGACTTCGTGAAGGTTACAGCAGTCCTATGCGGCGGGCCTCTGAAATGCCGTGGGTATCGTCAATGGCTCAGATCGGTTTGCGCGGTCAAGGTAGTGCCATGCGCCAGGAGGTCGCGGATGTAACCGCATACGGCAAAAGCCTTCTGATTCGTGCGGAGGAACTGCATGAGGTCGGGATCGAGGCAGTAGTTGACCAGATCCCGGCCGCCGAACGTTACTTTCTGACGGTAGACGCAGATGGACTTGACCCGTCTATCGCACCGGGCGTTGGCTATCCAACGCCCGGTGGTGTCACTTACTATCAGACCTTAAACCTGATGCGCGGCCTCGCCCGCAAAGGAAAGGTTGTTGGTATGGATTTTGTAGAAGTGGTGCCGGAGCTCGACGTTTCCAATCTGACCTCGCAATTTGGCGCGCGCATGCTGCTCAATCTGATAGGGGTACTCGCCCACAATGGTTATATCGGTGCTTAGCGATAGCGGAGCGAAGGTCGTTGGCGGAAAGCCTTACTATGGGGAAGCCATCGGCGTTCTCTTATTCGACCACAGGCGGTATCCGATGATCCCCGGTGAAGTCGGAAATGCATGTAGCTATGACTTCCCGGTTCGGATGAAGATCGTGCCAGGCCTCGATGACAATCCCTATCCGCTCATCTATGGCGAAGACGGGGAGTTGGTACCGGAGGTTCAGATCATGGTTCAGGCCGTAAAGGAGATGGAGGCCGTTTCCTGTGGGTCTATTAAAGGCTGCCTTGCCAGACCTAGCAGAAAAGGCTGAGAGGTTTACAGTGTTAGTGGGGTTCTCGGAGTAGTCCACACTCTTATTGCCTTCGGGCCCGATGACCGGATCGAACTCGCCGTCAGCGCGAGTGGGCATAACACTGGCGAACTGACACCACCTCGCATAGCCGCATTCGCAACCTTTAGCCAGCCTGTTTATACTTCCTGCAGTCGGTAGCACTCAAACAAGGTCGAGTCGGGCGTTGCGCCAGCCCGGAGCGGCGAATATCTGGAGCAGGAGGGATAAATGGAAAATTCCGCAGCCGATCTGGTCATCGTAAACGGCAAGGTAATAACCGTAAATCAAAACTTCGAGATCGCCTCGGCGGTGGCGGTCAAGGATGGCCGGATCGTCGCCGTGGGTGACAACGACGACGTCAAGGCCTTGACCACACCGGCCACCGAGGTGATCGACCTGGATGGCCGGACCATGCTACCGGGGATCAACGACTCCCACATGCATGCTCCCTTTTTTGGAGCGACCCGACCGCCGTTGGCCCTGGATATGTCCTTCCCCCACGTTCAATCCATCGGCGATATCGTCGAGGCCGTCCGAGTCAAGGCGGCCGAGGTTGAGCCAGGTGAGTGGATCCGCGGCTTTGGCTGGGATCAGGGCTCGCTGGTGGAATGCAAAAACGACCCTTCGATGTTCCCCAGGCGCTCGGACATCGATCCGGTCTCGCCCGACAACCCGGTCATCCTGACCGATTTTTCGGGACACACCATCCTGGTCAACCACAAGGCCCTGGAAATCGCCGGTATCACCAGCGACACCGAGCCCCCTTCAGGCGTGATCGAGCGGGACGCCGAGGGCGAGGCGACGGGTATTTTTCTGGAACTGGGGGCCCAGGCCCTGGTCACCAAGTTCGTGCCCATCCTGACCAGGGAGGAAAAGAAAGAAGCCCTCCTGTCGGCCATCGGTCTCCTGAGCGCCAACGGGATCACCAGTTTCACCGACGCGGCCATCGGACCCGGCGGCGAAGCCTACGCCTACGGGGTTATGAGCGCCGAGTTCATAGACATCTACCGGGAACTGCTGGACAGCGATCAATTGGCCGCCCGGGCAACTATCCTGATTCTGCTGGGCGACTACGGGGCCCTGAATTACGACGATTTGAAAAAAGGCCTCGAATCCTTTCCCATACCCCGGGACACCGATCCTGAATGGCTCAACTTCCCCGGCATCAAACTGTTTGCCGACGGCATCCCCCTGACCTACACCTCCTGGATGAACGAGGATTACATCAGCGGTGACGTCGGACACGGCGTCTCGGTCCTGCCCGGGAAGACCGACGAGGAACAGCGGGCCAACCTGATCAGGATGATCAAACTGGTCCACAACCATGGCTATCAGATCGCGGTTCACGCCACCGGCGACCGGGCCATCGACGCCACCGTGGACGGATACGTCGAGGCCTTGGCCGAAAAACCAGGCGGCGACCCGCGTCACTATGTCGTCCACGCCGACTTTATCAGCCCGGAGACATGTCAGAAGCTGGCCGGGATCAAGGGCGGCGTAGCCATGCAGCCGACTATCGAAGCCATGATCTCCGACTTTGAACCGGCCGTGGTCGGCGATGAGAGGGCAGCCTACGAGTGGCCGATGCGGACGGCCATCGATTCGGGTCTCAACCTGACCTCCAGTTCCGACGCGCCCATAACCGTGCCCAACTGGCGGTTGGGAGTGGAGAATGCCGTGCTTCGGGAGAGCCTGGTTTCGGGCACCGTCAGCGGCCCTGAGGAACGCATCACCGTTGAGGAAGCCATCAGAAGCTACACCATCAACGGCGCCTGGCAGGATCACCAGGAGGATGTCAAGGGCTCCATCGAGGTGGGCAAGGTGGCCGATTTCTGCGTTATCGACAAGGACATCCTGACAGTAGACCCCCACGAGATCAAAACCATCGGCGTGGTCAAGACCATCGTTGGCGGCAAGGTCGTCTACGAGGCCTGAGGGGAATAACCTCCGGCCGGGATGGGGCCCAGCCAGGGCAGCCCGGGAAGGTCTGATCAGGGTTCGGAAGACAGTTTGATCGGGGCTGGCCGGGGGTGGCAGTCCCCGCGACCGGTCAAGTTGACGAGTCGGAGCGATACTCAAAAGGCCGCCG
>JASLLH010000051.1:0-13681 GCA_030747115.1 Arenicellales bacterium
ACTGCTCGGCATGGGTGGATTCGTCGCTGGGCCCGGTGGGCTGGCGGGCTGGCTACTACGCCGGCCTTTGCTAATCCACGAGGCTAATGCCCGGGCCGGCCTAACCAATCGCCTGCTGGGACCGTTCGCCACCAGGGTCATGTGCGGGTTCGAGCACACCGCGGGCCTGGGCCGGGATCCGGTTTGGACCGGCAATCCGGTGCGCCCCGCGATTGCCGCCTTGCCTGCACCGGTGACGCGAAGCGTGGGTCGGGCGCCGCAGTTGCGGGTGCTGGTATTGGGTGGCAGCCAGGGTGCCGTAGTGCTGAACCAGGTGTTACCGGCGGCTGTCCAGCAGATACCGCAAGTCGAGCGGCCAGTTCTCCTGCACCAGTCGGGCGGCGGTCGGGCACAGGCGCTGTGCGGAGCTTATGCAGAAGCCGGCGTCGAGGCGCAAGTAGTTGAGTTCATCGATGATATGGCACGGGCGTACGGCGAGACCGATGTCATTGTTTCCCGGGCGGGGGCGATGACTGTTAGCGAGATCTGCGCAGCGGGAGTGGCCGCCATCCTGCTGCCTTATCCCTTTGCTGCAGGTGACCACCAGAGCGCCAACGCGGCATTTTTGACCACCAGTGGGGCGGCTGTCGCTATCAGTGCAGCAGAGGTCACTCCCGGGCGTGTGGCCCGCGAGATCATGCGCCTGGCGGCGGATCGTGCGCAGGTACTGCAGATGGCGCAGAGTGCCCGGCGGTTGGCCCGACCGGAGGCAACCGAGCGGGTCACGCAACAATGCTTGAAGGTAGCGCATGCGTGAGTTCGTCAAACAGGTTCATTTCGTCGGTATCGGCGGCACCGGAATGAGCGGCATTGCGGCCGTTCTACTGGACCAGGGTTACCAGGTCACTGGGTCGGACCTGGTGGAATCTGCCACCACGCGCAGCCTAGTCCATGATGGCGCTACCGTGATTATCGGCCACCAAGCAGCCAGCATCAGAGCCGCGGACGTGGTGGTCGCCTCGAGTGCGGTCGCTGCCGACAACCCGGAGGTGGTCGAGGCACACAGGCTCGGCATTCCGGTGGTGCCCCGGGCCGAGATGCTGGGTGAATTGATGCGGTTTCGCAACGGCATCGCGGTTGCCGGCACTCATGGCAAGACCACCACCACCAGTTTGGTGGCAGGTATTTTTGCGGTCGCGGGTCTCGACCCGACATTTCTCGTTGGCGGACTGGTCAAGAGCGTCAAAGGTAACGCGCGTCTTGGCACTGGTCAGTGGCTGGTGGCCGAAGCAGACGAAAGCGATGCGTCCTTCCTGTGCCTGCAGCCGCACATCGCGGTGGTCACCAACATCGATGCCGATCACATGGGCGCCTATGGCGATGATTTCGACACGCTGGAAAAGACTTTTCTGGAATTCCTGCATCACCTGCCGTTCTACGGGCTGGCGGTGCTGTGTGTTGATGACCCAGTACTGTGCGAGTTGCGTCCGCGCGTCGGTCGGCCGACCGTGACTTATGGCGTGGGCGAGGACGCCGACTACCGCGCCGTCGCCGTGCGCCAAAGTGGTATGCGTATGGGTTTCGACGTGGCCCTGGCCTCTCGGGAAAAGTTGCACGTGGACCTGGCTCTTCCTGGAATTCACAACGTCCAGAACGCGCTGGCGGCGATCGCGGTAGCGGATAAGGTTGGCATAGATTCCCGGTCGATGCAGGAGGGGTTGGCCGCCTTCCAGGGCATTGGCCGGCGCTTCGAGATACTGGGTGAGTTGCCACTCCAGATGGGGGCAGCACTGCTGGTCGACGATTACGCTCATCACCCACGGGAGATCGCGGCAACCCTGGCGGCTGCTCGGGGTTGCTGGCCGGGCCAACGCCTGGTGGCGGTGTTTCAGCCACATCGCTACACCCGGACTCGCGATCTGTTTGATGATTTTAGTAGCTTGCTTTCTCAGATCGACTGTCTGCTGGTGAGCGAAGTCTACCCAGCCGGTGAAGAGCCGATCCGCACCGCTGATGGTCGGGCATTGTGCCGATCGATCCGGACGCGGGGCGGCGTCGACCCCGTATTCGTTGCCGACCTGCGCGACCTGTGGTCAGTGCTTGAGCCGCTGCTAAGGGCAGATGACGTGGTCCTCACCCTGGGCGCTGGCGACATTGGCCGGTTTGCTCGGGAACTGGTCGGCGTTCGCGGCATCGCGCGCGAGGGGACCAACGGGTGAACACGGCCATGGTTCGGGAGCACGCAAAAGGATTCGAGAACATCTGCGGTGACTTGCGCTGTCGTGAGCCAATGTCGCGGCATACCAGTTGGCGCGTCGGCGGTCCTGCCGAGTACTTTTTCGTACCTGCTGATCGTGCCGACCTGATTCGTTTCCTTGCGTGCTTGCCCGACGAGGTGCCGTTGCTGTGGCTTGGTTTGGGCAGCAACCTGCTAGTTCGCGATGGTGGGTTTCCAGGCGCGGTCGTCTGTCTTCACCGCGGCCTGGCACGCCTGTCACGAGAGCGTGGTAATACATTGCAAGCCGAGGCCGGAGTCACCTGTGCCCAGGTCGCCCGCTTCAGTGTGACCGAAGGCCTTGCCGGCGCTGAGTTTCTGGCCGGCATACCCGGTACGGTAGGCGGGGCTCTGGCGATGAATGCCGGTGCATTTGGTGGCGAGACCTGGGCCATTACCAGCGCGGTCGAGGTCATCGACCGCCGGGGTCGCATCAGCCGGCAGCCAGCGGACGCCTTCGAGGTGGGTTACCGTTCGGTATCGGTTGCCTCCGAGACCTGGTTCATTAGCGCAGATTTCACCTTGCACCCGGACGGCAAAACGCCTGGCCGCACAAAGATTCACTCGCACCTGGCGGAGCGGGCCGGCAAGCAGCCCGTGCAGAGCGCTAACGCCGGTTCGGTATTTCGCAACCCACCTGGTGACTATGCCGGCCGGCTGGTAGAAGCGGCAGGCCTCAAAGGGCTCCGACACGGCGGTGCAGTGGTCTCGGCTCAGCATGCCAATTTCATCATCAACGACGATGGCGCCACAGCCGGCGACATCGAGGCACTGATCAGCGAGGTCCAGTTGCAGGTCGCAGACCAACTTGGCGTGGCCCTGGAACCCGAGGTCAGGATAGCGGGGGTGACATCGTGACGGCCAGGAGTGTGTTCGTACCAGCGCCTGTTACGGGTCCGGCACTGAATCCTGTCCGACGCCGAACCGGGCCACTGATCGCTCTGGTCAGCATGCTGCTGATTATGGCTGTTGCGACTGATCAAGTACTGCGTTCAGGCTACTTCACCATCGATCGGATCACTGTCGATTCTGCATTACAGCGGGTGGATCGGGGGGTGCTGGAGCGGTCAGCTTGGCGTAGCCTCGGTGGGAATTACCTGACGGTCGACCTGGCTAGCATGGAACGGGCGCTTGAGGCTTTACCGCGGGTCTACCGCGCATCCATTCGGCGGATCTGGCCAAACGCTCTGTCGATTGCAATCGTGGAGACCGCAGCACTCGCCCGTTTCATGGCACTCGACCGTATAGGCCCGGAAGTTGACGAGTATGTGAATCTTCCCCCGACACGGCGACTGACGAGTATGCCGGTGCTGAAGGCGGCGCTCGCAGATCGCCATACCCTGATTGACGCTTTCCTGGAGATGAGGCCGGTTCTCATCAGCGCAGGCCTCGAGCCGGCCGAGGTGGTATTGACCCGGGCGGGTGATTGGCGGTTGCGGGTTGCGGTGTCGCGCGCAGGGACGGGAAATTCTTTTGAGATCCTCATTGGCCGCGGCGAGCCGCTACTCAAGATTGGCCGTTTCACGGCTGGGTTTGTTCTTGCTCTGCATGAGCATAGCAACGCGATAGGCCGCGTAGATATGCGTTATGCCAACGGCTTTGCCGTGCAGTGGCGCAACGGGAGTGATCAATACCTGCAGTTGGCCAGAGCCACGGCGCCTGCAGAGTAGCGGTAAACGCATGAGCAAAAAGTCGATGGATGATCTGATCGTTGGGCTGGATATCGGTACCAGCAAGGTGCTAGCAGTGGTCGGTGAAGTAACTGCTAATGGCGAGATCGAGATCATCGGTGTTGGCCAGCACCAGTCGCGGGGACTACGCAAGGGTGTGGTTGCCAATATCGAGTCCACCGTCCAGTCTATCCAGTGTGCGATCGAAGAGGCGGAATTGACTGCCGAGTGCCGGATCGCTTCGGTTTACGCAGGCGTTGCCGGTGCCCACATCAACAGCATGAATTCGCACGGCGTGGTCGCGGTTCGTGACCGGGAAGAAGTGAGTCAGGGCGATATCGAGCGTGTTCTTGATGCGGCCCAAGCACAGGCCATCCCCAACGATCAGCGCGTGCTGCATATCCTGCCACAGGACTTCATCATTGACGGACAGGAGGGTGTTCGCGAGCCGATCGGGATGAGCGGCGTGCGGCTGGAAACCAAGGTGCACATCATCACCGGCGCAGTCAGCGCCGTGCAGAACATCGCCAAGTGCATCACGCGCTGCGGCCTGCAGGTTGACGACATCGTGCTCGAGCAGATTGCTTCCAGTTACGCGGTACTCGACGACGATGAGAAAGAGTTGGGCGTTTGCCTAGTAGATATCGGTGGTGGTACCACCGATATCGCCGTGTTCACTGAAGGCGCGATACGCCACACTGCGGTGCTGCCTATTGCCGGTGACCAGGTCACCAACGATATTGCAGTCGCTCTGCGCACACCTACCCAGGCAGCAGAGGAGTTGAAGAAGAAGTTTGGCAGTGCGCTGGTCCAATTGGCGCCGGAAGGGGAAATGATAGACACCCCCAGCGTGGGTGATCGGGCGCCGCGGAAGTTGGCCCGCGCCACACTTGCCGAGGTAATTGAGCCGCGGGTCGAAGAATTGTTCCTGTTGGTTCAGGCAGAACTACGCCGCAGCGGTTTCGAGGAACTGCTTGGTACCGGTGTGGTCCTGACTGGGGGCAGTTCCCGGCTGACTGGCATAGTCGAGCTCGCCGAGGAGATTTTTCACATGCCCGTACGGCTGGGGGTGCCGCAATACGCTGGCAGCCTTGCTGACGTAGTACGTAACCCGATCTATTCAACGGGCGTGGGACTGGTGTTGTTCGGGCGTCGACACCACGACCAGCGCGGTATTGGGGTAGCGGATTATTCCAGACCGACGGAGTTGATCCGGCGGATGAAGAGCTGGTTTTCGGGGCAGTTCAGGCAGGACTGACCCGGTGGTCAGCGTAGCAATAAGCATGGGCAATGGAACAGAGACGGTGGAACACGGTGTTTTAGGGAAACTCTTTTGAATAACCACATTAACAGGAGAACGATATGTTCGAGCTGATGGAAACCTCAGGACAACAGGCGGTCATCAAGGTGTTGGGCATAGGCGGCGGTGGCGGTAACGCTGTCGATCACATGTTGTCGGCCAGTCTCGAAGGGGTCGATTTCCTCAATGCCAATACCGATGCACAAGCACTGCACCGGTCGAGTGTGTCCAAAGTGCTGCAACTTGGTGAGAGCCTGACCAAAGGCCTTGGCGCCGGTGCTAACCCCGATGTCGGCAGGCAGGCGGCTACAGAGGACCGTGACAAGATCGCGGCTGTACTGGAGAACACCGACATGGTCTTTATCACTGCGGGCATGGGGGGCGGCACTGGCACCGGGGCGGCTCCGGTGGTGGCCCAGTTGGCCCAGGAGAAAGGCATCCTGACGGTCGCAGTGGTAACTCGTCCGTTCAGTTTCGAGGGTAACAAGCGGATCGAGGCGGCTGACCAGGGGATCAAAGAACTCACTGAGCTGGTCGACTCCTTGATTGTCATTCCCAACGAACGCATCCTTGAGGTGATGGGCGGTAAGGTCACGTTGCTCGATGCTTTTGCCCGTGCCAACGAGGTGCTCCTCAACGCCGTCCAGGGCATATCGGAACTGATCACCCGGCCTGGGCTCATCAATGTGGATTTCGCCGACGTGCGCACGGTTATGTCCGAGATGGGCATGGCGATGATGGGGTCGGCCACGGCCACCGGTGACGAGCGCGCTATCACTGCGGCCCGGAGCGCGCTGTCCAGTCCGTTGCTGGAGGAAGTTGACATCCATGGTGCCAAGGGTCTGCTAGTCAACGTATCGGCTGGCCCGGACATGGAATTGGATGAGTTCGCCCAGGTTGGCGAGATCGTGAACGAGTATGCGTCCGAAGACGGCACCGTGGTAATCGGCACCGTACTCGACCCGGCTATGGAAGGCGAGTTGCGTGTCACCATGGTAGCCACGGGTATCCGCAACCGTGCCAGCATGCCCGATATGCACCTAGTCAAAAATAGTGAGATCGAAGCTGACCCACAGGAGGCGGTTAACTACGACCAGCCAACGGTCATTCGGCGCCGACCACGCACGGCCGTGGATCTGGATAGTCGCAGCAACGCAGCAGTTGACATGGACTATCTCGATGTGCCGGCCTTTTTGCGGCGCCAAGCCGACTAAACCTTTTAAAAACAGATAGTTAGGATAATTCTGCGAACTAATTGACCAATTATGCAAAAAAAGGGGTAAAAACCTTTCAATAAGGGGTACACAATAATGGTCTTCTAATGTAGACTTTCGTTGGGTTGCCGGTGGCTTGAGTGCACCGGGTGCCGGAAAAGCTTGAGAAAATAATGATTGAAGTGCATCCGATGATTCGGCAAAGAACCCTGAAAAACGTGATTCGGGCCACTGGCGTGGGCCTGCACACGGGCGAAAAAGTCTACCTGACCCTACGGCCAGCACCTGCCGGCAGCGGCATCGTTTTTCGCCGGGTCGATCTCGATCCGGTCGTCGAAATCCAAGCTTCGCCCGATCACGTTGGCGATACCCGATTGTGTACCACGTTGGAAAGCGGTGACACGCGGGTCGCCACAGTCGAACACTTGATGTCAGCCTTTGCGGGTCTCAACATCGATAACGCCTTGGTTGAACTCACCGCAACCGAAGTGCCGATCATGGATGGTAGTGCAGCACCGTTTGTTTTTTTGATCCAGTCGGCTGGTATCGAAGAGCAGAACGCACCTAAGCAATTCATCCGGATTACCCGGCCCATTGAAGTACGCGACGGTGACAAGTGGGCACGGTTTGAGCCATTTGATGGGTTCAAAGTGACCTTCAGTATCGATTTCGACCATCCTACACTGCAATCTTCCTGCCAGAGCGCTAGCGTGGATCTTTCCACGACGTCGTTCATCAAGGAGATCAGTCGTGCCCGTACTTTTGGTTTCCTGCAGGACGTTGAGGAACTCCAGGAAGCGGGACTGGCCCGCGGTGGCAGTTATGACAACGCGATCGTCATGGACGAGTATCGGGTGCTGAACGACGAAGGGCTCCGTTACGGTGACGAGTTCGTAAAACATAAGGTCTTGGACGCGATTGGCGATCTCTATTTGTTAGGACACCCTCTGATCGGTGCGTTCAGCGCCCATAAGTCCGGGCATGGATTGAACAATCGCCTCCTACGAGTGATGGAGCAGCAGCAAGGGGCATGGGAACTGGTCTCGTTCGAGGACCCTCACGCAACCACTGCGACATTCCTCCACCCCGCTTTCGCCCACTAGTCCCCCGGGTTCCGCAACCCCTGCGCGACCCATCAAGCGGCATGTCGAGCCGGCACGGTTACCGGATTTTCCGTTAGTTTCGCTTCGCAGCGGCACCAGCTGTGTCGCCGCGGCGATAGTCGCGCACGGCTACTACTGTGCCACAATGCTGAGCCAGAAAAGGGAAAGCTCGTGAGTGAGATTAACGTTCTAGGTGTGCTGGGCACTGGGGTAATCGGCGCGGGTTGGGTCGCCCGCGCGCTTGCCCGGGGGCTCGACGTGGTGGCGTGGGATCCTGCCGAGGGTGCTGAAAGACGATTGCGCGAGGCCCTCGACAACGCTTGGCCCGCACTGGAGCGGGTCGGACTTTTTCCCGGCGCCTCGATAGATCGAGTACGGTTCATGGCGGGTCCCGAGGATGTGGCACAGGCAGCCGACTTCATTCAGGAAAGCGCGCCCGAACGGATCGATCTTAAGACAGAACTACATGCGCGGGCAGATTCGGTGGCCGATGCCAGCGTCATCATCGCTTCCAGCACTTCGGGGCTGTTGCCCAGCAAGTTCCAATCCGCTTGCCGCTACCCGCAGCGGGTGATCGTGGGCCATCCTTTTAACCCGGTTTATCTATTGCCATTGGTGGAGGTATTGGGCGGGAAGCAGACTGCGACCGCGGTGATCGACACGGCGATATCCATCTATTCCGACCTTGGCATGTATCCGCTTAAGGTCCGCACCGAAGTTCCCGGGTTTCTCTCGGACCGGCTGCAGGAAGCGTTGTGGCGCGAGCTGCTGCACCTAGTTAACGACGATGTGGCCACCCCCGAGGAACTTGATGCAGCGATCTCCTACGGCCCCGGCTTGCGCTGGGCCATCTGGGGGACTTGTCTTATTTTTCATCTGGCCGGAGGGCCAGGCGGTATGCGGCAAATGCTCAAGCACTTCGACCCGGCGTTATTCCCATGGACGCGCTTGGAGCCGCCGGTAGTTACGGACGAGTTGGTCGAGAAAATGGCAACAGGCTGCGAGCGCCAGGCCGGGGTGCATAGCGTCGCCGAACTCGAGCAGCTGCGGGATCAGGCGCTGATCGGCGTCATGCAGGCTCTGCAAAGCGTCGATCTGGGGGCCGGACGGGTGCTCAACGAGCGCTGCCAGCATATCCGGCAGGCGCACGAGGACGCCGGCACTTAATCGGGCGTCGTCCTGATTAGGATTAACTACGGGGGCTAGGGATGGAATTCAGCTTGAGCGAAGAACAACGGATGCTGGTCGATAGTGCTCGAGCATTCGCTGAGCAGGAACTTTATCCTTACGAAGTTGAGGTCGAGCAAAGCGACCAGGTACCACCAGCACTCGCCCAGCAGATACGCGAGCGTGCGATATCCCAGGGTTTCTTCGCTGCCAACATGCCCGAGTCACTTGGCGGTGGTGGCCTCGACGCGGTCTCATTGTCATTGGTCGAACGGGAACTTGGTCGTGCCAGTTTCGCTTTACAGTACCTGGTTTCCCGGCCCAGCAATATTCTGCAGGCCTGCGTCGGCGCGCAGCGCGAGCGCTACCTGCTGCCGTGTATACGTGGCGAGAAGACCGATTGTCTGGCTATGACCGAGCCCGAAGCTGGCTCTGACCTGCGTTCGATGCAGTGTCGGGCCGACCGCGATGGTGGCGAATACGTCATCAACGGTAGCAAGCATTTCATCAGCCATGCCGACCTCGCTGATTTCGTGATCCTGTTCGCCGCGACCGGAGAGGAGGACTCCAGCCGTGGCCCGCGCAAACTGATCAGCGCTTTTCTGGTGGACATGGGTACGCCTGGGTTCAGCGTGCGGACCGGATACCACAGCGTATCCCACCGCGGATACCATAACTGTATTCTTGAATTCGACAATTGCCGAGTCCCTGCTGGGCAAGTATTAGGTGAAGAGCATAAGGGATTCGCGGTGGCGAATGACTGGCTAGGGGCGACACGGTTGCAGGTTGCCGCCATGTGCCTGGGCCGCGCGTACCGGGCGTTGGAAAATGCAACAGACTGGGCAGCTCAGCGCAAGCAGTTTGGCCAGTTCATCGGGCGCTTTCAAGGCGTGGGCTTCAAACTCGCGGAGATGAAGATGCGCCTGGAGGCGGCGGAACTTCTGACTCTGAAAGCCGCCTGGAAAACTGACCAGGGTACCGCCAGCGACAGCGACTACGCGATGGCTAAGCTCTACACTACCGAAATGCTGGCCTTTGTGGCAGATGAGGCCATCCAGATACACGGTGGGATGGGCTTGATGTCGGACCTGCCACTGGAGCGCATCTGGCGTGATGCCCGAGTTGAGCGCATCTGGGAAGGTACCAGCGAGATCCAGCGGCATATCATCTCGCGCGACATGCTGCGCCCCTACTGGTCCTGACCCACTTTGCGGGTACCGTGAACCTGGAACGATTGTTCCGCCCGTCCAGCGTGGCTGTATTTGGTGGCCGCGAGGCGACCGAGGTAATCCGGCAGTGCCAGCAGCTGGATTTTGCTGGGGATATTTGGCCGGTACACCCGCAAAAAGACCACCTGGCCGGCTATCCGTGCTATCGAAACGTCGCCTCATTGCCCGGGGTGCCCGATGCCAGTTTCATCGGCGTTAACCGCCACCTGACGGTCGAAATCGTTGCGGCGCTGAAACGGGCAGGCGCCGGCGGCGCTGTTTGTTATGCCTCTGGCTTCAGCGAAGTTAAAGACGGCGCGGCGCTGACCGAGGCACTGTTGGAGGCTGCCGGTGACATGCCAGTGTTGGGGCCCAACTGCTACGGGCTTATCAACTACCTGGATGGTGCTTTGCTATGGCCTGACCAGCAAGGTGGTGAGCGGGTAGAGCAAGGTGTCGCGCTGTTTACCCAGAGCAGCAACATCGGACTGAACCTGACTATGCAGGCCCGCGGTTTGCCGCTGGCCTACTTGGTGGCCCTAGGCAACCAGGCGCAGGTTAATCTTGCTCATGCGCTAGAGGTGGTCCTGCTGGATCAGCGAGTGACAGCAGTTGGTTTGTATATTGAAGGTTTTGTAGACGCTTGTGCACTTCAGCAAGTGATGTCTCGTGCCCGCGAGCGCGAACTTCCAGTTGTTGCTGTTAAGGCCGGGCGCACTGAACATGGCGCGCGTCTCGCAATGACGCACACGGCCTCGATGATCGGAGTGGACGAGGTGGCCGGTGCTTTACTGAAGCGGCTGGGTATCGCTCGCGTAAACGACCTAAATACTCTCATCGAAGCCCTGAAACTGTTGCATGTACATGGCCCACTGGCCGGTAACCGCCTGTGTTCCATGAGTTGTTCGGGCGGTGAGGCATCTCTGATGGCCGATGCAGCGGCCACCCGCGATTTGGTGTTTCCGGAACTCAATGCCGCGCAGCATGATGCCGTGGCCGCAACATTAAATGATCTGGTGGTGGTATCCAATCCCCTGGACTACCACACCTTCAACTGGAATTGTGAGGAACTCTTATACACGAGTTTTCGCGCCATGCTGGGTTGTGGTTTTGATCTATCGATGCTGGTGCTGGATCTTCCCCGCGCCGACCGCTGCACATTGGAGACTTGGCAGCCAGCAATCAATGCCATTTGCCGGGCGGCCCGTGACACCGGTGCGGCGACGGCAGTGCTGGCCACTCTGCCAGAGAACCTACCGGAGGTGACAGCGCGGTCATTCATGGCGGAGAGGATCGCACCGCTGTGCGGGGTTGAGCAGGCACTGGATGCGGCGGTCGCCGCAGCAACTATCGGCCGCGCATGGCAGTACCCATTGTTACCCCTACTGCCAGGTCCGACACCCTTCCGGGAGTCCGGCTCGGTACTGAACGAGTGGGCGTCCAAGCAGTACCTCGTTGCGGCAGGTGTCACTATCCCCCGGGGTACGGTGGTAAATGATCTTGAACAATTGCGAGGCGTGGCACAGGCGCTCAGCTTTCCGCTCGTCCTTAAGGTTTGTGATTCGAACATGACACACAAGAGTGAGCACAGTGCAGTGGTGCTAAACATACGCAGCGAGAAGGAACTCCTCGATCACGCCACAACACTAATTCACCATAACCCTCAGTTACTGGTCGAGGAGATGGTGGCTGATGCTGTGTGCGAGTTGATCGTCGGTGTAGCGCATGACCCGTGCATCGGGCCGTGGATGATGATCGGCAGCGGCGGTGTGTTGGCCGAGCTGGTTGGTGACAGCACGGTAGTACTGGTACCGACGAATCGAGCAGAACTGGAGGCGGCGCTACGCTCCCTTAAGGTATATCCGTTACTGACGGGCTTTCGAGGCGGCCCCATGGGTGACAACGAGGCGCTACTACAGGTACTGCTCGCGGTCTCAGACCTGGCGCTGGCCCAGCGCCAGGTGCTGGCCGAGCTCGATATCAACCCGCTGATTGTGCGTCCGCGGGGGCGTGGCGTGGTGGCGGTCGATGCCTTGTTGCGGCGGCTGCCCGGATAGCCAGGGGTATGAAAAGCGTAACCACAGATCCGGCGCAGGCGGTTGTCGCCCGACCTTTTGATGCGCTGCTTGAGTTTCTCGGCGCTGGGCTAAATACCTTACTGGATATCGGTTGTGGCACCGGTGCGCTAAGTGATGAACTGGCCCAGCAGGGTTATTGTGTCACCGCCCTTGACCCACAAATCGGCGAGGGCGTTCTTGCGTCACGAGTTCGTGGTAGTGCCCACGCGCTGCCACTCGCCGATGACACATTTGACTGTACGCTGCTGCACTGGTCATTACATCATGTGCCGCAAGACTCAATGGACCGGGCACTCGATGAAGCCTGCCGGGTGCTGCGCAAGGATGGCACACTATGTGTAGTAGAACCCGAGCCGGTGGGCAGTTGGCAGGTGGTAACACAAGACTTCCACGACGAGACTGAAGTTCAGGCGCTTGCGATACAGGCGCTGGAGAGAACACTGCTGCGTCAACCTCATACCCGCCGAAGGGGTTATTACCTGAGTGAGGATCGTTATCCTGACTTCAAGGCCTTCGTTACAGATATGATGTCCCTTGCATACAACCGTTACAGCCGCGACGATATTTGTCATCCCCGTGTAGTCCGGGCCTTTGAAAGTTGTGCTGCAAGAGGAGAGTATGTGCTGCACCAGAGAATCCGGATGGAGAGTTTTTCCATGATTCCTAAAGCCGTGGGAGTAAGCAACGATGACCGATGATTGCGTTCGTACAGAAAAAAGGGGTGCCGTGTTGCAGGTGACGCTGGACCGGCCCAAAGCCAACGCCATTGATGTAGCAACCAGCCGCTTGCTGGGTGAGATTTTCGCTTCATTTCGAGATGATCCTGACCTACGGGCAGCCGTCATCACTGGCGCTGGCGAGAAGTTCTTCTGCCCGGGGTGGGATCTCAAGGCAGCGGCTGCCGGTGAGGCGGTGGACAGTGATTACGGTGTGGGCGGCTTTGGTGGCTTGCAGGAGTTACCCGAGCTAAATAAGCCCGTTATTGCCGCAGTCAACGGCATCTGTTGTGGCGGCGGCCTGGAGTGGGCCTTGTCGGCCGACCTGATTCTGGCGGCTGAGCATGCCACCTTCGCCCTTCCCGAGATCAATTCCGGCACTATTGCCGACGCCGCTACGCTGAAATTACCCAAGCGCATTCCCTACCACATCGCCATGGAACTACTCTTTACTGGGCGCTGGATGGATGCGGCGGAGGCCCATCACTGGGGCTTGGTGAACGAAGTGCTTCCGGCCGAAGGCCTGCTGGAGCGGGCGCGGGCGCTTGCCACTACGTTGGCCGATGGCCCCCCGCTGGTGTTTGCCGCCATCAAGGAGGTTGCCCGCGCCGCTGAGAGTATGTGTTTCCAGGATGCGCTTAACGGTATTACCAGCCGCCGATTCGCGACCGTGGACCGGCTCTATGCCAGTGAAGATCAACTGGAGGGGGCCCGGGCGTTCGCCGAGAAGCGCAAACCCATTTGGCAGGGCAGCTAACTGGCGGCGCAACCGGGTTCAGGACGAGCGGCTCTTGCCGGTGTGACGACTGAGTCGATTAAGTGACTCGGCGAGATCCCGAGACTTGAGCCCGTGGGCTGTTTGTCGAAGCAGTTCAGCTGAATCCGGGTCCAGGGGATCCTGCTGCCGGACTGGTGCCGGTGTCGACACTGGTGTGCGGGGTGGGCGCACCTCGACCATGAGGCCTACTGGT
>JASLLH010000052.1:0-13581 GCA_030747115.1 Arenicellales bacterium
TGTCGTAACTGACTTTGCTGCCCTCGGCCAGGGACACCTGGTGCCCGGGCGGATCAACCGCAACAATTTCGCCGTGGATAAGATTGACCCGCTGCACCGAATAATGATCCGAGGAACGGCGGAGGTGGGTTCCCTCCTGGCCGATTTTGCCGCTGAGGTAATAGGGTATCGCCATACGTGAATACGGCAGTTGTGCTTGTGCGCCGATCAAGGTGATCTCGCTATCGCTGTCGAGCTGTCGCAGGTGCTCGGCAGCGGCGACCGCAGCAGGCCCGGCCCCGGCAATCACATAATGCATAAATGGTTATTCCCTGTATTCAAAACAAAGTACCCGGTGGCGCAAGCGCCACCGGGTACCGAACAACTGCTTTAGTCGAGAAAAACTTAAAGACCCAGACGTCCCAGGGTCTCCGCTGTCGGTACACCTGAAGCGTCCCAACCGCGCAACTCATAGTATTCTGGCAGCATTTCGTCAAGGCGGTTGACACTACCCTCGGCCGGGCCGGTTTTGGCCGCGTCCTTGAGCAAGCGCTCGGGCAGGGTGTCATCGGCCCCGGTGAACCCGGCAGCGATGTTGTACTGGCGTTCCATGTTCCAGATCCGCTCACCAGCCTCGACGAAGCGCTCGACACTCCAATCACCGGCGCAGGCGGCATCGACCATCGGTGCAATGTCATCGCCGCCCAGGGCAAAGGTGGTAAACACGCAGGTGCCGGAGGAATCCACCGCCGCGGTGGCATCCTGGAAGGCCTTGACCAGGCCGGCCTTGCCCTCGGTCACCAACGGATCGGTTTTCTCGGGGATACCGAGCACCTCGGAAGCAACGGTGTAACTGCGTAGGTGGCAGGCACCGCGATTGGAGGTGGCGTAGGTCAGGCCCATACCCTGGATACCGCGCGGATCATAGGCTGGGAACTCCTGGCTTTTTACTGTCATTGAGAATTCCGGGTGACCGTATTTCTCGCACAGCCGGCGTGAACCCTGGCCAAGCTCCTTGCCAAGACCCTCACCATTGGCGGTGGCCTCGACCATGGCGACAAAAGCCTCGGTGTTGCCGAATTCCAGTGCTACCCCGCCGGTGTCTGCCTGGCTGATGGCGCCAGCGCCATAGAGGTCGATGGCTGCACCGATGGTTGAACCGAGCGAAATCGGGTCCAGGCCCTGCTCGTTACAGACGAAGTTAGCCCAGGTCAATGCATCGAGGTCGCTGACTCCGCAGGCCGCACCCAGCGCCCAGGCTGCCTCGTATTCCAGGCCGCCGCTGACGATCTGATACTGGGGCTTATCTTTAACCGTGAAGTGGTCCGAGTCGATCTTGGAGCGCCGGCCACAGGAAATCGGGCAGCCGAAGCAGGCATGGCTGGAGACCAGGTTGGCCTGGCCGTCGCTCGCGCGCGGCTCGGCCATGGCCTCGGCACTGATATCGTGGGCGCCGTCGAACTGCACGTCGTGGCCGTTCTTGGACGGCAATGCACCGATCTCGTTGATTATGTTCATCAGGACCTGGGTGCCGTGGGTCGGCAGGCCGGTACCGGTCACGGCATGTTCGGCCAGCTTCTCCTTGGCGGCATTGGAGGCCTGCATCAGTGCCATCGGGTCATCGACGGTAACGCCGACGGTACCGCGCACGACCACGGCCTTCAAGTTCTTCGAGCCCATCACCGCCCCGACCCCGGAACGCCCGGCGGCCCGGTCCATGTCGTTGACCACGGCGGCATAAAGTACGCCGTTCTCCCCGGCCAGGCCGATCGAGGCGACCCGCACGTCGGGGTCACCGCGGCGCTCGCGCAGGGCGGTCTCGGTATCCCAGACCGACTTGCCCCAAAGGTCGGAGGCATCTTTGAGCTCGGCTTCATCGTTGTTGATGTCCAGGTATACCGGACCGCTGGATTTACCCTCGAAGATGATCATGTCCCAACCGGCATTCTTGAGTTCGGCGCCGAAGAAACCCCCCGAGTTGGAACAAGCGATGGCACCGGTGAGCGGGCCTTTGCAGACCACCGACCAGCGCCCGGAAGTCGGAGCGATGGTGCCAGTCAGGGGGCCGGTGGCAAAGATCATCTTATTGTCTGCGGACAAGGGATCGACCCTGGGGTCGGTCTCCTCGACCAGGTACTTGGTGGCAAGGCCTCTTTGGCCCATGTAGTCGTTAGCCCACTGCATGTTGGTGGCCTCGCTGGTACAACTGCCGGCGCCAAGATTCACTCTTAGTATTTTTCCTGTCCAACCCATGGTGGTTCCCTCCTTTACAGTAATGGTAATGGTTTGATCTGTGGTAGTGCTGTGGTCCTGTACAGATGTTATATGAATATGACTCCGCTGTTACGACTGGTGCTGGTGAAATGTCGGTGAATGGTTCTGGGTGACACCCCGTGCTTGAAATATTTCCTCACTGGATGACAGGCTGTTCGATGTCGGCAAAGGCTGCAGCCCGGCTGCGCATTTTCTCGTAGCCGGTGCTGTCCTGAGCCACAAAAGCCAGTGCCGTGGTCGGGCAGGCTTGCACGCACATCGGCTCGCCGCCGCACAGGTCACACTTGCTGACTACCCCGGAGTCCGGATCGTAATTGATGGCGCCAAATGGGCAGGCGATGGTGCAGACCTTGCAACCAACACACCTGTCCGCGGCAATCTCCGTGGCGCCGGTGGCCGGATTCAAGGTAATAGCCTCAACCGGGCAGACCACCATGCACCAGGCCTGTTCACACTGGCTGCAGGTCGAGGGCACGTTTGCTGCACCGCCCTCGAAGATGGTGATCTCTATAACCGACTTGGCGGGGTTGAACACCCCGACCTTACCGTAGGAGCACATCATCTCGCACTGGTGGCAGCCAGTGCAGGAATCGGCCTCCATCAGGAGCGCTTTATGCATTCCCTGGTCCTTTGCTATCCCTTGATGGGTCCCGCGTTATCCATTTTCTACCCGGGCCCCGCTGCTACTGAACGAATCCCAATATTACACGCTGGCGGGCCAGATACAACCGGCCCGATCAATACACTGCCTGCGACGCACGGGGCTTAGCAGGTTCCCCGGGCTGCCTCCGCTAAAATGAGCTGGTCCAGGGTCAGATCAGATAACAGCCTTCGCCTCCCGCAGCGATTGGCGGCGACAACTTGCTATGGCGGGGAGATACGTGAGACACCCTAATCTCCTGTATAGCGTACAGTTTATACTGGTAACGTATGAAATGCGTTTTGCAACGGATTCCGCTGACCATATCTACTTTGTTGAGGGCGACTACATAACCGGGGACTCCAGAGAAAATGAAAAAAGTACTCTATATGCTGGGTGAGTTTGCCGATCAAGATATAGACTGGCTAATCAGTGCTGGGCAACGCGAGTACATCACCGAAGGCACTGTATTAATCAAGCAAGGCAGCCCTGTTGAAGAGATTTTCTTCGTTTTGCGCGGGCAGCTTGATGTGTCAATCGAGGATGTGGGCGAGATCGCCAGAATCGGCAGCGGCGAAATTGTGGGTGAACTTTCATTGCTGGATTCCCGCCCACCTAATGCTACCGTAACCGCATTAGAAGACTCAGTTGTAATGGCTGTAGCGAAGCAGCGGGTTGATGGGCGGCTACGCACAGATGCGGGGTTTTCCGGCCGCTTCTACCGGGCGCTGGGGTTATTGCTCGCTGACAGGCTGAGAGATTCAGTTGGGCATCTTGCTTACCAGAGCCAAAAGGGGCTGAGTGATCAAGATGATGGGCGGGAGATTTCACCCGAGCTATTAGAACGCATGAATCTTGCCGCCCAGCGTTTCCAACAGATCCGAGAGCGCCTGCTGGACTGATGGCCTGATAAAACTTTCAGTCCTGCATATGGAACTCTTTCGAAGAACGTCGCTCGAAAGACTACGTTCGCCAGAGCAACTCGACGAGCCGTTAAGGGTGATCGTACGTCAGGAGTTTGTGGCGGTCATGGGTGTCGGTGGGCTTGTCATCCTCGGAATCTTGTGGGGACTCCTTGGGAGCCTGCCCGACAATGGCCGCGGCCAGGGCATCCTGATTGCACCGGGAACCATCCAACCACTTGAAGCGACCGCCAGCGGGCGGCTTTCAAGATGGCTACTGAATGTAGGTGACGTTGTTTCAGCTGGAGCCGTAATAGCTGAACTGGATCAGCCTGACATTTTGCGAAAACTTTCCGATGTCGAGGCAGAACAGCAAGAGCTCATCGAGCGTAACCGCCTGATACGACAACTACGGGAACAGCATCTGAAACTCGCACTAAATGCCATCAGTAGCGAGAAAAAACTAACGCGGGATTCAATTGCCTACCTGCGAAGTTATGTTTCAGAGGCGGAGGTCTTCCTCGATGAAATGGCTATCCAGAATCAAGTTCTTCAAAAAGCCCAGAGGCTAAACCTCGAAAAAGCCCGGGTTGTTCGCCAGGAACTGAATGAAGCGTTGCTGAAGCGCTACGAGAATTTTGTTCAACTGAAGAACAAGGGATTGGTTTCTGAAAATAATGTCCAAAATGCAAGACGGGTTGCTGATGAAGGTGAAATCAAGCTTGGAAGGATAGATGTTCGGCTACAGGAACTGGAAGTTCAGAACACAAAGACTACCAAAGGCAGCCTGAATGCAAGGAATGCCCTGTCAACACGCCAACATGAACTAGCGCAGCTTCAACTAAAGATAGATGAACTTGATAACCGGGTCGCTATCCTGCGCCGGGCGTTGCTCGAAGCAACATTGGAAGATGAAAATGCTCTTAGAAAAATAGAACGCAGTATTTCCTCATTATCAGCCGAGCTCGAACAGGGTCGCGAGATTCGTGTGCAACGTGGTGGCAAGATAATTGAACTGAATGTCGCCACCGGCAGCCAGGTGAGTATTGGAGAGCAACTTGCACAACTTGACTATTCTGTCGGGGCCGATTCGCTGGTTGTCCTTGGATACTTCAATAACACCTATGGCAGACGCCTTAAGCCAGGCATGCGGATAAGAGTCTCTCCTGATCCATACCCCAAAGAACGTTACGGCAGCATGGTTGGCAATATTGTTTCGGTTGCACAGTTTCCGGTTTCTTTGGCCGCTGTGGGAAAGAGCATCGGGAATCAGCAGTTGGCGGCTGAACTGATCGCAGGTGGCCGGATGATCGAAGCACAAATAAGGCTGCTGGAAGACGAGAGCAGCCAAAGTGGGTACCAGTGGACTTCCGAAAACGGACCCACTGCCAGAATTCTTCCCGGAACCACCGCAAGCCTGCTGGTAACGTACCGTCGTCAACGTCCATTTACACGCTTTGCAACAAGATACCGGTTGAGCATCGACCGGCCGATCCCGGGAGGTAGTTGATCGTGAAGCGGGTAAAAACGCCGCTCTTGCTGCAGTTGGAGATCACTGAGTGCGGAGCTGCAAGTCTGGGGATTATTCTCGAATACTTCGGCAAAGTAGTGCCGCTCACTGCCTTACGGTCGGCCTGTGGTGTCTCCAGAGATGGGGTCAAAGCCTCCAATATTGTCAAGGCGGCGAGAAGTTACGGCCTGCAGGCCAAAGGACTAAAGGTAAGCTTGGACGACGTCAGGAATCTGGATTTCCCATTCGTGGTGTTCTGGGATTTCAACCATTTTCTGGTCGTTGAAGGAATCGACCAATCCAAAGATCTGGTCTACCTTAATGATCCCGCCCACGGCCATCGAAAGGTGACTATGGCCGAATTCGATCAAGGGTATACCGGGGTGACGCTCATATTCGAGCCCGGGCCCACGTTTGCCAAGGGGGGAGAACGACCCAGCCTGATCAAAGCCGTGCGTCAGCGTCTGCAGCATTCGGGCACAGCGATACATCACCTTTTGTTTGCCGGATTGTTATTAACTATCCCAAGCCTGGTGCTGCCAGCCTTTACCCAGGTTTTTCTTGACCGAATTCTTGGAGAGCAACGGGTTAACTGGTTAATGCCACTGGTCCTTGCAATGGCCGCTACGGTCCTCTTCAAGATTCTCGCAGAAGCCGCAAAATTCGTCTTTCTCAGGCGCCTGCGGATGCATTTGGCCATTTCCATGGCCAGTCAGTTCTTCTGGCATCTGCTTCGGCTTCCAACCGGATTTTATTCACAACGTTACACCGGAGAAATAGCATCTCGTCAGAGCCTCAACGACGGACTTGCGCAGACGCTATCGGGGCGGATCGCAGATACCGCCCTCAGCATCGTCATGATGAACTTCTACCTGATTCTGATGCTTTATTACAACTGGGTGCTGACCTTGATCGGCGTCGCATTTGCCGCTATCAGTTTTCTGGCTCTACGGCTCCTGCGTTCCAAACGGGTCGATGCCAACCTCAGACTCGTACAGGATTTTGGCAAAGTCAGTGGCGATTCGATTGCTGCCCTCCAATCCATGGAGACGATCAAAGCGGCAGGGCAAGAAACGAGTTTCTTCCACCGCTGGTCGGGCCGCTACACCAAAGCAATCAACAGCATGCAGGATCTGGAACTGTCTACCCAGGCACTGGGCATGCTGCCAGTGATCCTCAACTCGCTAAACACCATGATTATCTACCTGATCGGCGGGTTAGCCGTCATGGACGGGGAGATGTCGGTTGGTACGCTGATTGCCTTTACTGCCCTGATGGCAAGTTTTCAGGCGCCGGTCGGGGGCCTGGTCAGCCTTGGTGCCGAAATCCAGGAACTGGAAGGCGACCTGCATCGCCTGGATGATGTGCTGGAGGCGCCGGTGGATATCGAAGTGCCCGCCGAGTCGAAATCTGATAACACTGACGATGGCACTGACTGGCCTCTCATGCTGCGGGGAGAAGTTAGCATTTGCGACGTCAGCTTTGGCTACAGCCCCCTGGAACCTCCGCTCTTTGAGGACATTTCAATAGACGTTGCTCCGGGTAAACGCCTGGCATTGGTGGGTGGCAGCGGCTCCGGGAAAACAACGCTTGCTCACCTCATCTGCGGCCTTTACCAACCCTGGGCTGGTGTTATCCGGATTGACGGCCACGAAAGAACTGCTATCCCGCGTGACCTCGTGGTGGCGTCACTTGCAGTCGTCAGTCAGGAAGTGTTCCTGTTCGAAGGAACCGTGCGGGACAATCTGACACTGTGGGACTCTACCGTTGATGAGGAGTCTTTGCTACGCGCCTGCACCGACGCACAGATACTCGACACAATCCTTGCCATGCCGGGTGGACTAGATGCCCTACTGATAGAAGGTGGCGCTAATCTTTCAGGCGGCCAGCGACAACGGATGGAAATCGCACGCGCACTGGTCCACAACCCGAGCATACTGGTACTGGATGAGGCCACCAGCGCACTTGATGCGGAGACCGAATACCTGATCAGCCAAAAAATTCTATCTCGCGGCTGCACCTGTATCATGGTTGCACACCGGCTGAGCACGATACGTGAGAGTGACGAAATCATCGTTCTCGAGGCCGGGCAGATCGTAGAGCGCGGAACCCACACCGAACTTTGGCAGCAGGGCCAGCACTATGCAGCCCTGTTGCAAGCCAGCGAAGGCGCCGGTGAGGTGGATATCCATGATTGACAAACAGGCAGAGGGCCGTCAGTCAGCAGATCACTTTTCGTTGCGGCGTAATCAGTTGCTGATCCCAGATCAGGCGGGAGCGGCCTGGCGGGTCGAAAGTGGCGCAATTGAAATCTTCGGCACCCGTTTTGAAGGCGGGAACCCCGTCGGCCACAGGCGGCACCTTTTCACTGTTTCCTCTGGAAACACCCTTTTTGGGTTCCACCCCAGTGTCGAACAATACAGCTTTGGTATCTTGGCCGTTGCCAGTGAGGCATCTGAAATACAACAGATGGACACCGCTTCACTGAGCCTTTCTGAGGATGCTCAGGGAAATCAACGGGACATCATTACCTGGTCAGAACATGTGGGCCGCTACCTTGCCGGCGATACCCCAAGTCCGAGATCAGGTACCCAGGCTACGCGCGGGATAGCTGAGATTCCCGAGTTTGAGAGCATCGCGTCACTTGCCGGGCACGGCTACTGCTTTCGGTTGCTGGATGGTCAGGTCACCCTGGGTGGTGACGCTCATCTTTCAATCGACCGCAGCCACGGCTGGGTCATATGGCCCGATCACATCCCGGTGTTTACGGATCGGGACCCAGCACAGATCGAAATACAAAATATCGAGTCACTTATCGCTGATACTCAACTGATTAACGAGGCAATCGATGGGCTCCAGGATTGCCTGGTTCGACACCTTGCCTGGCAAGCCGAAGGCGACGACGCTCGCGAGCTCGCGCGGCGTGAACAGGCCCTCGCCCTGGAGCGGCAACAGACTGCGACAGCGTTATCTGAACTCACCAGCGTACTTAACCCGCGGCAGGTATTTGCTGCCGGCGCTTCAGACTTACTCACTGTTCTTGAGGTTTTAGGTCAAGAGATTGGATTTGAGGTCTCCCCGCCCGCTCCTTCAGATGAAGTTGAGCGAGCCTCCCACCCACTTGAACCGATTGCCCGGTCATCCCGCCTTCGCTGGCGCGAGATCACACTGACGCCCGGTTGGTGGCGAAGGGATTCCGGGCCATTGCTTGGTTTCCTGGGCGAAGATCTAAGGCGGCCTGTGGCTTTGCTGCCCGCCCGCAATTCCTACGATGTAGTTCATGCCGATGGCAGGCGGGAACACCTCGACGAAAACCTGCGAGGCCAACTTTGTATTGATGCATGCATGATCTATCGACCGCTCTCGCGCACGGTCACGAATATTTTTCAGTTGCTGTTGTTTACGGCGCGCGGGCAATTGCGCGATATGGCTCTGATCATCCTCTCGGGTGCAGCAGCAACATTGCTTGGCATGCTGGTTCCGTGGACGGTTGGTGTGCTTTTCGATACCGCGATACCCGAAGCCGATCGAAGAATGCTCTATGAGATTGCAGCATTGTTGTTAGTTGCAGCCTTGGCGGGAACTGTGTTCAGCTTTGTTCAGGCGATGGCCTCGCTGCGCCTCGGGATACGACGCGAGATGGCGGCCCAGGCAGCAACCTGGGATAGAGTCCTGCAACTGAGCCCATCGTTCTTCAGATCCTACTCCAGCGGCGATCTGCAAACCCGCGTGGATGCGGTCAGCGACATCAATCGGGAGTTGGGGGTCGCAACGCTTCGCCCGCTGGTATCGGGAATTCTGGCACTGCTCAATTTTGGCCTGTTGTGGCACTACAGCCCTGATCTTGCGGTCATCGCCTTTTGGATTGGAATTATCGTGATGATCGTTACTATCTCCTCAAGCTATGTGATTCAACGCCTTTCTTTCCGGCTTATCGAAATGGCTGGCACTTTTCACGGCATGGTCATTGAGTTAATCGGCAACGTACCCAAACTACGGCTCACGGGAAGCGAGTACCGGGCCTTCAGTCACTGGGCAGCACGCTACACCCCACAACTCAAATTGGAGATGACCATCGACAAGTTGGCCGATGCCGTTGCACTGTTTCACATTGCCTTGTCGCCTGTGGCTACCGGCCTATTGTTCTGGGTTGCCACAAGCCTCGTTGTCGGTCTTGAGCCAGGAGGCGAGAACAAGATGACGATGGGAACATTTATCGCTTTCAACACGGCGTTTGTCCTGTACCTATCAGGCTGGTCGGCGATCAGCAATACCATTGTCAGCATTATCGATACCATGGTAAAGGCGAAGAGGGTCAAGCCGATTCTTGAAGGCGAACTTGAAGTTGGCGCCGAATCTGTTGATCCGGGCCGCTTAAGTGGTCATATCGCGCTGGACAACATCTCCTTCCGATACTATGACGAGGGTCCGTCAGTGCTTGAAGGTGTCAGCCTGGAGATTCATCCCGGTGAACTTGTGGCGCTCATCGGCCATTCTGGCTCAGGCAAATCCACCCTGCTTCGCCTGCTGCTGGGTTTCGACCGACCACAACAGGGCCGGATACTCTACGATGGTAAGGATCTTGCCGGGTTGGACGTCATCGCTGTCCGGCGCCAGATCGGTACTGTCCTGCAAAATGGGCGGCTCAACTCAGGCAGTATCTACGAAAATATAGCGAACCACGTGCGGATTACCCTCTCAGAAGCGTGGGAGGCAGCCGCCGATGCCGGACTTGCAGGTGATATCGAAAAGATGCCCATGGGAATCCATACCGTGGTCGCTGAAGGGGGAACAAACCTCTCTGGAGGGCAACGTCAACGCCTGTTGATCGCCAGAGCGCTGGCAACCCGACCCAAAATGGTGTTTTTTGACGAAGCCACAAGCGCTTTGGATAACCGCACCCAGTCGATAGTCACCGAAGCGCTGGATCGACGCCGCGTCACCCGCCTAGTCATCGCCCACCGGCTCAGCACCATACGAAATGCTGATCGACTGATTGTGCTGGATCGAGGCCAGGTTGCCCAACACGGCACTTTCGCCGAACTCAGTAAGGCACCCGGAATCTTTCGGGAACTGATCAGCAGGCAACTCGTTTGAGCTAATCGCAGATCGACCCCTGCTCTTAAATTCTAAAATGATCGACAATACCGTCAACTCCGACCTGCACTCACCGGACGATATCGCTCGCCATCTGCCAGTTGCTCGCATGACTGACACAATCGTGATAGCGGTTCTGGGGGTCATTCTCGTTGCCGCTTTGGCGTATCTGGTAGCCGGTCGTTTGCCGGTAACCGTATCAGGACATTCTGTTGTCGTTGATCGGTACTCAGTAATAGCTGTGGAATCAGGCACCAGTGGAAGGATTGCAAGCTGGAAAGTCCGTCCAGGCGATAACATCGAGCGTGGCCAGTTGCTGGCAGTTATCGAACAACCTTTACTGAAACAGCAAATCGATGCTGCGCGTAACGAACTTACTGAGCTGTTAGCCGCGCAAGAAAAAGCAACAGCGCTGCATGACAGGAATGTGGACCTTGAGCGACAGGTCCTCCAAAACAAACGTGACAAGGTAACCCAGCGAATTCGCGTCCTCGAAGATGAGACTCAGGAACTGAGAAATACCCTTCGGTTATCCATCAGCCAGGAGCGGAAATTCTTTGCTGCACAGGAAGCCGAACTACTGCGCATGAAAGAACTCGAGTCACGTCAGGATACTGAGTTGAAGGCCCAGCTTGGGCGTGCAGAGCAATTACGCACAAAAGAACTGCTAACCGAGGAGGACCTGTTTGCGGCTCGGGAGGCCACCACCGACCAACAGGTTGTATTGGCGGACATTGACGTCAAACACCTCGAGCTTAACCGCTCGCGGGTTGCGGCAGCAGAGCGGTACCTACAAAGCGCAAAAGAAACCAAAGAACGTGAACAGGCAGTGGAGAATCTTCGTCGGGAATTGCTGCAGACCTTGACCGACACGGCCAAACTTGATCAGGAAGTGTCAGAGGCGAATTATCGAAACCGACTGGACCATGCCCGTCTGCAACGCCATCTGCAAGGCTTGAACGCACGGCTGCGTGAACACGGCCAGATTCGAAGTCCGGCAACGGGCCGGGTTCTCGAGCTAACGGTTGGGGCTGGGGCGGTTGTGAGGCCCGGCAACGAAGTTGCTGTGATCGATAGACACGAGGACTCTGAGGCCCTTGAGATCGTCGCCTACTATTCAAACAGTGATGGCAAGAAAATCAAACCGGGTATGTCCATGGAATTGATAATGCCATCGGTCATCAACCCGACGGGCTCTACTTTACCCCTGGCATCGAAAGACTCCCGAACATTGCTGGCGGCCGTTCGATCGGTGTCAAAGCTTCCAGTGACACCGGAAGCAGCCGCGTTAACTATTGGACACGATTACCTTGCCCAACAGATGATCGGTGCTGGATCGCGGATCGAAGTCGTAGCAGATCTAAGCCGAGATTCAGAACATCCCAGCGGCTATCTCTGGGCTTCTGGAGGGGGAGTTGAATTTCCGATTGCTGCCGGCACCTCGCTGGTTGCAAGAACCATCATTAGGCGCCATCCACCTCTTGCTTTTGCCGTACCGGCTCTAAGAGACTGGGAAGGATTCTGAGTCTCTACCGAACTGGGATCCAGTCGGCAGTGACCAATAGGGAATCACGGACTCAGAATTGACGGGGTCGCCAGACAAGCAACGTCCCGATTACCATCGAAACTCCCATGGCCGATCACCGCCGGTGCACTCGGTTTGATCCAATTCCTTTGACTTAACTATGTTGTGGCACACCAGTGCACCCTCTGGCGTATTTACATAGTCGCGGTCAGTGCACACTTTTTCCTGCCCCTTGATATCTTTCGGCTTCGGATCGATACGGTCTTCTTCTGAATCGCCACCGCCTGCCGGGCGCTGGTACAAACTCTCCTGCTACTGGAACATTTGACCGACCTATTGGCCAGGCGCCCCCCAACCCTGTAATCATCAGCCTTCAACCTGGCCTTAACTTTAATAGCAGCCCATGTGAGGACAAATGCATACCGAGATCGATCACTATCTTGAGCAAGACAAATACTACAATCAACGCCGTGGCCGATACTGGAAACTCTGTAGCCTCCGCGGCAAAACCAAGTTGGTAGAGAATATCTCCTGCAAACCCGGGAATGAGAATTACCAGATGGATAAGTATGATCCGCCCATAAGGTTTAAAAAAGTAATCGGCCGGAGATTTCTGCAGGTATTCCTTTCTGCCCAGATAATTGCTCCAGAATGAAAACCCGTGACTGAGCAACAGGGCGATAAAGAAAACACCAAGCGCAAGATACTCTCGGTTAATTAAAAAGTTGGATTTTGATGCAACCACAAAAACGACAAAAACCCCGTGAACAAAGGTAAACATCCCATAGTGGATGACAAAAAACCGGATGACCGCTGGCTTTGCTTTGAGTTGCCCGAGGTTGGTGTTTACTGACGTTGCCGTATCGCCCCGGGCATGACCCATTTTCAATACCGTGTAAAACCCCACTACGATATTTTCGAACCAATACAAAAAGATGATGTCATATGCATTCCACCCCAGGAAAAATGTGCCAAAAAGCGGGATCAGGTTTACCAAAACCAGCACCAGACCGCTTGGTAGCCGTGACATGCTCAATCCAAATCGGATCGCATAGTTGATGCCCAGGACCGTAAGCAGTCTTTTGAGTAGCTCAATCATTCGCAGTCAAGCAGAATTGATATGCCCTACGACTTGGTAAGTGGGCAGTTAATCAAGGCGAGTCGCCGGGTCAAAATGCGGTGAACGGGGCAACAGTATCTGCGCCGCAGTTCTGAGACAGCACTGGATTAAACAGGCAGAGAAGGGGGCCGGAAGTGATCGAGCCAGTGTCCCGTTTCCTCACCTAATCGGGCACCCGCTATGCTCAAAAAGCGCCCCATTTCTGTTTTCCGGGAAGGTAATAGCTCGGGCATAGGTACTTAAACATGTTGGCAATTCGCCCAGCCCGTTCAGCATTGGCTTCGCGCTCTTTCGCTAAAGCTTCGAGTTGCGGACCGAATAGATCACTAAATACCTCTTCGGCCGCTTGATGCCTTGCTTCCTCCGAGTCAAATAATGACCGTATCTCAGAAAGCTCTCCTGTATCGAGCCAAATACCTGCGCAGCCGGCACATTCATCGATTTCTACTTGTTTTTTTATACTGAAAAAATGCCGCATCATCGTTATGGTGCTGCATTTGGGGCAATGCCTTTTTGTTGAGTGGTCTACCGATA
>JASLLH010000053.1:0-13431 GCA_030747115.1 Arenicellales bacterium
GAATCCCCGTCCCGGATCATCGAGTTGCGGTGAGGACACCCCAAGGTCGAGCACGATGCCGGCGACGTGGTGGTCGAGACCCACGTCTTCAAGCACGCGGGCGAGTTCTGCGAAAGGAGCCTGGGCGATACTCAGGCGGGGCTCGAGAGCCATCCACTCGCGGGCGTGGCGGCAAGCTGCTGGGTCGCGGTCAATGGCCAGCACCCGACCGCTAGGCCCAAGGTGTTCGAGGATGGCACGGGTGTGGCCACCGCGACCGAAGGTCGCGTCCACGTAAATACCGTCAGGCCTAATGTTGAGCGCCTCCACGATCTCCTCCACCATGACCGGCGCGTGCTCCGGAGCCGACACCGTCCGGTTGCCCGCTACAGAGACAACGTTTCAAGTTCAACCGACAGCCGTTGCTCATCCGGCTGAGCCGCCAGCCACTCATCACATCGCACATTCCATCGCGATTCATCCCAGATTTCGAACTTGTTGCCCTGACCGATTAGCACGATGTTTTTTTCCAGGCTGGCGAATTCCCGCAGTGGCGCAGGCACCCGCAGACGACTGGCGCTGTCGAGTTCGCAATCAGCGGCATAACCGATAAGGAAACGTTTGAGCGCCTGTGCGGCCGGGTCGAAACTGGGTAGGCTGACGACTTTTTCTTCGACCGTCTCCCACTCATCCTGTGGGTACAACCACAGGCAACGTTCGCGGGTATTGTTGACCGTGAGTACGAGTTGCCCTTGCGCCCGCTCGGCAAGTACCGCACGATACTTGGTGGGCACGGCAAACCGACCCTTGGCGTCCATGTTGAGTGAAGTGGCGCCCCTAAACATCGCATCGTGTACCTTTAAGGTATTCCGTTTGACACTGGCGGCAAACATCACCCAAGTAATCTACTTTGGGCCACTCCCATCCGAAGAAAAGCCCGGCCCTTAAAAGGGCCGGGTAATCACCAAAGGAGGATGAGGATTGGGGTGGATTAGCCGCCACCCACGGCATTATTTTGGGTCCCGTCGGGTCCAGAAATTGCAGCGTTGTACTGGCAAAAACACACACATCTTGTTTCCTGGTTGAACTCTTTCCCCACGTTTTCCCACTAAACGCCACTATAGGTACCAAACAACCTCGATGTCAAGCCTTGATTTACCGAAGAAATAGCGTTATTTCACAGATATACCGGCCATTACCGACAGGCGAGTCGCGGCAGAGGCCTCGAGATATCGGCCCGGCGCGCATCCGTCCCTTGCTCCATCAGGGCGGTCGGCATTCCAGAGATGCCGCCTACCCCTCTGGTAACGTCCAAAACCGGCGAGAAAAAGGGCAGCCTTCGCGGATAATTGCCGGCACCCGGGCCGGTGGTGGTTCGCAGGTCGGCGGCCGTCCTCAAGACCTGCAGGCGTCTACCCCGGGCAAAGACCAGGTGTTGTGCGCAAAAGACCTAAAGGAGTCGGCCTGTAAGCCGGGTTCTGTCGAGGACAACCATTCATCTGGGGCACGCGTCACCGCGCGCCTCAAGCGACCTACCCGAATCCGGCGCGGGCAACGCCGTTGGATTCCTATTTGGTCTTGCTCCGAGTGGGGTTTGCCCTGCCGTTCGTATTACCACGAACGCGGTGCGCTCTTACCGCACCATTTCACCCTTACCTGCCACCAGCCGAGGCTGAGAAGCGGGCGGTATATTTTCTGTGGCACTTTCCGTCGGCTCACGCCGCCCAGAGGTTATCTGGCACCCTGCCCTATGGAGCCCGGACTTTCCTCCGCCCTGCACCGCAAACCCCCCAATGGGCGGGCCACAGACGCTAGGACCGCGGTTGTCCAGCCGACTCCCGGCTACAACTTAGTACTTCAAAGATTTAGATGCAACCAGCATTTTCAGGCCGATCGATCGCCGTCTTTGCCGGCCCGGGCAAGCAACTTGCGGTAGTAATCGTTCTTGCCGCCGCCGGTCAACCGGGCAGCAACCCGGCTGGCAGAACGGGGCGAGAGCACCTCGCCTAAAACCTCGAGAAGAAATTCTTTATCTATGGCCGTGGACGCGATCGGCTCGTCATTGCCAGCCACGATCAGGACCAATTCCCCGCGGCGCTGGCTCTCGTCGGAAAGCAGAATAGAGGCGACCTGCTCGATGGACCCACAGACCACCGTTTCGAAGTGCTTGGTCAGTTCGCGGGCTATCGCAACCCGGCGACCAGCGCCGAAAGTGTCAGCCAGATCCGCCAACGTGGCCATGATCCGGCGGGGTGATTCAAAGAACACCAGCGTACGCGGTTCCAGGGCAAGTGCGCTGAGTCGGCTGCGCCGGCTACTCGTCTTAGGTGGCAGGAATCCCTCGAATACGAAACGGTCTGTCGGCAAACCAGCCACCGATAACGCCGCGGTGAGTGCGCTGGGACCAGGAACGCTTTTGACTACGGCACCGTTGGCGCGGGCCTCACTGACTAGGTGGTAGCCCGGATCACTGATTAGCGGCGTTCCAGCATCGCTGACCAATGCGATATCCTGTCCTTGTTGCAACCGGGTGATCAGGGCTGGTACCTGCCGCCGCTCGTTATGATCGTGCAGCGACACCAGTACCGCGGAAATCCCGAACCGGCTCAGCAAGGCTCGTGTATGCCGGGTGTCCTCTGCCGCGACCACAGCGACTGTGGCGAGAACCTCCAGTGCACGCGTTGATATATCCCCGAGGTTGCCGATCGGCGTCGCCACCACAAATAGGGTTGCCGGCTCGGAACCCGGGAGATCTTGTGTCATGCCGCCCGCCTGCTTGTATTGAGATGCACCCACCTGCACGGAATCGGCACCGTGCCGGCAAAGTGTATCCGTTATACTGCAAGCATGCGCCTGTTTCACGCAGTGGCGCTGCCCCGATTAGCTCTGTTTGTGCTCGTTCTGCTGACAGTCACCGGTTGCGCCACCACTACACCCAAACCGTCCGCACCGGGCATTGCCGCCCCGCGCGCAATATCTGCCCCCGAGCCAGTTCCCAAGCCGACCCTGAACCTGGCTGAGCGAGAACCCGGCACTTCCGGCTGGGAATTCCTCGATCGAGCCCTGCGCGCTACCGGTATCGAGGAGCAACAGAATTTTCTGGCGGCAGCCGAGCGCTTTGCCCACGGCGGCATGCTCGATCCGGCCCGTGCGGTTCTGGACAATATCGAGCCGACTGTACTTGACGCCTGGATGGCCAACCAGTTCCAGCTGCTGCAAGCCCAAGTCCGGATTCTCGAGCGCAGAAACGCTGACGCCCTGCGGATCGTGGATCGGCTGGTTAAGACCCAGCTCGATTCCCGTCAGGCACTGCGGGCTCACGGGCTCGCGCTGCAGGCACATATTGCAAGCGGGTCGAGCCGTGCAGCGCTCACAAGCCTCCGGGGCATGCCCAATAATCCCGGAGACGACGCTTGGCTGGCGGCGCTCTACCACCGGCTCTGGAATCATCTCAGTCAACTGGAAACCGAGCAGCTGACACTTGCCGCCGATCCTGTCACGACCCATCCGACCGACGCTGGCTGGCTGAAGCTTGCGCGGCTATATGCCGACAAGGGCTGGGACCTTCGCGGACTCTCCAACTCGATCGACCAATGGCTGAAATCATGGCCCAACCATCCCGCCACACACCACGTGGTGCCAAAGCTGCTGCCAGAGGGGCAGTGCACCACACAGGAGGTGCAGCAGATTGCGTTGCTGCTGCCACTGACCTCGGCTTATCGCGGTGCAGCCGAGGCTTTTCGCGACGGCTTCCACGCCCTGCGCCGTCGGGACAGCAATCCGGCAAAGCCCGTGCTTCGTGACTATGATTTTGGCGACAAAATAGATCTCGTGCCGGCCTACTATGAGCAGGCAATTCGTGACGGCGCAGACGTGGTGATCGGCCCGCTGGGTCGTGCGGCCGTTGCAAGGCTGGCAGGATTAACCGAGCTTCCGGTACCTACGGTATTGCTCGGGGCGACGGGCGCACCCTTGCAATCCGGGGCCCTCGCCTTTGATCTGTCTGTCGAAAACGATGCCCGGGCCCTGGCCGAGAGGGCACGGGCTGCCGGTTTCAGCCGGGCCATGATCCTGCAGGCACAAACCGACCAGCAACGGCGTGCTGCCGAGGCAGCGGCGGCACGCTGGGCAGAACTCGGCGGCACGCTCACCGCTAGGGCAACCTTTCCAGTCGATATCAGCGACTACTCGACGATTATGGAGCAACTGTTCGGCTTTAATTTCAGCCTGGCCCGAGCCCGTGCATTGCAAAATGCCATCGGAAAAAATACGCGTATACGCTTCTCGCCCCGCCGGCGACAGGACATCGATGTAGTGTTCTTGCTCGCCGACCAAGCCCAGGCCCGACTATTAAAGCCCCAAATTGACTTCCATCGCGCCCACAAGTTACCCGTGTATACACTGAGCGGGGTATTCAGCGGTAAAGCTGATGCCGTGAATGATCTCGACTTAGAGGGGGTAATCTTCGCCGACATGCCGTGGATGGTGCGACGCGGCGGCCGCTTTGCCAGTGCCCGCCAACAATTTACTCTAAATACACCTTATCGGGAGTCGGTCCTCGACCGGCTGTTCGCCCTGGGCATGGATGCTTACGCGCTGTCCTGTTTCGGCCCACAGATGCAGCAGCGCCCTGGCCTAACCTACCCGGGAGCTACCGGCACTTTGTCCATCGATGACACCGGCAGGATTGACCGTTCACCCGACTGGCTGCGGTTCGTGCGGGCGACCCCTGTCGCATTGCCGACACCACCCGGGCCGATAGCCCCTTTCAGCAATGTCGGCCAGGAGCCCTCTGGTGATCCCTCCGGCTGAGCCGCACTGGTCCGAAAACCTGGCGCTCACTAAGCTGCAGGCGCAAGGCCTGGTGTTAGTCTGTCGCAACTACAACACTCGCCTCGGTGAGATCGATCTCATCATGGACGACACTGAACATCTCGTGTTCATCGAAGTTCGCCAGCGCAGCCACACTCGCTATGGCCGACCGGAGGAAACCATCAGCCCTGCCAAGCGTCGGCGTCTACGCCGCACCGCTACACTATTCCTGCAACAACACCCAGCTCTACAGGCACAGGCCTGCCGGTTCGACGTTTTCGCCGTGACCGGAGATGCCGCCAAGCCGTGTTGTCACTGGATTCGGGATGCGTTCTGATAGCCCTGACGGGGGAGCTTTACCCAGGCAAGACCATGGCCACAGCACCCAGCCTGTTAAAGTTATACAAACACCGTCCCTGGACGACCCCAGTGACACCCTGACACTAACTGTGGATTGGCTAATGGCGGCTACCAACAATGGATATTGAACGACGCATCAAAGAACACTTCGACGCCAGTGCCACGGCAATTACCGCTGCCGCTAAGGCTCTGACTCCCGCCATTTCCCAGGCAGCCCAGGCTGCCGTGGGCACGCTGACCAGCGGCGGCAAACTCCTCATTTGCGGGAACGGCGGTTCGGCCAGCGACGCCCTGCACTTTGCCGCGGAGCTGGTATGCCGCTACCAGCGCGAGCGTCAGGCACTGGCCGCAATCGCCCTGCCGGCAGACACAGCCACGCTGACCGCGGCCGGCAACGACTACGATTTCGAGCGGGTGTTCTCGCGCCAAGTAGAGGCACTGGGAAGGCCCGGTGATCTGTTGGTAGTGATCACCACCTCGGGCAACTCACCCAATATTCTTAAAGCGGTGAGGGCGGCTGCCGGCATTGAGCATCTGGGGATAATCGCTCTTAATGGCAAAGATGGCGGCCAATTATCGACATTACTGCGCAGTACCGACATCGAGTTACGGGTACCGGCAATCTCCACTGCCCATATTCAAGAAGTCCACGCTATAATCATCCACTGTCTGTGTGACCTGATTGACCAGCACTTTATCAGCGACCCCGAAAGATGAAATCTCCCTTGCTGCCACCCCTGCACAATAACAGACCCTCCCTGCTGGCGCTGATACTGACGGTCGCTGTTCTAATCAGTGGTTGCGGCATTATTCTTGTTACCACTGCGGCAGTTTCGGCCATAGACATCGTCCGTGATCGGCGTGAGATTGGCACCCTTTGGGATGACAACAAAATGGAGCTTAGCCTGCGGCAATCAATCAGCAAGAATGAGCAGATTGACAATTCGAACGTCAGCGTGACTGCTTTTAACGGCATCGCGCTACTGACCGGTGAAGTACCTGACCAGAGGGCTATAGACCAGATTCTGGACCTGGCCAAATCGCATCCCGATGCCAGCCAAGTCATCAACCGAATCGAGTTGGCCGGAAAAACCAACTTGAACAGCCGTGCCAACGACTCCTGGATAACCGGGCGAGTGAAAACCGCCATGCTGACCTCCAGAACCATTGATGCCACCAAGATCAAGATCGTGACTGAACGGGCCAATGTGTACCTGATGGGCCTGGTTAGCCGCAGTGAGGCAGAAGCTGCGGTAGCGATCACCCGTTCGGTGCCCGGGGTCGTGCGGGTTATCAAGGTATTCGAGTACCTCTGACAGGACCCGGCCCCTTCGGGTGACCACTGCCCGGAAAATCATCCTCGACCCGAACCTGCTCGGGGAAGTGCTCCGCACGATCGAACAACCCCTGGTTTTCACCAACGGCTGTTTCGACATTCTCCATCGCGGCCACGTCGCCTATCTCGAAGAGGCGGCAGACCTGGGTGCTACCCTGCTGGTGGCGCTCAACAGTGATGAGTCGATCCAACGCCTGGGCAAAGAGCCCGACCGGCCCGTCAACGCTCTGGAGGACCGCATGGCGTTGGTCGCAGCGCTTGAATGCGTTGATCTGGTCACAGCTTTCGACCAGGACACCCCGCTGGAGTTGATCCAAAGAATCCAACCCAAACATCTAGTCAAAGGCGGTGATTGGCTACCCGAGAACATCGTTGGCGCTGATATCGTCAAAGCGAACGGCGGCGTGGTCCATTCCATTCGCGTCCGTTACCAACACTCCACCACAGACCTGCTACACAAACTGCGCCGGGTCGAACCTCAGAACTGAGTCAGAAAGACAGGTTCTCGCCTTGCAACAAGGGCGCCAATTCCCTAAGCGCCACCTGGTAAACAGCACGTTTGAAGAAAATCACCTGCCGGGTCGGTAACCAGTAGTCCACCCACCGCCAGGTATCGAACTCCGGCCGGTCGCAGCGGTCCAGGCAAATATCACCGTCGCTCGCCAGCATGCGAAACAGGAACCACATCTGCTTCTGTCCGCGGAACGATGACTTATTTGACCGCAGATAGACTCCCGGGACGTCGTAGCGCAGCCAGTCGCGGGTGTGGCCGACCAGCTCAACGTGTTGCGGGCGCAGACCCACTTCTTCAAACAGTTCACGGTAGGCCGCTTGTTCGGCCGTCTCACCCTCCTCAACGCCACCCTGGGGAAACTGCCAGCCGTCATGCCGGCTGCGACGAGCCCATAACACCTGCCGGTGACAATTGCACAGAACGATCCCCACATTGGCACGGTAGCCGTCCAGATCGACAGACATGTGCAGGTCTTGACGCACGATAGAGGTTTCTCCTAGTACCGGTTGGTACGCTCATTCTTTCATTTTCAAAGGTGCCAGGCAATTGCCTGGCGACCAAGAAAAATAACCTTGGCTGTTACTGCGAGATGAAAGCCCCGGTAACCGCCGGCATGCCCGGGCACACCCGCCGGCCTGCAGTTGCTTCACAGCCGCTCAAACCTCGTCGCTTTCTGCGCGCAACGCCTGGTAGCGGCTGTGGAACAGCGCCTCGATCTGGTCGATGGTCGCGGCCGCTTCCTGGCCATGGACCAGGTGCTGTGTCATCAGGCTGGATGCCGCGCTAAACAGCGAGTCCCGATCAAGCATGGGATAACTCCGGACCAACCGGCGTATCGCCGCGATCACACTTTCGTCCTGTGGGCGGGGGATATCAACCACCGTCAACGAGGTCTCGCGTTGAACTGGGTGTTTGGCCGCGAGAAACTCGGCGAAATCAAGCAGGCTGCTACGCGCTTCCGCAGGCAGGGCATCGAACACCCGCAGAAGCCGCTTCCTGGCGCCTTTGGACGTGGGCTGGGGTAAGGGTGAAGCAGGATTATCCAACCGGCAAGCTCACGCTCGGCGCGGTCAGGCCGAGGCCTTTTTTATGCCGCAGTGGGCTTCGGTGAAAGCGAGGAACTCCTCAATCGCCCGCAACCGGAATTTTTGGCGCTGATAGACAATCGAGAAAGGCCGGGTAGCAGCTGGGCTGAAACTCGTTTTCTCCAGCATGCCGAGTTTCAACTCCTTGTCCAGAGTCGCCACCGATAGGATCGATACGCCAAGTCCGGAAGCGACCGCACTCTTGATCGATTCCGGGCTACCGAACTCCATGGTCAGGTTGAGATTAGAGAATTCCAGGCCGTTGGCAGCGAAATAATCAGCGATCACTTCCCGTGTACCAGAGCCTTCCTCGCGGCTGATGAAAGGGTACTCCAGGACCTTGTCAGGGGTTATTGTTTTTGACTGGGCCAGAGGGTGCTGCGGTGGTGTCACCGCGACCAATTCGTCTTCCCAGCAGACTTTGGATACGAGGTTTTTATTGTTGACCGGACCCTCGACGATGCCGATATCGATCTCGTTACTCTCCACCATATGGATGACACCCTCAGTATTGGCCACCTGCAGGCGGATAGAAACGTCCGGAAACTTCGCCTGATACTCACCAAGGATACTGGGAATCACGTACTCGCCAATGGTCGTACTGGCACCGAGTACCAGCGGACCAAGTACATCACCAGTCAGTTTGCGGACCTCGTTGTCCATCTCGTTATAGTGGGTGATGATCTGGTCGGCGTAGGACTTGACCAACTCTCCCGCGACCGTGAGGCTGATCCGGTTGTGGGTACGGTCGAACAGGCGGGTATTGAAGTAGTCTTCCAGCTGCCGGATCTGGAATGTCACGGCGGGCTGAGTCATGTGCAGCGCTTCGGCTGCCTTGGTAAAACTCAGTAGCCGTGCGACGGTGGTAAAGACCTGGAGTCGCCTGTCCGCCATGAACCGGGTCCTGAGGGCGGCGCACCGCCGCCGGGTTGGGGCAAAACGCTGGCCCAAACAAAGGCCCGCGCTCTTCGATAAAGTAATTTTATGACGATTGCGGTGAAATTGACAGTGAAGGCCAACAACACCGCGGGATTCTGATTTTTTTCGACAGCAAGTGGAGCTGGTGCCCCGTCGGGCCGGACCTGCTCAGACAGCTGCAGCCGATACCCGGGTTCCGGCCTCGATTACGAACTGCCGAAACGCTTGGGCCGTTGGTGACAGGCGCTTACCCCGGCGGTGTCCAACGTACCAGCGACGCATGATCGGCATGCCCTCGACATCTAATCGGATCAGGCGTTTTACCGCGAGTTCGAGTTCCACCGTGTGTACCGAGACGACCGCCAGTCCGAGCCCTGCCTCGACACTCTGCTTGATAGCCTCATTTCCGGTCAGCTCGGTACCCGCTGTGTGCTCGAAACCATGTTCGGCAAAATAACGCTCCATGGCGATCCGTGTACCCGAACCAGGCTCACGCAGCACAAAAGTCTCCCCGGCAAGCTCAGGCAATGGAATTTTGCGGCGGTTGGCGAATCGGTGATCAGGCGGTGCAATCATCACCAATGGGTTGTCCATAAAGGGCGCCGCGACGAGATCCAGGCCCGTAGGTGGCTTGCCCATCAGGACCAGATCCGGGACATTGTCATCGAGCCGGCGCAGCAGGGTTTCGCGGTTAGTAACATCTAGGCTGATCTCAACGGTAGGATGGGAGTGTGCAAACTCTGCCAGTAAGCGTGTTGCAAAATAATTGACGGTGGAGGCAATGGCCACCTTGAGGCGGCCCGAGTCCACTCCTTTCAGATCGTTCATCTCTTCAGCGGCCGCAGCCAGGTGCTGGTTGATAGTGCGGGCGTGACCTAACATGGCTTCACCGGCCTCAGTGAGGTAGATCTTCTTGCCGATCTGCTCAAACAGCGGCAGCCCCACCGAGCTTTCCAGTTGCTTGATCTGCATGGATACAGCTGGCTGCGTCAGGTGTAGCTCCTCGGCTGCACGGGTATAACTGAGGTGTCGGGCAACCGCCTCGAACACCTGCAATTGCCGAAAAGTGATGTGCATCCTGCCTCCTTGATCATCGCCGAGCCGGGGGCCTAAGCGATAAATAAGTATAAACTTATTTTAAAAATAAAATAAATTTGCTTAATCTGATGCAGCAGCTCCCGTATAGTGCGCCGATTCAATTAAGGTTGTCCGGAATCTGGCACCGCGTACGGCCGGCCGGACGGGAGAATAACCATGTCCACCCGCCATCCCGTGATCGCGGTTACCGGCTCCTCCGGGGCTGGAACCAGTAGCGTCAAGGTCGCGTTCGAGCACATCTTTCGCCGTGAACAGGTGCAGCCATGCATCATTGAGGGCGACAGCTTCCATAAGTACGACCGCTATCAAATGCGCGAGGAAGTAACCGAAGCGCAGGCCGCGGGCAAGCACCTGAGCCATTTCGGGCCCGACGGAAACCACTTCGACAAACTCGAGGAGTTGTTTCGCAGTTACGGCGAATCGGGTATGGGTAAACGCCGCTACTACCTGCACAATGAAGAAGAAGCGGCCCCTTACAAGCAGAAGCCAGGCACCTTCACGCCCTGGGAAAATACTCCCGAGGGCGCCGACCTGCTGTTGTACGAGGGCCTGCACGGCGGGGTCGTAAATGGCAAGATCAACGTACCCCAGCACGTGAACCTGCTGGTTGGCGTAGTGCCGATCGTCAATCTCGAATGGATTCAGAAAATCCATCGCGACACCGCCAGCCGCGGCTACGAACCCGAAGCGGTAACTGAGACTATTCTGCGGCGTATGTACGATTACGTACATTACATCGCGCCGCAGTTCTCCCGCACCGATATCAATTTCCAGCGTGTTCCCACGGTCGATACCTCTAACCCATTCGTGGCGCGCGATATTCCCACGCCGGACGAGAGTTTCGTCGTCATCCGTTTCCGCGATCCGACCAAGTTCAACGTCGATTTCCCCTACCTGCTCGCAATGTTGCACGATTCATTCATCTCCCGGCGCAACACTATCGTCGTTCCGGGCGGCAAGATGGGCCTTGCCATGGAAATCATCCTGGCACCCATCGTCGACAACCTGATCGACAGAAAACGGGAGTTAGAACGCAGCGCCCGACGCACCGACTATTAAATTCGGCAATCTATTGCTGCCTCGAAACACCGCGTCGCCGCGCCACTGTCCAGCGCATCCCGGGCAAGCGCCGCCCCAGCGGCATGATCTGGCGCCTTGCCAAGATGGTACAGACAGACGGCCGTGCCATAGACCAGGCTCTCGCGCATCGAACCTGGCACACCGGCAAGGGCCTCCAGACCGGCTGTGGCCGCCACCGTCGAAAGATTGTCGACATCGATCGCGGCGGTTAGTTCCCCGCCGACCGGTGCTGCCACCTTCGGTGGCAGCGGCACCGCTCGAACACTGGACTGGATGCCAAACGCCAGCGGCTCAAGGCGTAACTCCTGATCGAGGCCGTCGTCCTGGTAATGGAAGAGTTTCGCCGGCTGGTTGAGCGACGGGATGATGCCGCCTTCCACGCCGCGGACGATCATAGCTGAAGAAAAACCCGCCCGCCGCGCCAACATGGTGTAAATAGGCGGATACGGTTTGTGCACGTAGCCAGTCATCAGGTGTGTACGTGTGCGGCCACGAACGGGTGGTAACAGTACGTCCAGCGTGGTCAGGCATGGCCGCTTGACGATGCGACTGCGCAGGCCAACGAGGTCGTGCAAGGCGGGACACGACTGGCGCTGGTCGACATAGGCCCAGCCGACGGCCGAGTCTGCCAACTGAGCTGCAGCCTGCCCAGGAGTGAGATCTACCTTGACACCGGCACTGCGCAGCACCTTGGCATGGGTAATGCCGAACTTCGGCCCGACGGACTCGGTGCCGTTGCTGACCGTGGACACGCCACAGGCGGCAAGCACCGCCGGCAGAAAAGGTGCTGCTGGTAACCCCCGGGTTTGTCCGTCGAAAGGATCGGCAAGGTGGACCACATCCGCCACCGCTGCCTGCACGGAGACGCTAGCTTGTAGCAAAGCATCCAGGATGCCGCGATTTTCATCCATGGTTTCGCGCTTCATTCGCAGCGCGATTAGAAAGACCCCAGCCTGCACCGGATCGGCCCGCCCAGCCAGGATATGTGACATGGCAGCATGAGCCTCTTCTATTGACAGATCCTTGCTGAACTCAGGACCTGTTGCAATCTTCTGCAGGCAGGCGTGCATCGCGGCTTCAGCCTGAGCTTGCACGGATGTTGTCATTTACGAGTCACATTGCGATTGGCAGCGCCCGAGTGTAGCCCTGCTGATTATCTGCCTCCATATCCAATTGGATAGTGTCGGCCAGCTGAATTATTGCTAGGCTTTGATGCGCTAACAACACACCCGGGCAGGGGTTTTTCGTCCAGCACCGATGAGCGATGATTTCAGCATGGACCTCGCCAGCGGTATTGCCGCTTTTGAGGCCAAACATTTTTCGCGCGCCCTGCAATTGCTTACGCCGCTGGCTGAAGCTGGTGAGGCCAAGGCCCAGTACCGCCTTGCCATCATCTACCAGAACGGCCTGGGGAGTGTGCGCAACGAACCACTGGCCTATCAGTGGATGCAACACGCAGCCGAACAACAGCACGGCCCGGCCCTGCATGGCCTGGGCTTTATGTACATGGACGGCGACTGCGTAGAACGTGACGACCACAAGGCCGTCCACTGCTTCCAGGCCGCCGCTGATCTCGGACTTGAGGGCTCGATGGTGGCGCTCGCCCAGATGTACGAACAGGGCCGGGGAGTCGAACAGAACGCAGAAAAAGCGCGTCGGTGGTACACACAGGCCGGCTTCTGAGTCCCCTCGGTTGGGCACTGCCGGGTTTTAGTTCAACTGAATTCTTTCACCCCAGGGCACATCCGCCCGGCCCTTGACCAGCCAGATTACCGGGAAAGCGGGCGGCTCGCCGGGAAAGCGGCCTTGGCCATCGGTGAAATAAACCAGCAGGTCCGGCGCATTGTTGCAGCCCTTGGCCCAGTCGAACACTGGCAAAAAATCCGTGCCACCGCCACCGCTTAAGGTCTCGGGTAAAGACAGCGGCTCCCACGGTTCAAATACCCACGGCGAACCCGGTGCCAGGCAGGCGTCGCAGGCCAACAGGTTGACCCGGGCCCGTACTTGCCCTTTGAGTGCATCAATCTCGCTCACGAACTGGTCGATCTCCTCTTTCGATATGGAGCCACTGGTATCGAGGGCGACCGTCACATCGATCGCGGCATTGCCTAACGAAGGCAAGATCGCCTCTCCTTCACGGCGCCCGGGCCGAGCGTAAGTGAAGTCATCTCGGGCGCGCAGCGCCATGTGTCGCGCCAGCAGGCTACGCCAAGGCAATTGCGGCTGCAGCAGGGTATCGATCATGCGGG
>JASLLH010000054.1:0-13158 GCA_030747115.1 Arenicellales bacterium
GCCGGTAGTAACAGTTATGGGCCATGTCGACCACGGCAAAACTTCGTTGCTTGATTATTTGCGTAAATCCAAGGTGACCGCGGGTGAGGCGGGTGGTATTACCCAGCACATTGGCGCTTACCGGGTCAAGACCGAGCGGGGAACTGTCACATTTCTCGATACACCAGGACATGAAGCCTTCAGTGCGATGCGGTCGCGCGGTGCTCAGGTGACGGACCTGGTAATTCTCGTAGTTGCAGCTGACGACGGCGTCAAACCACAAACTGTAGAGGCTATTAGCCACGCTCGTCATGCCGATGTACCACTCATCGTGGCCATCAATAAAATGGACAAAGAGGATGCAGATCCGGACCGAGTCAGACAGGAGCTTGCCAACCATGAGGTGATTCCGGAAGGATGGGGTGGTGATGTCCTCATGACCGAGATCTCGGCTCTGAGTGGCGAGGGTGTAGAGGAGTTACTCGAGTCGGTATTACTGCAGGCCGAGCTACTGGACTTAAAGGCGCCGGAGCAGGGACCCGCCATAGGGTCGGTGATCGAAGCCCGGTTGGACAAGGGCCGTGGTGTGGTTGCCACGGTGCTGGTGCGCCAGGGTACATTGAGTAAAGGTCACATCGTATTGGCTGGGCGTGAGTATGGACGCGTTCGGGCAATGACCGATGATGCCGGGCGACCGGTGAAGCTAGCGGGACCGTCGGTGCCCGTCGAGATTCAAGGCCTGGGTGGTGTGCCAGATTCCGGGGACGATTTCACCGTGGTGGCCGACGAGCGCCGAGCCCGGGAAATAGCCGCGCTCCGGCAGAGTAAATTCAAGGATGTCAAGCTCGCCAAGCAGCAAAAAGCGAAGTTGGAAAGCGTGTTTGCAAAGATGGGAGAGACTGAGGTCAAATCGCTCAATCTCGTTATCAAGGCCGATGTGCAGGGATCTGTGGAGGCGTTAACTGAAGCGCTGGAAAAACTCAGCACTGAGGAAGTCACTGTGTGCGTGGTCCATGGGATGGTTGGTGGAATCAATGAATCAGATGCTAACTTGGCAAGTGCTTCGGATGCGATCATCGTTGCCTTTAACGTTCGTGCGGATGCTGCCGCACGTAAGTTGATGGGGGACGAGGGTGTGGACGTGCGCTACTACAACGTAATATACGATGTAGTCGACGAGATGAAGGCGGCACTGACCGGTCTGTTGGCGCCGGTTATCCGGGAGCAGGCGGTTGGGTTAGCCGAAGTGCGTGAGGTCTTTCGCGTGGCTAAAGTAGGCGCAGTAGCTGGTTGCCGAGTAACTGAAGGAGAGGTTCGGCGTCACCTGCCGGTGCGAGTACTCAGGGATAACGTAGTGATCTTTGATGGGCAGATCGATTCTTTGCGTCGGTTCAAAGATGACGTTACCGAAGTGAAATCAGGTTTTGAATGCGGCATCGGCATTAAGAATTATAATGACATCAAAGCCAACGACCAGATTGAAATTTACGAGACTATCGAGCAGCGCTCGACGCTTTAAACAGCAAATAGGGTGGGGAGTGTCTTGGCATGCGGGGGGTAGACCGAACGCGCCGAGTGGGCGAACTGATCCGTCGCGAGCTTGCTTCGATTATCGCCCGCGCGCTCACCGACCGCGCTTTGGGCATCATTTCGATCACCGCGGTTTTAATGAGTCGGGACCTGCAGCGTGCCCGAATCTTTGTCACCTGCCTGGCGGCGCAAAAAGAGCATAATGCTGTCGTTAGCCAACTTAACGAACAGGCCGCAGAGCTGCGTCGTGCGTTGGGTAGTAGCCTGAATCTGCGGCGCACCCCAGAACTCACATTTGAATACGACGCAAGCATCGCACGGGGTGCGCGCTTGTCCAGGATTATCGATGAGCTCGAACTGCAGCCGCGGGATGAGGAAGATGGGGCGTAGGCGGCCGCAACCATCTGGAGACGCGATCGCTGGCATGTTGTTGCTCGACAAGCCCGCCGGCATTACCTCCAACGGTGCTTTGCAAGAGGCCAAACGACTCCTGAATGCCCGTAAGGGGGGTCATACTGGAAGCCTTGACCCCATTGCCACCGGTTTGTTGCCGTTGTGTTTTGGCTCAGCCACCAAGTTGTCCGGCTTCTTTCTTGACGCGGATAAAAAGTATTGGGCGAAAATCCGCCTCGGTGAAGCGACCGATACCGGGGATGCCGAGGGTACGGTTTTGGCGAGCCGGCCGGTCGGACTGACGGCAGCTGAGGTCGATATGGCGCTAGATCGGTTTCGCGGCCCGATCTTGCAAACACCGCCGATGTACTCGGCAATTAAAGTCAACGGGCAGCCGCTCTACAAGCTTGCCCGCGAGGGCAAAGAAATAGAGCGCCAGCCACGTGCTGTCACAGTATACGAACTCGAATTGACTGCTTTTGAAGGCCGCGACCTGGAACTTAACATCGATTGTTCTTCCGGGTTTTATGTGCGGGGCCTGGCCCACGATCTGGGTGAGCGACTTGGCGTGGGGGGGCACGTGGTAGCGCTGCGGCGGATTGGGGTAGGAACGCTGAAAGTGTCCGAGGCGGTCACGCTGCAAGCCTTGCTGCAGATGTCCGACGTGGCACAGCGCCGGGCGGTACTGATACCCCCGGATCGGAGTCTCGGTCACCTGCCAACAGTGGACTTGTCGGTGGAGGCCGCTTTTTACCTGTGCCGCGGGCAGCCGGTTCGGGCAAATGGTTTGCCTGAGTCGGGCCTGGTGCGCCTGTACGCGCGCGATGTCGGATTTCTCGGAATCGGCAAAGTCACCGACGATATGCAGGTCGCACCACGCCGCCTGATTGTGGACACAGTAAAAAGCGCATGAGTTTGTTGAGGAAACCTGGTGGTGCGGGTAGAATACGCCGTCTTTTGAGTCCGCCGGGGTCAGCAAACTGACCCTAGTCCCGGGGACAATAAACTACCCTGAAATCGCCGAACAGCCCAAGTGAGCCAGTAGAGGTCGGGGCGCAGGCATTCAAATCAGGGCACATACAGGTATGAGGAAGGCAAATGTCTTTATCTGTGGGAAACAAGGCAGAAATCGTCGGTGAGTATGGCAGGGCGTCTGGTGACACTGGGTCGCCTGAGGTTCAGGTTGCATTGTTGACAGCGCGTATTGCTGATTTGACCGAACATTTCAAGACCCACAACCATGACCATCATTCTCGCCAGGGATTGCTGCGAATGGTTAACCGCCGGCGCAAGTTATTGGACTATGTCAAGGACAACGATATTGAGCGTTACCGTTCTCTAATCGGGCGGCTCGGCTTGCGGCGCTGATTCACCGCAACAATAACTCAACAGGGAGTGAATTCAGTGAAGCAGATTGTACAAACATTCAATTACGGCAGTAGCGAGATGCGGTTGGAAACAGGACGCATAGCCCGTCAGGCCACTGGTGCTGTCTTAGCAAGTATGGGTGAAACCGTTGTGCTTGCTAGTGTAGTGGCCGCCAGGGAGCCCAGCGATCGGGACTTTCTCCCGCTGACCGTTGATTATGAAGAAAAGACTTATTCCGCCGGGCGTATACCCGGCGGTTTTTTTAAGCGCGAAGGACGGCCCTCAGAAAAAGCTATCCTGACCTGTCGCCTGATTGACCGGCCGATACGACCGTTGTTCCCGGAAGGATTCCGAAACGAAGTTCAGGTGATCATCACCGTGTTGTCGGTTGACCCAGAGGTGGATCCGGATATTGTTGCGATGGTTGGAGCATCCGCTGCTCTGTCAATATCCGGGGTGCCGTTCAACGGGCCGGTTGGCGCCGCCCGGGTCGGTTTCATTAATGGCGAGTACGCCCTCAACCCGTCGGCCACGCAACTGGCGGATTCCGCTCTCAACCTGGTGGTGGCCGGCACCGAAAGCGCTGTTCTCATGGTCGAGTCCGAGGCTAAGGAATTAACCGAGGAACAAATGCTGGCAGCGGTAATGTACGGGCACCAACAGATGCAGGCAGCGATCCGCGCGATCCGAGCATTAACTGAGGAAGTCGACGTTGAGCGCTGGGATTGGCAGGTACCAGAAAAAGATGAGGCGCTGACACTGCAGATCGAGGAACTGGCCCGAGCCGATATCGAGCAGGCCTACCAGATCGCCGACAAGGTTGCCCGGCAAGAGTCCGTCAGCGAGATCAAAGAACGGGTGGTCGGGGCGCTTGCGGGCGAAAATACCAGTGAAGATAACGTTAGCGCCGTTAAGGCCGGTATCAAGGATTTGGAGAAGGCGACTGTGCGCAAACGTATTCTCGATGAACAGCCGCGCATAGATGGCCGCGATCGGGAAACCGTTCGGCCAATCACTATTGAAACCGGCTTGCTTCCTCGGACCCATGGTTCGGCCTTGTTCACACGGGGCGAGACTCAGGCGTTGGTGGTTACCACGCTCGGCACTGACCGCGATTCACAGATTATTGACGCTCTGGAAGGAGAGTACCGCGATTCATTTCTGTTGCACTATAATTTTCCACCTTTCTGTGTTGGCGAAACGGGCCGGGTTGGGTCTCCTAAACGCCGCGAGATCGGCCATGGCCGACTTGCCAAGCGAGCCATTCTAGCGACTTTGCCTGATCCAGAAGATTTTCCTTACGTGATCCGAGTGGTGTCGGAGATCACCGAATCCAATGGCTCGAGTTCCATGGCAACGGTTTGCGGCGCGAGCCTGTCGCTGATGGATGCAGGTGTCAAGATTAAAACTCCAATCGCAGGTGTGGCCATGGGGCTAATCAAGGAAGGCGAGCGCTTTGCCGTTTTGACCGATATCCTCGGCGATGAGGATCATCTGGGCGATATGGATTTCAAGGTGGCTGGCAGTCGGGCAGGCGTCACCGCGCTGCAAATGGATATCAAGATTGAGGGTATTACCCGCGAAATTATGGAGCAAGCCTTGGCCCAGGCACAGAGAGGCCGGCTGCACATACTCGACGAGATGAACCGCGCGATCAGTGTGCCGCGAGCAGAAATGTCAAGATACGCGCCGCGGATTACCACCATGAAAATACCGACCGACAAGATACGTGACGTGATCGGTAAAGGTGGCGTTACCATCCGGGCGATCTCCGAAGCTACTGGCGCATCGATCGACATCGAGGATGATGGCACCATCAAAATAGCCAGCGCTGACCTGTCGGCGGCAGAGCAGGCCCGCGCCCGGATCGAACAGATCACGGCTGACGTAGAGGCGGGGACCATCTACGAGGGTAAAGTCGTACGCCTGATGGATTTTGGTGCCTTCGTTAATATCCTGCCTGGCCGCGACGGCCTGGTGCACATTTCACAGATTTCCAACGAGCGCGTTGCTAATGTCAGCGACAAGCTTAACGAAGGTGACCTGGTCAAAGTGAAGGTTCTGGAAGTGGACAAGCAGGGTCGTATCCGCCTGAGCATGAAAGCGGTTGATGATGCCGCTGCCTGACCGGCGCCGGAACGATGATTTACCAGGGCCTCCCGTTACGGAGGCCTTTTTGCTAGGGTGGCTTGATCCAGTGGGGCAGTCCTGGCTGTTGACTTCACCCCGTTGGCGCTGGATGACCCTGTGAAGCGGGTGATAATGTCGACACCTCGTTGGGGGCTATACAAAGAAAAGTGACAGTGATGAAACACCAGGACTCGACCGATCCGACTGCGGTGACGCCACGACAGGCCTATACGATGCTGACGAAAAACCCGCAGGCCTACTTGATCGATATTCGTTCGACCATGGAGCACCTGATGGTTGGTCACCCGGTGGGCGCCATTCACGTGCCGTGGCTGGATGAACCAGACTGGGTGCCCAACCCGCGTTTTGCGACCCAAGTCAGAGAGGTGTTACTGGGTGGCTTGCTCGGGTCCGAAGAGGAAAATCCGCCACAGGTTCTGTTGATTTGCCGTAGCGGCCGGCGTTCACTTGAAGCTGGCCGAGTCCTGATCGCCGAAGGATTCCAGCAGGTCTACCACGTAGATTGCGGCTTTGAGGGTTCTTTGGACGAGTCCCATCAGCGCAGCAACATAGCCGGCTGGCGTTTCGACGGCTTGCCGTGGCAACAGTGCTGAGCAACCTACAACCATGGTCGTGCGGGCCGTGTTGTTTGCTTGCATCCGGCAGGTTCTTCCGTCAGGGCGCAGAGCGCATGGCGATGCTGGCAAGCAAGGATTACCTTAACCAGGAGGGATAATGGCGACCGCTGATAGCAGCAATCTGATCTGGATTGACCTGGAGATGACCGGATTGGATCCGGACCTCGACAACATTATCGAAATAGCGACGGTGGTGACTGACCGTCACCTGAACTTGCTGGCCGAGGGCCCGGTACTAGCGATTCATCAGAGCAACGCTGTGCTTGAAGGAATGGACGAGTGGAACACCAACACACATGGCGCCAGTGGGCTTATCGATAAAGTACGCGATGCGATTATCGATGAGACGCAAGCGGAGTCACTGACGCTGGAGTTTCTCCGGCCGCTGGTGCCCAGAGGAAAGTCGCCGTTGTGCGGCAACAGTATTTGCCAAGACCGCCGGTTTTTGTACCGCCACATGCCGCGCCTGGAAAGCTATCTGCACTATCGCAACCTTGACGTCAGCAGCCTGAAGGAACTGGCGGTGCGCTGGCGGCCTGATCTAAGAGAAGGTTTTGTCAAGAGCGGCGGCCATCGAGCGCTGGACGACATCCTGGACTCAATCGAAGAGCTCAAATACTACCGTGAGCATTTCATCATTGCGAATTCGCCGCAGGGCTGAACTACGGGCTTTGCCCTAAACGATCCAGTGCCCAGTCGATGTGTTCACGGACCATGGCGGTGACGCCGGCGCGCCTTGTCACAAGGGCGGCAAGCGACGCGCTCATGGCGGAGCCGTTGCCTAGCGCAACCGCGATGTTCCGTAACCAACGCTGGTAGCCGATGCGCCGGATCGGACTGCCGGCGGTGCGTTCAAGGAAGTCCTGTTCGGTCCACAAGAAAAGTTCCCGCAGTGTCGCGCTGTCAAGCCGATGGCGGGGTATAAACACAGAGTTGCTACAAGTCGGGGCGAAACGGTTCCATGGACATACCAGTTGACAGTCATCGCAACCAAATATGCGGTTGCCGAGCGCGGACCGAAACCGGACTGGGATGGCCCCACGATGCTCGATAGTCAGGTAGGAGATACAGCGTCTTGCATCCAACTGGTAAGCCGAATCCAGCGCCCCGGTAGGACAAGCTGCTGCACAACGGGTACAGGTACCGCAGTGATTTTCTGCCGGAGAATCGGCCGGCAGCGGCAGGTCGGTATAGAGCTCGCCAAGGAAAAACCACGACCCGCAGGAACGGTCGACCAAGTTGGTATGTTTGCCAATCCAGCCAAGCCCAGCCGCCTGGGCCAACGGCTTCTCCATCACTGGAGCACTGTCGACGAACGCCCGGTAGCGGAACGGGCCCGTCACTGTGGTAATGCGGTCAGCCAGTTGTTGCAGGCGCCGGCGCATGAGGCGATGATAGTCACGGCCAAGGGCATAGCGTGCAACATAGGCGGTATCCGGCAGCGCCAGTGCTGTTGCGGCGCTGAGCCCGGTCCCGGGGAAATAGTTCAAGCGGACGCTGATGATCCCCATCGTGCCAAGTAGCAGTTGCGCCGGGTGGGTACGCTTGTTGCCGTGGGCCACCATGAAGGACATATCACCGTGTTGGCCTGCGTCCAGCCATTTGCCCAGACGCTGTCCGGCCAGGGTAAGATCTGTATTAGCGACCCCCAGGCCGGTAAAACCGAGTTCCTCTGACCAGTCCCGGATCTGTCGCTTGAGCGCAGTCGGTTCAAGTAGCGATAATGTCGGGTCCTGACGCATCACCTTATCATAGCCGTATGCGCGTGCTGCCAGAATCACTTTATTCCTCTAAGCAGGCCCGGTATATCGACCAGCGAGCAGGCGATTTCGGCCTGGACGGTGGCGCGCTGATGCGTCGAGCCGGGCAACGCGCGTTTAGCGTCTTGCAACAGCGTTGGCCACGAGCCCAGCGAGTGCTGGTGGTTTGCGGCAGTGGTAACAACGGGGGAGACGGCTACGTGGTTGCTGAACTCGCCGCTCAGGCTGGGTACAGTGTCACGGTGGTGCAGCTTGGTGAGGCGCGCAGCGAAACGGCAAAGGGAGCGCTGGCGGCGGCACAAAGAGCAGGTATCACAGCCAGCGCGTACCAGGGGGGACTGCCGGTCGGGGCAGAGGTCATCGTTGACGGGTTGCTCGGGATCGGACTTGATCGAGCACCAACCGGGCTAATGGCGGCGGTGATCGATGAGATCAACGCGCTCCCGTGCCCGGTCTTGGCATTGGATATACCCTCTGGCCTGTCGGCAGATAGCGGCGCTGCACCCGGCGTTATCGTGCAGGCTGCGGTTACGGTTACCTTTATTGCACTTAAGGTGGGGTTGTTTACGGGCCGTGGGCCGGATTGTTGCGGTGAGGTTGTGCTCGATACTCTGGCGGTACCCGCGGAGATTTACCAGGACGAAAAACCGATTGCGCGGCGTATCGGCTCAGCGCTGGTGGCGGGTTTTCTGCCGCGGCGCCAGCCTAGCGCACACAAGGGGATGGCCGGTCATTTGCTCGTAGTCGGTGGCAATACGGGGGTGACGGGCGCGGCACGGCTGGCTGGTGAGGCGGCATTACGCTGTGGGACCGGCTTGGTCTCAGTAGCCTGTCCGCCAAGTAGCGTGGCTGCCATCGGGGCCAGTCGGCCTGAACTGATGGTGCGCGGCGTAACCGATGCGGCGGCATTGCGACCGCTGCTGGCCGGCAAGAGCGCTTTGGTGGCCGGGCCGGGGTTGGGGCAGGATGACTGGGGGCGCGCCATGTTGGCGGCGATTCTCGATGCCCGGACCGATTTGATACTCGATGCCGATGCATTGAACCTGCTGGCGGGTGCACCACAACTTCTCACCGGTGCAGTTCTCACGCCACACCCGGGTGAGGCCGGGCGGCTACTTGACTGCAACAGCGCGGCAGTGCAATCCAACCGGCCACATGCGGCTAGTGAGATTGCCGCACGCTATGGTTGTACTTGTGTGCTTAAAGGTGCTGGCAGCATCGTGCAGACAGATGATGGCATGACGTTTGTATGCGATCGGGGTAATTCGGGAATGGCCAGCGGAGGGATGGGTGACGTCCTTGCTGGCGTCATCGGCAGCCTCGCCGCCCAGGGTCTTGCTGGGCGTACAGCAGCGATAGCCGGCGTCTGGCTGCACTCGGCGGCGGCCGACCTCGCGGCGCTGGCCAGTGGGCAAGCCGGACTGATTGCGGGTGATCTGATGCCGTACTTGCGTTGTCTGGTAGATTGCCCGGAACAGGCAAATGAATCATCTCATCGCGGCGCCTGATGAAGCTTCGCTGCGGGCGCTGGGACGCGCGTTTGCTGCGGTTCTTGCACCAGGGGATGTGATCTACCTGGAAGGAGAACTGGGCGCCGGCAAGACGGTCTTTGTGCGCGGCATCCTTGCTGGTATGGGCTACTCCGGAGTGGTAGTCAGCCCCACCTATACGCTTGCAGAAGAATATCCTACGGCTGCCGGCCCGGTGGTGCACTATGACCTTTATCGCCTGCAAGCACCGCATGAATTGGAACTGCTGGGGATGAGAGAACACGCAGATGGCCGGCGTATTTGCCTGATAGAGTGGCCCGGCAGGGGTCAGGGCCATCTTCCAGAAGCCACATGGGTCGTCACTCTGCGTTACGCCGATAAGGGCCGGGCAATAACATTCACGGGGCAGCGGCCGCTGCCGCAAAGCCTGGTGGGTGACACTTGAGACGTGTCGCGGCGGTCACGCTGATCGCGTTCGGCCTATGTTTGGCGGGAACCGCCAATGCCGGCAGCGATATCCTGGGGATGCGTTTGTGGCACGCACCGGACAAGACCCGACTGGTGCTGGATCTATCCGCCGTTGTCGGATACCGGGTTTTTGAGCTACAGGGCCCTGACCGTGTGGTCATTGACCTAGAAAATGCAGCACTCAGGGTGCCGGTCCCGGATTCGGAGAAGAATGGGCCGCTGTTGCAAAGTATACGATCCGGCCAGCCCCGTGCGGGCATTCAGCGGGTAGTCCTGGATCTGGTTGTGCCGGTTAGTTTCCATAGTTTCTTGTTGCCGCCGAGTGAGTCCTACGGCAATCGGCTGGTAATCGACCTGTTCCGGAGAAACCGGCAGGCAAGCCAGACCACTATGGCTGCGCCGGCAACTCGGGAAGTGGACTATCTCGTGGTGGTCGACCCCGGCCACGGCGGTGAGGACCCAGGAGCGATGGGGGGCAAGGGTACGCGGGAAAAAAAAGTTGTTCTTTCGATCGCGCAACGCCTGGTTAAACTCATTAACAGCGATGGCCGAATGCGGGCTGAACTTACTCGTAAGGGGGACTACTACGTGAGTCTGCGGGGACGCATCGGTATCGCCATGAAGCGTAAAGCCGACTTGTTCGTATCGGTTCACGCCGATGCCGCCCGGCGACGCAACGCCCGTGGCGCTTCTGTTTTTATTTTATCCAAAAAAGGCGCCAGCAGTGAGATGGGTAAATGGCTCGCCCGGCGCGAGAATGCGTCTGACCTCACTGGGGGGGTAGACATCGGCGAGCAGGAACCGTTCGTGCAAAAGGCCATGCTGGATATGGGGTTGGATTGGAAAGTTAAGGAAAGCATGGAACTGGCCTCACGCATTCTGGGCGAACTAAAGAGGGTCGGCTCGGTGCACAGCGAGCGGGTGGAGCGAGCGGGTTTCGTCGTGTTGAAATCAATCGATATTCCAGCGGTGCTGGTCGAAACTGGATTTATCACCAACCGTGGGGAAGAGAGGCTGTTGCGTACGGCACTGCATCAGGAGCGGGTCGCCGGAGCCATCTACCGAGGGCTGCAGCAGTACTGTAACGGTGATCCAAGGTGCCCACGACCAGCGCCAGGCCAAAGAACCTACGTCGTCCGCAAGGGTGACTCACTCTCCCTGATTGCAGCTCGCTACGGGCTGACAATCGGGCGCCTGCAGCGCGTGAATAACCTCAATTCGACAGTACTGCAGGTTGGCCAACGGCTCCAGATTCCGGATGCTTAAGGGGGTGTACCTCGTGGTTGGTGGTGGCAGGCGTTGGGGTGAGCCTCGGCAGCGGCGGGCGGCGGACTGGGCCGCGGCACTGGTATGGAAAACACGGCTGTGAGTGGCCCAGCCGGCCGGGTTATCTGTCTTGCCGGTAGTACCGCCAGCGGCAAGACTGCGCTGGCGCTGCAGCTTGCCCGGCGCTATCCGTTGGCCCTCATCAGCGTCGACTCCGGGCAGGTATACCGGGGGCTGGATATTGGCACGGCCAAGCTGTCGGCCGAGTTACTGGCGCAGTATCCGCATGGACTGATCGATATTCGGACCATTACCGAACCTTTCTCGGCCGCTGACTTCTGTAACGAAGCAATGGCGATCATCCGCCGGGCCTGGACACAACGGCAGGTGCCGTTGCTGGTCGGGGGCACTCTATTTTATTTTTCGGCCCTGTTAAATGGTTTGGGCAAGTTGCCCACTGCTGACCACAAACTCCGTGGCCGCATTCTTCGACGGGCTCAGCTACTTGGCTGGCCGGCGTTACACGAGCAGCTGCAAAGGAAGGATCCAGATGCCGCGGCGCGAATTGATCCGAATGATTCCCAGCGCATCCAACGGGCACTTGAGATTAACCTGTTAACGGGTCAACGGGTACCGGCGCCTAGTTCAGCGCCGGGTTTGTTACAACAAGGTGCTGAGGTGTTACAACTGGCTCTGGCGGTACCCAATCGATCGGTGTTGCAGCAACGCATAACACGGCGTTTTGACGCTATGCTGGCGGCGGGGCTGGTGGATGAAGTTGCCGCGATCCGACAGACGTGGGGCAATGCCGAGACCCTGCCGGCGATGAGAAGTGTGGGCTACCGGCAGGTGTGGCGTTATCTCAGCGGTGACATACAGCAGCGGCAGATGCGCGATAGTGCGCTGGCCGCTACCCGGCAACTTGCTAAACGCCAATTGACCTGGCTGCGGAATAGTCCTGGGCAGGTTTGGTTCGATGCGACCGATCCTGACCTAGTAAGTGGGTCGATATTGCGCTATCTGGCAGCTACCGGTATGCGGGAAGAAGCCTGAACGGTTGAATTCCAGCGGCGCTGGCCGTACATTGTCTAGTGACAGCAGTTGCTGATCATGTTTGTATTGATTTAACAAAAAATAAGTAACCTACTGAAAAACAATAGAAAAAGTCTGATACGGCGGGGAAAAGCGCCGGGCGTGCTAACACCCGGCTGCCGATCGCAGTCCCATTATTTACCCCAGAGCAACGTTTTCTGGCAGCCGACCGCCGTTGTGTGGTGGTCCGGGACAGCCGCACGGCACAGACCGGAGCAAAACCATGACCCAGCAAAAAGGCACCGCATTACAAGATCCTTTCCTGAATACTTTAAGAAAAGAGCGCATCCCGGTTTCCATATACCTTGTAAACGGCATCAAGCTTCAAGGTCAAATAGAGTCGTTCGACCCCTTCGTTGTCCTGTTGCGCAACAGTGTCAGCCAGCTTATCTACAAGCACGCGATCTCGACCATTGTGCCGGCACGGGCGGTGCGGATTCCGGTCAACGACGGCTCAGAGGAGCGCGGCAACGTCGCCACCGAGGACTGATCCAGGTTGCTGTTGGGCAGCGGCCGGCGGCCGCTGCCGGAACTGCTGCCATCGGGGCTAGATGAGCAGATCAGTTTGATAGTCGATCATGGTAACGGTGTACCGGGTGCGATGCAGGAGCGGGTTTTGCTCGTCCATCAGGGTAACAGCGGTACCGTACTGGACGAGGATTTCGCCGAGCTTGAGGGGCTGGCGCTATCGGCCGGTGCGCTGGTGGTGGGTCGGGTCTCTGCAGCACGTCGCACACCCCATCCGAGCACGTTTGTCGGCAGTGGCAAATCTCGTGAGATTGCACACCGAGTGCAGGAACAACAGGTAGACCTGGTCATTATCGATCAGGCAATAAGCCCGGTACAGGAACGAAACCTTGAGTCAGCGGTTGGCTGCCGGGTCATTGATCGCACCCGGCTCATTCTCGATATATTTGCACTTCGTGCCAGAACCAGCGAAGGCAAGATGCAGGTGGAATTGGCTCAGTTAAAGCATCTGTCGACCCGACTGATTCGGGGGTGGACCCATCTTGAACGCCAACGAGGTGGTATTGGTCTGCGAGG
>JASLLH010000055.1:0-12950 GCA_030747115.1 Arenicellales bacterium
CGAGAGCGATGACAGCGAACATGAAGAGGACGAGAGCGATGACAGCGAACATGAAGAGGACGAGAGCGATGACAGCGAACATGAAGAGGACGAGAAAGACTGCGATCCAAGAAAGGATAGAGATTGCAAGAAAAAGGCCCTGGCCGGGTGGGCAAAAGCCACCGGAGTTGCCAGCATGGTGCAGGCCAGCGGTGACCGCCTTGAATTCACCACTACTGTCAGTAATGCAGGGGCCAAGCTCAAGCCGCTTGCCAGCGGCAAGCACCTCTGCCGTGATTGCCGGTTCCTGGAATGGCGCCGTACCCTGGTCCGGCCGGCAGGCGGAGACATGGGCAGTGCCAGTATCCAGTACTGGCTGTCCGGGGTAGCGGCAACCTCGGCGGAGCTAGCTGCCGCGGCCAACAAGACGGCGAGTTATTCCGGCGGCCTTATAGGCGGCGTGATTAAAGCGGGATCCATCATTGAAAAATCCGGCCAGTTTGACGCCCGCGTCCGCTTTGGGCTGAGCCAGTACCAGGTCCAGGCATTTACCGCCACCTTCGACGGTCGCAACTACCGGGGTAGTTCCGGCCTTACATCCAACAATACCCTGTTCCAGGTGAACGCCACCAGCCATGATCGTGCTTTGGCGGCGGGTGGTTATTTCTTCGGCACTGCCGCAACTGCCGGGGGAGTGCCGCCGGAAATGGGCGGGCAGTTCCAGGTGACCGGCAGCGGTTACTCGGCCGGTGGTATTTTTGCCGGTAAGGCGAACTGACAGGCGAGCGCTCCGCCAGACAGCGCTTACTTTACCAAACGCCTTTCCACCCCATCCCAGTCCGGCCCCGGTGGAGCCTTTTGGAACTCGGTGATGCGCGCGCGGAATATCGTGAAGTAGCGCTTTACCAAATCGACCCCCAATTGCTCCAGTTGATCGATCCTGCCCAATGCTGCTGTCCAGTCCCTCGCCCGGTATGCACACAGCATGTCATTCTGGGTTTGCTGTAGGCGCTCGAATGCATCCGACTGGGCAAGAGTTTCGTCACCGAGTAACGTGAAAATACGCACAGGTTCGGCCTTACCGGCTACCTGCACCAAATCTAATTCCAGCGCAGCCATCTTCGGTGCCATCGTGAATGTTTCCTCGCTGATCAGCACGCTCACACCATAGGTTTTAGATTGACCCTCAAGGCGTGAGGCGAGGTTCACGCTGTCGCCAAGGATCGAATAGTCGAACCGCTGCTCAGACCCGAGGTTGCCCACCAATGCTGCGCCGGTATTCATGCCGATACCGATTTTCAGGTTGTCAGGCGAACGCCCCGCAGATGCCGCCTCGTTGGCAAGTTCGTCGTTAAGGTGATCCAGCGCTTTCAGCATGGCGAGGGCCGCCCGACAGGCCTGTGTGGCATGATCTGGAACGTCTACCGGTGCGTTCCAAAATGCCATGATGCAATCGCCCATGTACTTGTCGATGGTTCCCTGTTGGTCGAGAATCGCCTGAGTCAGGGGTGTCAGGAAACGGTTGATCAGGCGGGTTAATTCCTCTGGTCCATAGCGCTCCGAGATCGAAGTGAACTCGCGGATATCACAAAAGAGAATAGTCAGTTTCCGGGTCTCTCCACCTAGGTGTAACCGTTCAGGTTCATTGGCGAGTTGTTCGACCAGCGCGGGAGAAAGGTAGCGGCTGAAGGCGCCACGCACCTCGCGCCTTTCTCTCTCACTGCCAAGATAGATTCGTAGTGACTGAGTGAGATACACCAGCACGATGACCAGGCTGAAGTAAAGCGGGTCAACCAGCGCGTTGTAGCGTGAGAACAGCGTCCATGAGCCTCCTACGACTGTCACTATGGCGGCCAGCGCGATGAGGGCGCACCATAATGCGCCCCAGCGTGGCAACAACCAGATGAGTAGCAGTCCCAGGGTGAAAGACAGAATAATCTCTGCGCCATTGGCCCAGTCCGGCTGGTATAGAAAATCCTGGCTGACGAGTGTTTCCAGGATTTGTCCGCGTATCGCCAACGCTGAGGCCGTACCCGCTCTCGGCGTGGGTTGATATCGGGAGAGGCCGGCACCAGTCGAGCCCAGCAATACGATCTGGCCGGCCAGGGCTTGCGGGTCTGCTACGCCGGCCAGTAGTTGCCATGCAGCCACGGCTTGCGTGAGTTCTCTGGCGTAACGAATCCACACCCTGCCTGCACGATCGGTAGGCACATCCAGTGCGCCAATGCGCACGCCCACAATCCCGCCCCCGGTTCCAAAAGCAACCTCGCCGCTGGCATTGGTTGATTTGATGATATAGGTTGATGCTCCCTGGGCAAGGCGCAACGCTTCAGCGTCAATGGATGGGAACACCTTGTTCCCGACCGTGACAAAGAGCGGTGCACGGCGCACCACGCCGTCGCTGTCGGGTACCAGGCTGAGTGCACCGTAACCAGCAGCGTTTGCAGTCAGCGCCGGTAGCGCTGCTATGTTTCCGGCGTAGGGCAGTAGAAATGGATTCGGTGGATCGCCTGCCTGCACTAGACCTGCCTTCAGTTGAGGGGCGTTGCCACGGCCTTCCTGTGTCAACGCAAAACCAAGCACGCTATTTGAGCGAGCCAGTGCCATCGCCAGCACATCGTCGTGACTCGGTTGGCCGGAGAGGGTCGCCCGGGCAGCGTCATACTCAGACCGTCCGGGTAGCAGCCTGGCGATCTCGGGGGGCGAGAGTCGATCGGGTTCAGACAACAGAATGTCAAGCACCAGTGCGGCGGCGCCAGCCTTGGTTGCCAGATCGACCAGTCGTGCCAATTGATCGCGGGGCCAGGGCCATTGCCCCAGCCTCCGCAGGCTCTCCTCGTCGATATCCAGCAACCGTACCGGTAAAGCCGTCTGCTCCCTGGGTTTTATAACCTGGTACTGGTCAAATACGGCCAGGCGGAGTTGAGCCACCAGCGGCGGCTCGATGATCCTCACCAGAAGAGCTCCCAACAGAAGAACAGCCGGTACCAGCGTTGCCAGTCGACTCAACCTCAGCACCTGGTTATTGGGCTTTTTGCTCCTGGGAAAAAAGTTATTCAAGAGAAATCTCGTCGGGTGCAACAGACGCTGGCCCGTCCTGCGGGTGTGTTTCCGGTTAAATCGGGCGTCGTCATGGCGCTTTAAAGAAATGCGTTAACCGGGAACCGATTACTGAGGCAGCTATAGCAGTTTAACTGTAGCAGATTTACCCAGTGCGGTCCGTGGATGAGGCTACCTGCCCACAGGCGGGCCATACCGACTGCCAGTGGTTGTACGTTCTCCACGGTTGTTTGCTATTCTTATTTATCCAACTAGGCTTTGTTCCGTGGCGTTGTTGAGTTACGGGGGGTACGGGCGACCCGCCCCGGACAGCGTCGAGGTAAGAGTAATGAAGAAAGTGCTGTATATGCTGGGCGAATTTACCGACCAGGACATGGACTGGCTGATCGAAGTTGGTCAGCGAGATCATGTGCCTGAAGGAGGAGTGCTGATCCGCGAGGGTGAGCCGGTCGAAAATATTTTCTTTGTATTGCAGGGGCATTTTGTAGTTTCTGTCCGCGAAATGGAGGAGATCGCCCGGATCGGAGACGGCGAGATCATCGGTGAGTTATCGTTCCTGGATTCACGCCCACCCAATGCGACGGTCACGGCGCAGGAAGATTCCGTGGTCATGGTGGTGCCCAAGTCACGGATCGACGGCCGCCTCCGTACCGACACCGCTTTCTCTAGCCGCTTCTACCGCGGACTCGGCCTGCTGTTAGCCGACCGATTACGGGATTCGGTGAGTCAGTTCGCGTACGGAAATCAGCAGGGCCTGAGCAGTGAAGAGGATTCCCGGGAATTGTCGCCGGAGTTGCTCGACCAGCTGGATCTCTCGGCCCGCCAGTTCGAACGGATTCGGCGACGGCTGCTCGATTGACCTAGTACGGTATTGTTGCGCTGGCCCTATGGAACTGTTTCGCAAAACGGCATTAGAGAGGTTGCGCTCACCCGAGCAACTCAATGAGCCGCTCAGGGTCGTACGCCGCAAGGAGTCGGTCGCACTCCTGACCTTGGCCTTTCTGTCCGTGGCCGCGTTGTTGTGGAGCCTATTCGGCAGTGTGCCCGAGAACGGCCAGGGCCGGGCGGTACTCGTCACACCGGGTGCCGTGCGCACGTTGCAGAGCCCGAGCGCGGGACGCCTGGTCAAGTGGCTGGCGCAGGTCGGCGAGGTTGTAGCGGCGGGGGCACCCGTGGCTGTCCTCGACCAGCCAGAGATTCGCAGGAAACTCTCCGATGGACAGGCTGCACGCCAGGAGTGGGAGGCCCGCAGCCGAGACATGCAGGCTCTGCGGCGTCGGCACTTGGAGCTGTTATTGCAGGCAATCGAGAGTGAGCGGGCTGTGATTCTCGGCACGATTGAATACCTGCAGCGCTACACCGGCGAGGCGGAGGCATTCCTTGAAGAGATGGCTGTGCAGAGCCGGCAGTTGCTGGATGTGCAAAGAGACAATCTCCACGATGCCCGGCGGGCACGGGTGGTACTCAATGAGGCGTTGGGCAAGAGACACGGCAGTTTTGCGCAACTGGAAGAGAAAGGCCTGGTTTCAAAGAACACCCTGGAGGATGCCCGGCGCCGGGCGGACGAAGGGGAGATCAAACTGCGCGATATCGATGTCCGGATTCGCCAGCTCGGAGTTCAGGATACGGAAGCGGCAAAGAGTAATCTGGATGCAAGCAACGCCCTGTCGGCGCGGCATCACGAACTGGCCCAACTTGAGTTGCGACTGCGGGAGCTCGACAACCGCAGCGCACGGTTGCGTAAAGATGACCGCGAGGCGGAGCTCGGGGACAGGAATACCCTGCAGCAAATCACCCGAGAGCTTGCCGGTTACGAGAGACAGCTGGAGCAGGACCGGGTGATCCGGGCCAAGCAGGGTGGCAAGATCCTGGAGATTGCCGCTGTCCCTGGCAGTCGGGTGGAGATTGGCGCGCAGATAGCCCAACTGGATGTATCTTCGGGCACTGAAGAACTGGCAGCCCTCGGTTATTTTTCCGATGCCGCCGGCCGCAGGCTTCGCCCTGGCATGCGGGTACGGATATCACCAGCGCCATTTCCCAAGGAACGCTACGGCAGCATCATCGGACACGTGGCCTCGGTGGCGTCATTTCCCGTGTCACCTACAGCGGTGGCAAACAGTATCGGCAACCAGCAGATGGCTCAGGAGTTGACGGGTGAGGGTCATATCATCGAGGCTCGAATTGTGCTGGCTCGCAGCGATGTTGGCACCAGTGGCTACCAGTGGACATCGGAGCGCGGACCCGATGCGGTACTCCAGCCCGGCACCACGGCGACCGTCTGGGTAACCTACCGGCGCCAGCAGCCGTTGGCCCGCTTCATTGCTCGTTACGGCCTGGGCGTGGACCGCCCGGCGGGGGGCTAAGGACTGGCATGAGCCGTGTAAAGACGCCGCTATTGCTCCAGCTCGAAATTACCGAGTGTGGCGCCGCCAGTCTAGGGATCATCCTGGAGTATCTTGGCAAGGTTGTTCCGCTGACTGAGCTACGAGCGGCGTGTGGCGTATCCAGAGACGGCGTTAAGGCTTCAAACATCGTCAAGGCGGCCCGCGGTTACGGCCTCAAGGCAAAAGGGCTCAAGGTAACCCTGGAAGATATTCCCGATTTATCCTGCCCTTTCGTTGTGTTCTGGGAGTTCAACCATTTCCTGGTCGTCGAGGGGCTGGATCGGGCCAAGGACATCGTCTACCTCAACGACCCGGCACATGGACATCGCAAGGTGACTTTCACCGAGTTCGACGAGGGTTACACCGGCGTAGTCCTGGTTTTCGAGCCCACGGATAACTTCAGCAAGGGTGGCCGCCGGCCAAGCTTGCTGCGGGCCGTGAAGAAGCGCATCGAGCGGTCGGGTACGGCCATTCCTCACTTGCTTGCTGCCGGGTTGCTGCTGACCATTCCCGGCCTGGTGTTGCCAGCGTTCACTCAGGTGTTCCTGGACCAGGTTCTCGGTGAGCAGCGCATAGACTGGTTGTTGCCCCTGGTCCTGGCGCTTGGTGGCACCGTCCTTTTCAAATTGCTGGCCGAGGCGACCAAGTTTGTTTTTCTACGTCGGTTGCGGATGCACCTCGCCATATCGATGGCCAGCCAGTTTTTCTGGCATTTGCTCAGGCTGCCGGCAGGTTTCTATGCCCAGCGCTATACGGGCGAGATCGCGTCTCGGCAGGGACTCAACGACGGCCTCGCCGAGACCTTGTCGGGACGCATTGCCGACACAGTGCTCAGCATAGTGATGATGGTTCTCTATCTCATGTTGCTGCTGTACTACAACTGGATACTGACCCTGATCGGCGTGGCCTTCGCTGGCATCAGCTTTCTCGCCCTGCGTTTGTTGAGAACCAAGAGAGTGGATGCCAATCTGAGACTGATGCAGGACTTCGGTAAGGTCAGTGGCGATTCGATCGCGGCGCTGCAGTCCATGGAAACCATCAAGGCGGCCGGCCAAGAAAACAGTTTCTTCCACCGCTGGTCAGGCCGTTACACCAAGTATGTCAACAGCAGGCAGGACCTGCAACTTTCTACCCAGGCGCTGGGCATGTTGCCACTGCTGCTGAATTCACTGAACACTATGATCATTTACCTGCTCGGTGGTCTGGCCGTTATGGACGGCCAGATGTCGATCGGAACGTTGATTGCGTTTACCGCCCTGATGGCCAGTTTCCAGGCGCCGGTAGGCGCCCTGGTCAGCCTCGGCGCCGAGATTCAGGAGCTTGAGGGTGATCTGCGGCGGTTGGATGATGTGCTGGACGCTTCACTGGATGTAGAGGCGCCGAGCGGCTTCGAGCAGGAGCCTGAGGAAGCGCAGGACCGTTGGCCACTTGTGCTCAAAGGCGCGGTCACCCTCGACAACGTCAACTTCGGGTACAGCCCACTCGAGCCACCGTTGTTCGACGGTATTTCCGTTCAGGTCGGCGCCGGTAACACGCTAGCTCTGGTCGGGGGCAGCGGTTCCGGCAAGACCACTCTGGCTCATCTTGTGTGTGGGCTGTATCAGCCCTGGTCGGGTCGCGTGCTTTTTGATGGAACCTGTCGAAACGAAATCCCGAGATCGATCATGGTGGGGTCGCTCGCCGTGGTGAGCCAGGAGATCTTTCTGTTCGAGGGTACTGTTCGCGAGAACCTGACGCTGTGGGACTCAACGTTGCCAGAGGACACACTGGTTCGGGCCTGCGTCGATGCGGAAATTCTGGATACGGTTATGGCGTTGCCGGGTGGCCTGGATGGGCACCTGATCGAGGGCGGCGCCAACCTGTCTGGCGGGCAGCGCCAGCGCTTGGAGATCGCCCGTGCGCTGGTGCGCAATCCCAGTGTCTTGGTACTGGACGAGGCAACCAGTGCGCTGGACGCGGAAACCGAACACCTGATAGCCGAGCGGTTACGGGCCCGTGGGTGCACCACGATCATCGTGGCGCATCGCCTCAGTACCATTCGTGATAGTGATGAGATCATCGTTTTGGACGGTGGCCGCATTGCCGAGCGTGGTAGCCATGACGAGTTGTGGGAAAAGCAGGGGCACTACGCTGGATTGCTGCAGGCCGACGAAGGGGTGACAAAGGCTGCCTGATGGAAGATCGCTCACCACTATTCGCTATTGAGGGTCGGTCGCATACCCTGCGCCGCAACCAGCCGATTGTCGCAGATGTTTCTGGGTCAATCTGGGTAGTCATCCGGGGCACACTTGAGGTGTTCAGCACTCGCTTCGAAAACGGAGATCCCGCTGGCCATCGGCGGCACTTGTTTCGCTTGACGGCCGGTCGCGCGTTGCTCGGATATCCCCCCGAACCAGCCACTGGCGATTGCGGGCTGCTGGCGGTGGCTGCCGCCCAGGTCGAGGTGCTCGAGACGCAGGTTGAGGTCTTGGCCCGGTCGGCATCGGACGAGGCACTGGAACTGGTGGCGGGGTGGGCGGATCAGGTGGGCCAGCACCTGGCCTTCGATACCACGGCGGGCCCGGTGGTGGGTCAGGCAATACCGGGTGTGGTGGAGTTGCCCCCGGCCGAGGCTGTGGCCGGTGTCCCGGGCGCAGGTCATTGCTTCAGGGTGCTGGAGGGGCAGGTTGGCCTGGGCGGCCTGGGTGATCCGTTCCGGCCGGATCATGGCTGGGTTCTCTGGCCGACCCAGTTGGCTCTGCGCGCGGGGGCAGAAGCGGCCCGGATCGAAGTGGCAGCGTTGTCCGCGCTGTTGCCAGAGGCGGGGACTCTGACGCGGGCAATTGAGGGTTTGCAGGGCTTTTTTAACCGCTGCTTGGCGAACCAACAGGCGCAGGAAGAGCAATCGGAACTGGAGCGGCGGGCCAAGGCACGAGCGTTGGAGCGGGAACAGACCGCAGCGGCCTTGTCAGGTCTCGCGGGGGTGCTCAATCCGCAGGAGGACTTCGAGGTACGCGAATCGGACCTGCTGACGGTACTTGGCATGATCGGCAAGCACATCGGAGTGGCGATCTGCCCACCCGCGCCCTCCGAGGATCCGGAGCGGGCACAGCATGCATTGGATGCCATTGCTCGGGCATCGCACTTGCGTTGGCGGGAGGTCGCGTTGACGCCGGACTGGGAAAAGTGGGATGCGGGCCCGCTTTTGGGTTTCCTGGGGGCCGAGGAACGAGTACCGGTGGCGCTGTTCCCGGGCCGTAACAGTTACGAGGTGGTCTATCCCGACGGTACCCGGGCCCACCTCGATAGCGATGTCAGAGAACGGTTATGCCCGGGCGCCTACATGATTTACCGGCCTTTGCCGCAGAAGGTCAGGAACATTTTCGGGCTGATGTTTTTTACCGCGCGGGGCCAGCTCCGGGACGCCGCACTCATCATCCTGGCAGGAACTGCAGCGACGTTACTGGGCATGCTGGTTCCATGGACTCTCGGCGTGTTGTTCGATACAGCCATTCCGGAGGCAGACCGGAGAATGCTCTACGAGATCGCTCTGCTGTTGCTGGTGGCGGCTGTTGCAGGAACGGTGTTCACCCTGGTACAGGCGCTGACCTCAATCAGGCTCGGGATGCGCCGGGAGATCGTCTGCCAGGCAGCCACCTGGGACCGGGTGCTGCAGTTAAGGCCGGCTTTTTTCCGGTCTTTTTCCAGCGGTGATTTGCAGACTAGAGTGGATGCAGTCAGTGATATCAACCGCGAACTGGGGGCCGCGACCCTGCGGCCGTTGGTATCCGGCCTGTTGGCGCTGCTTAACTTCGGCCTGCTGTGGCACTACAGTCCGGAGCTCGCCATGATCGCCTTCTGGATAGGAGCCTTGGTCATGGCTGTGACCATCGGCAGCAGTTACGTTATCCAGCGCCTGTCCTACCGGCTCATCGAAATGGCCGGTGCTTTTCACGGCATGGTGATCGAACTGATCGGCAGCGTTTCGAAACTGCGCCTGACCGGCAGTGAGTACCGGGCGTTTTGTCACTGGGCATCCCGCTATACGCCGCAATTGAAGCTGGAACTGACCATAGACCGGCTCTCGGATGCTGTGGCGCTGTTTCATCTCGCGCTTTCGCCGGTCGCTACTGGCTTGTTGTTCTGGAAAGCAACGAATCTTCTGATCGGCGGTGCCACCGGCGCCAGCGGTGCCATCACCATGGGCACCTTCATCGCTTTCAGCGCGGCGTTTGGTCTTTACCTGTCGGGCTGGTCGGCGATCAGCAGCACCATCGTCAGCATCATCGATACGCTGGTCAAGGCCAAGCGGGTTAAGCCGATCCTGGAAGGCGAGCTTGAGGTCGGGCAGGACGCGGTCGATCCCGGGCGCTTGAGCGGGCGTATCGCCCTTGATGGTGTGACCTTCCGCTATCGGGAAGATGGCCCGGTCATACTCGACGATATCAACCTCGAGATCGAGCCCGGTGAGCTCGTTGCCATTGTTGGTCCTTCTGGATCGGGCAAGTCGACCCTGTTGCGTTTGTTACTGGGGTTCGAGCACGCCGAGTCGGGCCGCGTATTGTATGACGGCAAGGACCTGGTGGGATTAGATGTCAACGCGGTGCGTCGCCAAATCGGAACTGTTCTGCAAAATGGCCGCCTGACTTCGGGCAGCATGTTCGAGAACATTGCCAACCATCGACAGGTGTCGCATGCAGAAGCATGGGAAGCTGCGGCAGACGCAGGCCTCGCCGACGACTTGGAAGAAATGCCGATGGGAATTCACACCGTGGTCGCGGAAGGCGGAGTCAATCTTTCTGGTGGCCAGCGTCAACGACTGCTGATTGCCCGGGCGTTGGTGGGTCGGCCGAAGATGGTGTTTTTCGATGAGGCGACCAGTGCCCTCGACAATCGTACCCAGGCGGTGGTGACCAAGGCGCTGGATCGACGTCGTGTGGCCCGCCTGGTGATCGCCCATCGCCTGAGTACCATTCGCAACGCCGACCGGCTGTACGTGCTGGATGGTGGCAGGATCGTACAACAGGGATCGTTCAACCATCTGAGCGCCGAAGTTGGCGTTTTTCGGGACATTATTAGCCGGCAACTGGCATGACAGCTGAAATATCAATCTGGTCGATGGCAGCAAACCCCGAGGCAACCTCGTGAGCAATACCGCTGACAAACTACTGTTGCCTACCACGCCGGAAGCCGTTGGCGACTTGCTGCCGGTCGTGCGAGTACGGGGAACGCTGGCCGTCGCTGTACTGGGCGCCGTGCTTATCGCTGCGCTCCTCTATCTTGTTCTGGGCAGGTTACCCATCACCGTCACTGGTCAGGCGGTTATCGTCGTCCGTCATGCCGTCCTGCCGCTAGAGTCCAGCGCGGCTGGCCGGGTTGAGCGCTGGCTGGTGAAGCCGGGCGACCGGGTAGAGCAGAATCAGCCAGTGGCCGTTGTCGGCCAGCCGCTGCTGGAAAAGGAAATCGAGGCACTGCAACAGGAACTTGCCGAGTTAAAGGCATCCCAGCAGGCTGCCCGTGCGCTCTTCAAAGAGACTGCCTTGCTGGAGCGTAATACCATAACCAACAAGACCAGTGCTATTACTGACCGGATTGCGGTCATGGAGCAGGAACTGATCGAGTTTCAGCAGCTGACTGCTGCAGCGATCGAGCAGGAGAATGATTACTTTCAGGAGCGGGAGCGGGAACTGCTACAGCTCAAGGCGCTTGAAACCCGCCAGGCGGCAGAGTTGGTACAAAGGCTGGAGCGGGCACAGCGGTTGCGGGATAAGGAACTGATTACTGAGGAACAGTTGTTCGCCGCCAGGGAGGCAGTCACTGATCAAAGGGTGGTACTGGCCAGGGTCGACGTCCGGAGGTTGGAATTGAACCGGGCTCGCCTGACTGCCGCAGAAAATAACCTTAAAGCGCTGAAAGAGACCCGCGACCGAGAACAGGCGGCTGCTGCGTTGCGCCAGGATCTTTTGGAGGCGCTTGCCGATGCCGCCCGCCTTGATCGTGATGTGGCGGACTCAGAGCACCAGGATCGACTGGAGCGCACTCGCTTACAGCGCCGTATTATCGGCCGCAAGCAGACTCTACAAGAGAACCGTGAAATTCGCAGCCCGCTGGCAGGGCAGATGCTCGAATTAATGGTGGCTGCTGGATCGGTCGTTGGCCCAGGCAGCCGAATGGGCACCCTCGACACCCGCAATAAATCAGACCGCTTCGAGGTCGTCGCTTATTTCCCCATCGGTGCGGGTAAGAAGATTGAGCCGGGCATGCTGATGGAACTGTCACCCACTGTGGCCGGTGCCGTGAGCGTAACCGGGGAGGGTGGGATGCAGCCGGTTACCGGACCGTCACTGACTTACCGGAAACTGTTAGCCCGAGTCGAGTCGGCATCGCAATTGCCCATCAGCCCGACCGCGGCGGCGTTGACGGTGGGCAGCGAGGCTATTACCGCCGGGTTGCTGGGTGCTGGTAGCAGGGTAGAAGTCATTGCCCAGTTGCAGTCCGATCTGGATCATCCAAGCGGTTATGTCTGGGCCGGTGGCGGTACGGAATTCGACGTGGCTGCCGGCACTACGCTTTTCGCCCGGACGGTGATCAAGCAGCGGCCACCCTTGTCCTTCGTGGTGCCAGCCCTTAAGGAATGGTCGGGATTCAACTGACTGAGTGATTGCGGCATCTGGGTGGGCGCGTGGGGTCGGTGTTGGTCCAGAGGTATGGCACAACCAGCCTGGCGCAGATGTATGATGTAGATATCAGGCAAAAACTCCTTGCACCTGCTCGCGGAGGGCAACTGGATGAGCATTCATTTCGACTCCCTGAAAAGTCTGCTGCTGCTGTTGATTTTCACGCTCGGCGGGTGGCCTGGACCCAGTATCGCCGACAAGGTCACGCTTGATTCCGGCGGTCATAAATTAAAGGGTACGCTGTGTCGACCTGGTGGCTCCGGTCCTTTCCCTGCCGTGGTCTACCATCATGGTGGTGGGGGTAATGCCATTGGTGGATCGCCCGAGGACACTTGCCGTGCTTTGGCCAAAGCCGGATTCATCGGCTTGTCTTTGATCCGCCGATCGAGCAAACCTTTGCAAGGCCACCTGGAGGATGCCGAGGTAGCCGTCGACTACATCAAGCAACGAGACGAAGTCGATTCTGGCCGAATTGGCGTGATTGGTTTCTCGCGCGGTGGGTTGCTGGCCTGGCAGCAAGCAGCTCGGCGCAATGATCTGGCGGTGTTGGTGATAATGGGTGTAGCTGTAAACCGCCAGCTGAACTTTGCAGATGCCGGAAACATCGCGGCTCCGGTACTGTTGCTGGTATCAAAGAACGATACCGGTTCCCGCTACACCAAGGGCAGGAATACCCTGGAATTTACCCGGCGCGTTGCCGATGCGCTGAAACACGCTGGCCGGGATGTTGAACTTATCGTCTATCCACCCTTTCGGAGCGACGGCCATACACTGTTCTTTGAGGTGCGGTCCAAATACTGGAAGGATGTGACCCGGTTCTTGAAAAGTCACCTCTAGGCTCTATTTGAGATTTGGCTGATCCGGGTACTGT
>JASLLH010000056.1:0-12939 GCA_030747115.1 Arenicellales bacterium
AAAAAGAGGTCGGCGAGCGCGCACTGTTGAACCTGGGCCATACCTTCGGCCACGCTATCGAGGCAGCGTTGGGTTACGGTGTTTGGCTGCACGGTGAGGCGGTAGCGACCGGCATGGTGATGGCTGCCACGATGTCCCAGCGGCTGGGGTGGCTGGATGCAGTAGACGTTCAGCGCATCCGCGACCTGTTGACGGCTGCCGGCTTGCCGGTTGATCCGCCGGCGGCGCTGACAGTGGCGAATTGCCTCGAACACATGGCAGTGGACAAGAAAGTCACGGCTGGGCGGGTGCGGTTGGTGTTGCTCGAGGAAATCGGCCAGGCTCGACTGGTATCCGATTATCCCGACACTTTGCTGCACGAGGTGCTCGCCGGTAGTACTTGATTTCGTCCTGTCAGCGTCACGCTAAAGAGTTCGTATTGTATTACCAAGCGCCGGTCTGACCGCTGTAGTGTGAGTGTTCGGTTATTGTTGGCGCCGGGAAAGAACTGGGCTGGCTCGGGCTTTAGCGATGAGTGCTGGATCTTGCACCAGGATCGGGCACAACAATTTTCTTTTTAGCCGGGCTTTTGTAACCGTAACCCGTACCAATTTGAACCCCCATGGCGCTCTCGCTATACTCGTTCGGCCGTCGGGTGCGCGTTGGCGTATGGCGGCCCCTGCCACCCGCAGTGTTGTTGGTCGGCTGACCCCCCGGGAAGATTATCAGGCTCTGAGCCTGATCCGCGCGCGAACCAGTTCTGTGCACTGGGGCGCGCTGCGAATGCCCGTATCCTCGAACCCGGAAATAGTCAAGTAAATGAGTCGACCACAACCACAAGCACAGCCACAACGCTATGGTCTCTATGACCCTGTCTTTGAACACGACAGTTGTGGGGTCGGTTTTGTTGCACATATTCGCGGTCAGCGCAGCCGCGGTATCATCGACGACGCCTATACGGTGCTCCAGAATATGGATCATCGCGGCGCCGTCGGGGCCGAGCCCAACAGTGGCGATGGTGCTGGTATCCTGACTGCGCTGCCGCACGAGTTTCTGGCTCGGGTTACCCGCGATGAATTAAGTACTACCTTGCCAGAGATCGGCCGTTTTGGCGCCGGCGTGGTGTTTTTCCCGCAAGACAAAACCGAACGCGACCAGTGCAAGCGGGAGGTTGAGCGACTGGTTGCCGAGTGTGGCCAGCACCTGGTCGGTTGGCGGCCGGTCCCGGTCGAGCCCGAGCGGGCGGATCTTGGTGCGACCGCTCGAGCCTGCCAGCCGCGCATCGAGCAGTTGCTGGTGGCTGCTGCTGCTGCACTCGACAATGACAACTTCGAGCGGCAACTTTATCTGATCCGCAAGCAGGCCAGCCGTCTGTTACGGGGCAACACAACTCTTCGCCAGCGCAAGATGTTTTACATCTGCTCGCTGTCCAGCAAAGTAATGATCTATAAAGGCATGCTGCGCACCTTGCAGTTGATGGAATATTTTCCTGACCTGCGTGATCCTGACTACACCAGCCACCTGGCCATGGTGCATTCCCGGTTTTCCACCAATACCTTTCCCAGTTGGGATCGTGCCCAGCCGGGGCGGTTCATGGCCCATAACGGTGAGATCAATACCCTGCGCGGCAACATCAACTGGATGCGTGCCCGTGAAGGCGTGATGAAGAGTTCGCTTTTCGGAGATGACCTTGCCTCGATCTTTCCGGTTATCGAGCCGGATTGCTCAGACTCGGGTAATTTTGACAACGCCCTGGAGTTTTTACTGATGACTGGGCGCACGCTGCAGGAGGCCATCATGATGATGGTGCCGGAGGCTTGGCAGAAGCACGACACCATGGATGAAGCCAAACGTGCCTTCTATGAGTATCACTCGGCCTTGATGGAGCCTTGGGATGGCCCGGCCTCTATTGCCTTTACCGACGGCCGCTACATTGGTGCGGTCCTGGATCGAAACGGCCTGCGTCCCAGTCGTTATTACGTGACTAGCGATGATCGGGTCATCATGGCGAGCGAGGTTGGGGTATTGCCCCTTGATCCAGCCGGTGTCCGGGAAAAGGGCCGTTTGCAGCCGGGGCGCATGTTCCTGGTCGATTTTGAGCATGGCACCCTGATACCCGACGCCGAACTCAAGCAAGAGTTCGCTACTGCTCGCCCCTACGCGGCTTGGTTGGGCGAGCAGCGCATTGAACTATCCGAACTTCAGGTAGCAGGCGAGATTCCGGGACTTGTTGCCGCTACTCTTTTACCGCGGCTACGCGCTTTCGGCTACACCCGCGAGAGCTTGCAATTCATGTTGATCCCCCTAATCCATGAGCAGCGCGACCCGGTGGGTTCCATGGGTAACGACTCGGCGCTGGCTTGCTTGACCGTTCAGCCGCGCCTGCCCTATGACTACTTCAAACAGTTATTTGCCCAAGTTACCAACCCGGCGATCGATTCGATTCGCGAAGACGTGATCATGTCGCTGGAGTGCTACATCGGTCCGGAGAGGAACTTGCTGCAGGCCGGCAAGGAGAATTGCCATCGTTTGCTTTTGCGTCATCCGATCTTAACTAATGCTGAATTAGCTGCCATTCGGTGCATGGATCATCGCGGTTGGCGTAGCCGACTTATTGATATCACCTTTAATCGTGCACAGGGTAGTGCAGGTTTGCAGCGGGCGTTACAGCGCATCTGTGACGAGGCAGAAACTGCGGTCGATGCCGGCGACAGCGTGTTGGTACTGTCGGATCGAAATATCGGTGCGGAACAGGTCGCCGTTAGCACGTTACTGGCTGCTGGTGCAGTTCACCAGCACTTGGTGCGCAAGGCCAAGCGTACCAGGGTGGGGCTGGTAGTGGAGACTGGAGAGGCCAGCGAGGTACACCACCAGTGCTTGTTGGTCGGTTTCGGAGTGGACGCGATCAACCCATACCTTGCTTTCGAAGCCCTATGGCAGGCTCGACGTACCGGCCGACTTGACCCAGACCGGTTTGCCAGCGACGACGCGGTAGTTGGGGCTTATCGCAGGGGCGTGGCCAAGGGCATCTTAAAGGTCATGGGTAAGATGGGTATCTCAACCCTGCAATCCTACAAGGGTGCGCAGATTTTTGAAGCCGTAGGCTTGGCCGAAGAAGTCATCGACCTTTGTTTCTCCGCGACCGCGAGCCGAGTACAGGGGGTGGGTTTCGACGTGTTGGCTGAGGAACTGTTACGTCGTTATGAACTGGGTTACCCGCAACAGCCAGACGACAATGTGGTGGCATTGCCGAACCCGGGCGAGTTTCAATGGCGGGCCGGTGGTCACAAGCATGCTTGGGAGCCAACCGCAATCACTAGTTTGCAGCAGGCAGTGCGGTTTAACGACCACCAGGCCTATAACCGGTTTGCCGAGACGGTCAACTCCGAGGCCACCGGCCGCTGTGCTCTGCGTGGACTGATGCAATTGCGTGACGGCGCCAACGGTGGGCCTGTGCCGCTGGCCGAGGTCGAGCCCGTGAGTCATATCGTCAAGCGCTTTTGCACTGGCGCGATGAGCTTTGGTTCCGTTTCACAGGAGACCCACGAAACGTTGGCTATTGCCATGAATCGCTTGGGCGGCAAGAGCAACACCGGGGAGGGTGGTGAGGATCCAGGGCGTTTTCAGCCCCTGCCCAGCGGTGACTCAAAGCGTTCGGCCATTAAACAGGTGGCTTCGGGTCGTTTCGGAGTGACTGCCTGGTACCTTGCCAACGCCGATGAAATCCAGATCAAAATCTCCCAGGGTGCTAAGCCTGGTGAAGGTGGTGAGTTGCCGGGACTAAAGGTGGATGAAAACATTGCCCGCATCCGTTACTCGACGCCCGGTGTGGGTCTTATCAGCCCGCCACCGCACCATGATATCTACTCGATCGAGGATCTGGCTCAACTGATTTACGATCTCAAGAACACCAACCCGGCAGCGCGGATCAGCGTCAAGTTAGTTTCTGAGGTGGGGGTGGGCACCATCGCCGCCGGCGTCACCAAGGCGCACGCCGACCATATACTGATTTCGGGTGACAGCGGCGGTACCGGCGCATCTCCTTTGACCAGCATTAAGCATGCGGGGCTACCTTGGGAACTCGGTATCGCCGAGACCCACCAGACACTGGTGATGAATGATTTGCGGAGTCGGGTGGTGCTGCAAACCGACGGTGGTATGAAAACCGGTCGCGACGTGGTGATTGCGGCACTGCTCGGGGCTGAAGAGATTGGTTTCTCCACGGCACCACTGATCACGCTAGGCTGTACCATGATGCGTAAGTGCCATCTCAATACCTGCCCGGTGGGTATTGCCACCCAAGACCCGGCGCTGCGCGACAAGTTCCAGGGCAAGCCCGAGCACGTGGTCAACTACCTGCGCATGGTTGCTGGCGAGGCTCGCAAGATCATGGCACGACTGGGTTTTCGTTCCTTTGACGAGATGATCGGCCGGGTCGATGCACTGGAAGCGACTGGCGCTATCGATCACTGGAAGGCCCAGGGAGTCGACCTTAGGAGTGTGCTGGCGCCGGCCCGCAAGCCACACCCGCGCGCGGGAGTATATTGTCAGATTCCACAAGACCACGGTCTCGACCAGGCTCTTGATAACACCCACTTGATTGCGCTCAGCGCAGCGGCGCTCGAGCGGGGCGAGCGGGTCGATATCAAGTTACCGATCGTCAATACCAATCGCACCGTCGGCACTTTGCTGAGCCATGAGATTGTCAAGCGCTGGGGTGAGCAAGGCCTGCCGGAGAATACCATTCACGTGCGTTTCACCGGTTCGGCCGGACAGAGTTTTGGCGCCTGGCTCGCAGGCGGGGTTACCTTGGAACTTATCGGGGATGCCAACGATTATGCTGGCAAGGGGCTCTCGGGTGGGCGGCTTATCATCTATCCGTCACCGGCGAGCACTTTCCAGCCAGATCGGAACATCATTGTTGGCAATGTCGTGCTGTACGGTGCGACCGGTGGTCGCGCATTTTTCCGCGGCCGGGCGGCGGAGCGCTTTTGCATTCGCAACAGTGGCGCCTGGGCCGTAGTTGAAGGCGTAGGCGATCATGGTTGCGAGTACATGACCGGTGGCCGGGCAGTAGTGCTTGGCCCTACCGGCCGTAACTTTGCGGCCGGGATGTCCGGCGGCATTGCCTACGTGCTGGCACCTGAGCGCGAGTTGTTCGAACGCAACTGCAACCTTGATATGGTGGTTTTGGAAGATGTGACTGGGGCGAGTGATATCGCCGAGTTACTGGAACTGGTACGTCAGCACCATCAGTTGACCGGTTCCACCATCGCCGCGGAGATCATCAGTGGGTGGGATCATTTTCTACCCCGGTTTGTCAAGGTGATGCCGCTGGACTACAAGCGGGTGCTGGCAGAGCGTCAGGTTCATGACGTGGAACAGGGTGCCACCTTGCCTGAGGAACTCAAAGCCCGCGAGGTGGTCGGATGATGACAGCCAAGGTTGCTGCACCGGTGCTGCCAACCGCAGATGCGGAACCGGCTTATGGGTAAAGCGACCGGCTTCAAGGAATACCCTCGTACCACAGTCGGCTATCGTGACACGGCCGAGCGGCTGGGTGATTTCGGCGAGATTTTTGCAGCGGCCGAACCGGAACAGTTGCAGACCCAGGGAGCTCGCTGTATGGATTGTGGCGTGCCGTTTTGCCAGTCGGCGGACGGTTGCCCAGTGGACAACCTGATTCCTGAGTGGAATGACCAGGTCTATCGGGGTGATTGGAGCAGGGCACTAGAGCGTCTGCACCAGACCAACAATTTCCCGGAGTTCACTGGCCGCGTGTGTCCGGCGCCATGCGAGGGCGCTTGTGTACTGGGCATTATCGAACCCGCTGTGACTATCAAGAACATAGAGCAAGCCATCGTCGATCGTGGTTTTGCCGAGGGTTGGATAAGTGTTCGGCCACCGCGTGATCGCAGCGGTGCCAGTGTTGCTATTGTTGGCTCTGGTCCAGCTGGGTTGGCTGCGGCAGACCAGTTGAATCGCGCGGGGCACCGGGTCACCGTCTATGAGCGCGCCGACCGGATCGGTGGCCTATTGGCGTACGGTATTCCGAACATGAAACTGGATAAGACACTCATCGAGCGGCGGGTCAACCTGCTGCGCGAGGAAGGGGTGGAATTCATTACCGGCGTCAGTGTAGGTCCGCAAGAGGCGTATCCCGATGGCCATCTGGTTGCGCTTATGAAAGAGAGCGGAGCGAAGGTAGACCATTTGTCAGCACGGGCACTTATTGACCGGCACGATGCATTGCTGCTGGCGACGGGTGCCACCGTGCCCAGGGATCTTCCTATTGCCGGACGCGATCTAAAGGGCATCCATTTTGCGATGGATTATTTGACCCGCAGTACCCGGGCACTGTTCGCTGGGCACGACCCTGCTGTTTCGGCCAGAGACAGGCGGGTGGTGGTGATTGGCGGTGGCGATACCGGCGCCGATTGTATTGGCACAGCGCTGCGCCAGGGGTGCCAGAACATTGTCAACTTCGAGTTGCTTGAGCGGCCACCGGCTACCCGGGCCGATAACAACCCTTGGCCCGAGTGGCCGTTGATTCAGCGCTATGACTACGCGCACCTGGAAGCACAACAGCGCTTTGGGGGGGATCCACGCAGTTATTGCCTGTTGTCCAAGGAGTTTCTCGGCGGAGCGGATGGTCATGTGACCGGCATTCGTACCGTTACGGTCGACTGGAGCCGCCCGTCAGACAGCGCGCCCTTTACCGAGGTGGCAGGTTCAGAGCAGACCTTTGCCTGTGATCTGGTGCTGCTGGCGCTGGGTTTTCTCGGGCCTGAGCATGCCGTATCAGATGATGTTGGCCTTGCATACGATAAGCGTTCCAATTACCAGGCGGAATGCGGTAGCTATCAATGCGGCAATTCCGCGGTTTTTGCAGCCGGCGATTGCCGGCGAGGCCAATCACTGGTGGTCTGGGCTATCCACGAAGGCCGCGGCGCTGCCCGGGCTATCGATAAATATCTGGGGCGCAAGCAGGCCCAGGCAGTTGCCAGTTGATACGGTTACCCATGCCGCGCGCTAAACCCAAGAGCCACGAACGATTGATCGTGGCGCTCGATCTGCCCTCGGGTAGCGCAGCCCGGGAACTGGTTGAGTGTCTGGGTGAGGCCGTGGTTTTCTACAAGGTCGGCCTGGAACTGTTCATGAGCGGCGATGGCTTTGCTCTGGTTGATTGGCTGGTTGAGCAGAACAAGCAGGTTTTCGTCGACCTCAAGTTTTTCGATGTGCCGGCAACGGTCGCGCGTGCAGTGAGTCGACTGCGTGATCGCGAGGTTGCTTTTGCCACCGTCCACGGCAACGATGCCATGATGCGCGCGGCAGCCCAGGCGGCTGGCGAGGTTGGCATACTGGCGGTTACGGTACTCACCAGCCTTGATCGGGGCGACCTTGAAGACCTGGGTTTTTCTTGCGAGCTTGAGGCGCTAGTGTGTTCGCGGGCGCGGCGCGCGGTGGCACACGGCTGTGCCGGAGTGGTCGCGTCTGGCCGCGAGGCTGCCATGCTGAGACAAGCACTGGGCGATGCTTTTCTCATTGTCACCCCCGGCATCCGCCCAGTAGATAATGACGACGATCAGAAGCGCACCGTGACCCCGACTCAGGCGCTGCAAGATGGTGCCGACTACATCGTGGTGGGTCGTCCTATACGCGATGCTGTTGATCCCTACGCTGCAGCCAGGGCGATACAGGCCGAAATAACAGCAGCCGTAGCCGGATCAGCACCATGAGCGAGAACAACAAAAGCCATCGTTTTCTGCGTGCCCTGCGCCGCCAGAGCGTCGACTGCACGCCGGTATGGATCATGCGCCAGGCCGGGCGCTACCTGCCCGAGTATCGGGCTACGCGCAAGCAGGCCGGCGATTTTCTGACTCTATGCCAGACCCCGGAACTCGCCTGCGAAGTCACGCTGCAACCGCTTGTGCGCTTCGATCTTGATGCCGCGATCCTGTTCTCCGACATCCTGACCATACCCGACGCCATGGGTCTTGGTCTGACGCTTAACGAAGGTGAGGGGCCGCGTTTCGCCCGGCCAGTTCGCAGTGCCGCCGAAGTTTCTGCCCTGGGGGTCCCCGACCCCGAAGTGGACCTTGGCTACGTGATGGATGCAGTGCGACTGATCCGCCGGGAACTCGATGACCGTGTGCCGTTGATCGGATTTTCCGGCAGCCCCTGGACATTGGCCACTTACATGGTCGAGGGCGGCAGCAGCCGCGATTTCGGCCGCTGTAAGCAAATGCTTTACGGCGAACCGGCCACTGCTCGACAGTTGCTGGCTGTACTCACTGACGCGGTTGCGGTTTATCTCACCGCCCAGGCTCATGCCGGAGCCCAGGCACTGATGATTTTCGATACCTGGGGCGGGGCGCTGTCGTTCACCGATTACCGGCATTTTTCACTTGAGCCGATGGCCCGGATTGTCGAGCACCTGCAAAGCGATGCTGTCGCTGCAGCCCTGCCGGTGATCCTGTTCACCAAGGGCGGTGGTCAGTGGCTGGCACAGATGGCCGACACGGGTTGTGCCGCGCTCGGCTGCGACTGGACCACCTCGCTGGGTGAGGCCCGGCGACTGGTCAAGGATCGGGTGGCCCTGCAGGGCAACCTTGACCCGGCTATTCTTTACGCCTCAACTGAGCGGATCCAGCGCGGCGTGGCTGAGGTACTGGAAGATTTCGGGGCCGGTCCGGGGCACATATTCAATCTAGGCCACGGCGTGACTCCCGGGGTAAAACCAGACAACGTCGCGGTGCTGGTTGACGCGGTGCACGAGTTGAGTCGCAGCGAAACCCGCTCGCCCGCCTGAAGCGATAACTTAAGGGGTTTAGGAGTCTTTCACCGGGACCGTGTAGTTGAGCGCCATACGCCCGCCGTCGGCGTAGATGCACTGGCCAGTGATGTAAGAAGAATCTTCACTCGCAAGAAACAGTGCGATGCGGGCAATTTCTGTTACCTCGCCGCAGCGACCCATCGGCGTGCGCGAGAGAATGTTGCGCCGGGTTGCATCATCGGTCATCACCTGTTGCAGCAGGTCGGTAAGGATGCTGCCCGGACCGATGGCGTTGACCCTTACGCCTTTGTCAGCAAGTGCCACTGCCATCACCCGGGTCAACTGGTCGAGACCGCCCTTGGAGACGTTATAAGGCAGGATAGTGGGAATGGTCATTACTCCGTTGACTGAAGACATGTTGACAATGCTGCCGCTGCCGGCGTTCACCATGTGCCGGCCCACGGCCTGACTCATCAGGAATGCACCCTTGAGGTTGACTTGGAGCACTGCGTCGAAGTCTTGTTCGCTGATTTCCAGCACATCACCGCTGCGCAGGATGCCGGCGTTGTTGACGCAGATGTCTATGCGCCCGTGCCGCGAGATGCTTGCCGCGACTGCCTGCTCGACCTGGTCCTTGCGCGCAACGTCGCAGGCCAGGAACTCAGCACCGGCGAGACTCTCTGCTGCAGTCCGGCCGCCTGTTTCGTTGATGTCCAGCAGCATGACCCGCGCACCCTCGGCACAGAAAAGCTCGGCTATCCCGAGCCCGATGCCTTGGGCGGCGCCGGTGACGATGGCGACCTTGTCTTTGAGTCTCATCCCTTATTTCCCTTTGATGATCTGGTGCTGGATGATTGTAGCGTGCTGTTGCACCCGGCAACTGGAGGCGATGCGGTGAATCGCCTAGACTCCCGGTCATGGCAAGGTCCGCCCAGTTATCGCTGGTGATCGAGGACGCGGCAGTTGACGATCTCGCTGCGGTGCGAGGTCTGTTCAGGGAGTACCAAGCCTGGCTGGACGAGGACCTGTGTTTCCAGTCGTTCGAGGCAGAACTCGCCGGCCTGCCGGGTGGGTATACGCCCCCGCGGGGCTGTCTGCTGCTCGCACGTGCCGGCGGCATCGCGGTTGGCTGTGTGGCTCTGCGCGCTTTCGATGACAACGCCGGGGAAGTCAAGCGGCTCTATGTGCGGCCGGACAAGCGGGGTCAGAGGTTCGGGCTGGGTCTGATGCAGGCGCTGCTGGTGCGAGCACGGCGTGCCGGGTACCGGCGTTTGCTGCTGGATACGTTGTCCAGGATGGGTACCGCCAACGCGCTCTACCGGCAACTGGGCTTTGTGCAGATTCCAGCGTACTACCACAATCCTATCCCCGGGGCGCTCTACCTGGCACTCGACCTTGTCCCGGGGCAGTCAATCGAGTCATCCGTCCTGGGTTGTGGCGGCGAACTCGGGTTGATCGGTTCCGGCGAGCGGCTGCCGAGATGAAACTGGCTGACCTGGCCGAGGCCATCGGTGCTGAATGTCGCGGCGACGGCGACATCGAGATCCGCTCGCTGGGCACGCTGGCGACCGCCGGACCGGACCAGGTGACCTTTCTGGCCAGTCCAGCCTTGCGCGAACAACTGGCCGATTGCCGGGCCGGGGCGGTGATCCTGCGCCCGTCCGAACTCGACGCTTGGCCGGGTGCAGCCATCATTTGTGCTGACCCCCACCTTGGCTACGCAGGCGCAGCCCGGGTGCTCGATCCCACCCCGGCGCCGGCGCCCGGTGTGCACCAGAGTGCGGTAATTGCCGCCGGCGTGAGCGTGCCTGGGGACGTAAGCGTGGGGCCGTGTTGTGTGATAGAAGCTGGCGTGTCACTCGGCCCAGGGGTGGTGCTGGGTCCGGGCTGCGTGGTCGGCGAGGGGACAACCATCGGCGCCCACAGCCAGTTGCTTGCTAACGTTACGGTGGGCCACCACGTGGTTATCGGGGCGCGCTGCCGCGTCCAGAGCGGCACCGTTCTAGGCAGTGACGGTTTCGGCAATAGCCATGAACAGGGCCGCTGGGTACGGATCCCGCAACTGGGTGGACTCACTCTCGGCGATGACGTGCAGGTCGGGGCTGGTACGGCCATAGATCGCGGCGCTATCGGCGATACCATAATCGGCGATGGGGTGGTGATCGACAATCAGGTACACATCGCCCACAACGTACAGATCGGCGCGCATACTGCGGTCGCGGGCTGCGTTGGCATCGCCGGCAGTGCCGTGATCGGCAGCCGCTGTACCCTGGCCGGCATAGTAGGCGTGGCCGATCACGTCACCATCGCCGACGATGTGCACCTGACCGGCATGTCCATGGTGACCGGGTCGATCAGCGAACCCGGGGTTTATTCCTCGGGTACCGGGCTTATGCCCAACCGCGAGTGGCGCCGCAGCGTGGTCCGTTTCCGTCAACTCGAGCAGTTGGCAAAACGCTTAGCAGCGCTGGAGCGACTCCAACAGTAATGGTTGTAGCAGATGATTCTGCTGTGCGCGAAATGCTGCGTTTCATTTTGCAGCAAAATAATCACAAGATTGTAGAGCTGCTAACTGCCACCATGAATAAAGGATGATGCCATGGGGTTTCTAGCAGGTATCCCCCTTGAACTTTGGATAGCCGCTTTTCTGGCGCTTTATATGGCTTGGGCGATTGGCGCCAACGATGTAGCCAATGCCATGGGCACCAGTGTTGGGTCGGGAGCGCTGACGGTCTGGGGCGCGATTCTGGTGGCCGGTATTTTCGAATTCTGTGGTGCCTTTTTTGCCGGAGGGCACGTTACCGATACTGTGCGCAAAGGAATGCTTGACCTTGGCATGATAGATCGGGACCAGCTTATTTATGGCATGTTGGCATCCCTTGCGTCTGCCGGCACCTTGTTGATCGGGGCAAGCCGGTTCGGTCTGCCTGTCTCAACCACGCACTCGATCGTAGGCGCTATTGTCGGTTTTGGTGCGGTAGCTATAGGGCTCGATGCGGTGAACTGGGGAAAGATCATGCAGATCGTGTTGTCCTGGCTGACCTCACCGTTGCTCGCTGGCGTCATCGCGTTTTTTATTTTTCAGATCACCCGTTTCAAGGTGCTTGATACCAAAGATCCGGTTGCACAGATTAGAAAACTGGGGCCGGTATTTTTCTTTTTCGTATTCTTTATTATCGGCCTGGTAACCCTGTTCAAAGGGTTAAAGCCTCTCAAGCTCGACCTTGATCTCAGTCAGGCATTGATCGGCTCGGTAGCCCTGGGGGCTGTAGGGGCTGGGCTGGGGATATTTTTAATCCGCCGGGTGCAGCTGGGACCAGTTGATGAGCGGCACCGATTCAGTCAGGTCGAGCGCATTTTTGTGGTACTCCAGATTCTGACGGCCTGCGCCATTGCTTTCGCCCATGGCTCCAACGATGTCGCTAACTCAATAGGGCCGCTCGCAGCCGTGGCGCACGCGGTGCAAGGCATGGATTTGGGGAGCAAGGCCCCGGTTGAGCCCTGGATGCTCGCGATCGGCGGCATCGGGATCGTCGTCGGGCTGGGAACATGGGGTTACCGGGTGATGGAAACCGTCGGTAAGCGGATTACCGAGCTGACACCCAGCCGGGGCTTTGCCGCACAACTGTCGGCAGCAACCACTATCGTACTGGCCTCGAGAATGGGTATTCCGATATCCACAACACATACCCTGGTCGGTGCAGTGCTTGGTGTGGGCCTTGCGCGCGGGATCGGCGCCTTGGATTTGCGTGTTGTAGGAAAGATTATCGCGTCATGGGTGGCGACCCTGCCGATCGCCGCACTGTTATCGATATTCTTTTATTATTTTTTCAGAGGCTTATTAATACCGTAGGAGGCATTTATGGCCTGGATAGACAAACTGGTCGGGAAATCCCCGATCAAGCCGATGCAAAAGCACATGCATGTGGCCGTGCTTTGTGCCCGTGAGGTGCTCCCTTTGCTTGAAGCGATGGCGACGGGGGATGATGAAGCGGTTCGTGACCATCGCGCGGAGATAGACCGACTAGAGCACGAGGCGGATCAGATCAAGCACGAAATCCGATCCCACACCCCCAGGCGTTTTATGATGGCGCTGGATCGTCGTACCATGCTGGAGATTTTGGATTACCAGGATTCGATCGCTGATGTCACCCAGGATATTGCTGAGCTGGCAGATCAGCGCC
>JASLLH010000057.1:0-12562 GCA_030747115.1 Arenicellales bacterium
CTTATGTACGCAGTGGACCAGGGCTGCGACACGATCATTGAGTTTGGGGGTGGTATCGGAAAAGGCGACAGTGCTGCTGAAAAGAAACCCAACCTGGCGGGGATCGTGAAGAAAACCTTCCGCCGTCACCAGGCACCGCCAGCCTACCATGCGGTGATTAACTGCGACACGCTCACCGCCACCGCTGGCAATTTCGGCAGTTAAGGGGGCCCGGCGATTCCGTGGCAGCGAATGAGCACCACGGCCGCCAACCAAGCCTACACCGGTCAGCACAACCAGTGACCGTGGCTCTCTGGTTTTACCGACCACTACTTTCGGCGTGGGTCTGCCGGGCGCCCAGCCGAACGCCGGTGGAAGATCGGCATTTATGACATGAACACGATTGCCTGTTATGTCGGAACCGTGCTGATCTGGGGCTCAAGTTGGCTTGCGATCAAGTATCAACTCGGAGTGGTCGCACCGCAGGTGTCACTGGCCTACCGCTTCGCACTGGCCTCACTGCTGCTGATCGGCTGGTGCCTCGCACGGAATATCTCGCTAAGGTTCAACTGGCGCGATCATGTCTTTTTGGCCCTGCTCGGATTGACTTTGTTCTCCACCAATTACCTGCTGCTCTACTTCGTCACGTTTGATCTCACCACGGGGCTAGTGGCAGTTATCTTCTCGACTATAACGATCATGAATATGTTTAACAGCGTGCTGTTTCTTAGCCGGCGGATCGAAAAACAAACCCTGCTCGGTGCAGCCATGGGCCTAACCGGCATGGTGCTGATTTTCTGGCCAGAAATCGAGCGCTCGGGCCAAATCACAATCGGAGTTATTTCCTTGGGCATCGTCGGCACTTACTCCGCGTCGGTCGGCCACATTGTCTCAGCCCGTAACCAGTCGCGCGGCCTCGGAGTTATCCCGGCAAATGCAATAGGTATGCTTTACGGCGCCGCCCTTCTGCTGGGCTTCTCTTGGCTGTCTGGGGTGCCGTACACGTTCGACCCCAGCGGAACTTACGTACTGTCGCTCATTTATCTCGCCGTTTTCGCCTCGGCTATCGCTTTTGGGCTTTTTCTGACGCTGGTCGGGCGAATCGGGCCGGGCAAAGCGGCCTACGCTACAGTTCTGTTTCCGATCGTGGCACTGGCGCTGTCCACCTCGATTGAGGGATACCAGTGGCAGGCCCGGGCTGTTGCCGGGGTTGCACTGGTGCTGGCGGGCAATGTCGCAGTGCTTGGAACCCGCGAACACCTGCGAGCGGCACTCGCGCACTTTCGCAAAACCGTCTAAGCCATAGACGCGGCGTTAGCCCGGCGGCGGTCCAGCCAGAGCGTTGCCCCTAAAGCCAGAGCAATAGCCGGCAACACTGAATAGTTAAGTGCCGTCCAGCCAACCAATTGGTGCAGAAAGCCCGAAGCCAACGCCGACATCGCGACCGTGCCAAATACCAACAGATCATTAAGCCCCTGTGCCTTGGCCTTCTCTGCTGGTGTATAGGTCTCTGTCAGCAGCGTAGTACCACCCACAAAAAGAAAATTCCAGCCGAGGCCGAGCAGTACCAGCGCTGACCAGAAATGCATCACCGTCAGGCCGCTCAGGTTGATCGCGACACAGGCCGCCAGCATAACGGCACCGATACTCATGATGCGGGTAACACCAAAGCGCTGAATCAGGTGGCCGGTGAAAAAAGACGGGCCGTACATCGCTGCTACGTGCCACTGAATAACAAATACGGCATCACCAAAATTATAGCCACGACCTACCATGGCGAGTGGTGCAGCCGTCATCAGTAGATTCATCACCCCGTAGGCCAGAAGCGCGCCAACAGCAGCGACCAGAAAGGCCGGCTGAGTGGCAACCTGCCACAGCGGGCGCTGGCTGCCGGAGCGCTCCTCTTTGTCCGGCATCGGTATGCGCAAGTTCGCAATCAACACCAGAGACAGACCGTAGAGGGCAAGCAGGCTGGCATAACTGCCGGCAAAGGGAAACCCAACGAGCGTATCACGCGACCAGTTGGCGATATTGGGGCCCAAAAATGCTGCAACCACGCCACCCGCCATCACCCAGGAGATAGCCCGGCCCCGGTATTGGGCGCTCGCCACCTCTGCCGCGGCAAAGCGGTAATACTGGCTGAAACCGTTGGTGATACCGATCAGAAACGTTCCCAGCGCAAACAAAATGAAACTGCGCTCTACAATGGCATAGGTCGAGAGTAGCGCGCCAGCAAGCCCAACGAGAAGGCCAAGGGTAAAACCCATGCGCCGGCCAATGCGCTTCATCAGAATGGATGCAGGGAAGCTGCTAACCAACGTACCTGCAAACATACATGCTGTAGGTAACGTGGCCCAGATCTTTTGCTGGGCAAGGGCAAGGCCTACCAGTCCCGAAGTCGCGATGATGAGTGGCCCAGCTGACATCACGAGCGCCTGACAACAACACAGGATCAATAGATTGCGCCGCATGGTGTCCGAAAAAAACATGGGTAATTCCTAAAGTAAACTGGCACAGATGACACAAAAAAGGGGGCCGGTTTCCTGCCGGGATGGGCAGATTATCGTTCACTCACACAAACCGACTCTCCTTGTTCACCGCGTACTTACATTCCCCGACGATACTTGCCACCCACTTCAAACAACGCCTCGGTGATCTGACCGAGAGAACAACACCTGGCTGCATCCATCAGAGCCGCGAACACGTTGTCGCCGCTCAAGGCCGCGGATTGCACTGCGATCAGTGCGGGCTCTGCTGCCCCTTGGTGCCGGTGCAGAAACGCCCCCAGCCGCTCGATCTGGCTTCGCTTTTCGGCCTCGGTGCCGCGAGCCAGTTCAACCTCCGGTGCGTTTTCCGGTGCGGGATTGAGGAAGGTATTGACCCCGATCAGCGGGTAACTGCCGTCATGCTTGCGTTGCTCGTAGTAGAGGGATTCCTCCTGAATCTTGCCACGCTGATAGCCGGTTTCCATGGCACCGAGCACCCCGCCGCGCTCGCTCAAGCGATCAAATTCAGCTAGTACCGCTTCCTCGACCAGGTCGGTCAACTCCTCGATGATGAAACTGCCCTGGCTGGGGTTCTCGTTGCGTGCCAGCCCCCACTCGCGGCTGATAATGAGTTGGATGGCAAGTGCCCGGCGCACGGAATCCTCACCGGGAGTAGTAATCGCCTCATCGTGAGCATTGGTGTGCAAACTGTTGCAATTGTCGTACACGGCTATCAGCGCCTGCAGGGTAGTACGGATGTCATTAAAACTCATCTCCTGAGCGTGCAATGACCGCCCAGAGGTCTGGATGTGATATTTCAGTTTCTGACTGCGCTCACTGCCGGCGTAACGATCGCGCATCGCTACCGCCCAGATACGTCGTGCCACCCGACCCATAACACTGTACTCCGGATCCATACCGTTGGAGAAAAAAAACGACAGGTTGGGGGCAAAATCGTCGATCGCCATGCCTCGAGCAAGATAAGCTTCAACGTAAGTAAAGCCATTAGCCAGTGTCAACGCCAGTTGGGTAATCGGGTTAGCGCCGGCCTCAGCGATGTGGTAGCCAGAGATCGAGACCGAGTAGAAATTGCGCACTCGATGATCGATGAAATATTGCTGGATATCACCCATCATGCGCAAACTGAAATCAGTAGAGAAAAGGCAGGTGTTCTGACCCTGGTCTTCTTTCAGAATATCGGCCTGTACTGTGCCGCGGACATTCTCTAGCGTCCAGCAACGGATATCCGCCAACTCCTGCGTGTTTGGGTCGCGCCCTTGCTCTTCACGAAACCGGTCAACCTGCTGGTCGATGGCGGTATTGAGGAAAAAGGCGAGTACCGTGGGTGCTGGCCCGTTGATGGTCATTGACACCGAGGTAGTGGGGTTGCACAGGTCGAAGCCGTCGTACAATACCTTCATGTCGTCCAGGGTGGCGATGGAAACGCCCGAGGTACCGACTTTGCCGTAAATGTCGGGGCGCTCGGCGGGATCCGCCCCGTACAGAGTCACCGAATCAAAGGCCGTAGACAGCCGCTTGGCCTGGGAGTTGGCCGACAGAAACTTGAAGCGCCGGTTGGTGCGAAAAGCATCCCCCTCCCCGGCGAACATTCGGGTCGGCTCTTCGTCCTGGCGCTTAAAGGGGAACACGCCGGCAGTGAAAGGGAAAGACCCAGGCACGTTCTCAAGCAGCAACCAACGCAGCCGGTCACCGGCATCACTGTAGCGCGGCAGGCTGACCCGTGGTATGCGAGTACCAGAGAGCGAGGTATAGGTGAGCGGCTCTTCAATCTCTCGGCCGCGAACGTTATGCGTCAAACTGTCGCCCTGGTAGCGCTTGAGCATTTCTTCATAGCCGTCTACTAGCGCCCGGCACTCGGGGTTCAATTCACGCTCACAATCCTCCGCAAGTGTTCTCAAGATTGCCGACGACTCGCCGGTTTTATCCACTGCCGCGACACTGGCACGGAGTTGCTGACGCTGACGAGCGAGCCGCGCCTGATACTCCGCCTGCTGCCGGTACTGGCGGATGACTTCGGCAACCTCGGCCAGGTAGCGCTGGCGGTCCGTGGGCACGACCTGCACCTGGGCCACATTTTGCACCCCGGCCAGTGACTGGTTAGGGCTTGCGGGCAAGCCCAGCACCTGCAACGCACTGCACAAGCCCTGGTACAGCGTCGTAACCCCTGCATCGTTGAAGTGTGATGCCATAGTGCCGTACACCGGCATCTGTTCTGGTACATCGGAAAACGCCTCGCGATTGCGCTGCACCTGCTTTCTCACATCGCGTAGTGCATCCTGCGCCCCTTTACGGTCGAACTTGTTGATGGCAACAAAGTCCGCATGATCCAGCATATCGATCTTCTCCAGCTGGCTGGCGGCACCAAACTCAGGTGTCATCACGTACAGCGAGCAGTCTACGAACGGGACGATGCCGGCATCACCCTGCCCGATACCGGGTGTTTCAATGATAATCAGATCGAAACCTGCACATCTCACAGCGGCGATGATCTCGGGTAACTGTGAGGGCACTTCGCTGCCAGCACTGCGGGTCGCCAGCGAGCGCACGAACACATTGTCACTGTGGATGGCATTCATACGGATGCGGTCACCGAGCAAGGCACCGCCGGTCTTGCGCCGGGTCGGATCCACTGCGATTACCGCGACCCGCAAGCCATCAGCGTGGTCCAGCCGCCAGCGCAGGATCAACTCGTCGGCCAGCGAAGATTTACCGGAACCACCAGTCCCAGTGATGCCAAGCACCGGCGCCCGCGGGCCCTTGAACGGAGCACCTGAGCGCAGTTGTTCGACCAGAGACTTGCTTGCCGTACCGTTCTCCAGGGCAGTAATCAGCCGAGCGAGCAAGCCCAGGTCACTGCCACCAAGCATATCGAGGCTCTCTAGGGTTTCGCCGGCAGGATAGAAATTCGCCTGTTCGAGCATCTCGTCGATCATGCCTTGCAGCCCCAGACGCTGGCCGTCCTCGGGTGAGTAAATACGGCCGACTCCGTAATCCTGCAAGGAAGCGATCTCTTCGGGCACGATCACCCCGCCACCGCCGCCGAAAACGCGGATGTCGGGCCGGCCGCGGGCGCGCAGCATGTCGATCATGTAGCGGAAGAACTCGATGTGCCCGCCCTGATAAGAACTGACCGCGATGCCCTGAACATCCTCTTCAATAGCGGCATCGACGATCTCGCGCACCGACCGGTTATGCCCGAGATGAATAACCTCGGCACCTGCCCGTTGCAGCAGGCGGCGGATAATGTTGATCGCCGCATCATGGCCGTCGAACAGACTGGTTGCGGTGATAAACCGGATGCGGTAGTCCACGCTGGGATTGGGTTGCTGGGAAAATGAGGCGATGGGCTGATTCATGGGTCGAATTACAGCAAAAGGGAACTGTTTGGCATTTTAGTTTCCGTTTACGTAAACGTCAATTGACGCTATACTGCTCGCATGGTGCTGATGACCCAGTCCTCTCCTGCTGGCGAGAACAAAAATGCCAGTTATTCGATCTCCGATCTCGCCCGGGAGTTCGAGGTGACAACACGCACTATTCGCTTCTACGAGGACGAAAACCTGCTGCAACCCGATCGCCAGGGCCGCCAGCGAGTGTACTCAGTCCGGGACCGGGTTCGCCTTAAGTTGATCCTGCGGGGCAAACGGCTGGGCTTTTCCTTGAGCGAGGTCCGCGACATTATTAACATGTACGATTCCAACCCTGGCGAGACCGGTCAGCTACAGTATTTTCTTGAGCAGATTCAAGCGCGTCGTGCGGCACTCGAACAGCGGCGCCACGATATTGACGAAACCCTGGGAGAACTGGACAGTATCGAGAGCCAGTGCCGCCAGAGGCTAGCCGCGCTGGGTTGATCTCCCGTTTTCCGCTAACACCACGCACTGGCCAAGCAATCCAGTAAAACACACTCTGCCGTGTCGACAATCAGACCTTCCAGCACCGGAACACAGGTCCTGCTGGTGCTCGCTTGCCTGGTGGTGGTGATATCCGGCCTCAAGGCGGCCAGTGCCATTGTTGTCCCGCTGCTGATGGCCGTGTTCCTGGCCATTATCGCTACCCCGCCTATGCAATGGCTGCAGCGCCGTGGCCTGCCGGTGTGGGCAGCGCTCGCGCTGATCCTCATGATGCTGGTTGGCGCCATCATTGTCATTGGCTCGCTGATCGGCGCATCCATCGACCAGTTGAGCGCCGCGCTACCCCGCTACGAAGCACAACTGAGGGCGCTGATCGACGATGCAGCCAGATGGGCTACTACACTGGGGCTGGCGCTGCCCCCCGGCGGCATGGTCGACATGATCAACCCGGGGGCCGCGGCCCGCTTTTTCGGCCGACTAATCAGCGGGTTCGGCAGCCTGCTGGCAAACAGCCTGCTGATTATCTTTACCGTGTTGTTTCTACTGGTCGAGGCCGCTGCCATCCCTGCCAAGTTGCGGGCGATTCTTCCCGATGCCGACAAGTCATTGGACAACCTGTCCGAATTCCTGGCATCGGTAAAAAGTTACCTTGTCATCAAGGCGGCCATGAGTTTCGTCACTGGCCTTACGGTCACTGTCTGGCTGCTGATACTGGGTGTCGACTTTGCCGTGCTCTGGGGCGGGATCGCCTTTTTCATGAACTTCGTCCCTTACCTCGGCTCGATCATCGCCGCCATGCCGGCCGTCATCCTGTCGCTGCTGGACGCGGGCCCGATGACGGCGCTATTGGTAGCCGGCGGCTACGTGGCAGTCAACCTGGTGGTGGGCAACTGGCTCGAGCCCCGCTTCATGGGCCGAGGCCTGGGCCTGTCCACGCTGGTGGTGTTCATCTCCCTGGTGTTCTGGGGCTGGATCTTCGGCCCGGTGGGTATGTTCCTATCGACTCCGTTGACCATGCTGGTCAAGATCGCGCTCGAAAGTGATCCGCGCAGTCGCTGGCTTGCCGTCCTGCTGAGCGCACAGGCGCCGGCTGACACGCCCGATCCTTCTTGACCCCATGGCCGCTGCGTCTCCCGGGGGCTCTTTCTCCCAGTTCTTTGATAGTTGACCCGCGCCTAGCACAAGCTCTCGAGTGCTGGGAATGAAACTCGACGCCCTGCAATCACCACGCTACCGACGCTTCTGGCTGGGCTCCATGGCCTCGGTTGGAGCGACGCAACTGTACTTTGTCGGCATGGCCTGGCTGGTGTTCGAATTGAGCGGCTCGGCCCTGAACCTGGGCCTGCTGGGTGTGGCGATAGCTATCCCGACCATCTTCGCCACGCTGGCCGGCGGCTCATTGGCAGACCGGACCGACCGGCGCCAGATGCTGCTAGTGACCTCGGCGCTGGCCGGAACAGCACTGGCAGTGCTGGCACTGCTCGACGCCATGGGCCTGGTCACGGTCTGGCAGGTATTGCTGATCGCGGCACTGCTGGGGTTGATATCGGGCTTCGACATACCAGCCCGCGTCTCTTTCTTCCCGACCCTGGTCCGTCCCGAGCAGATGATGAGTGCGGTGGCGTTGAACTCCATACTGTGGCAAAGCACCCGCATGGTACTGCCGGCGATTGGCGGGGTATTGATAGCCATTGCCGATACCGCACTGGTCTTTGTGCTGTGTGCGGCGGGGTTTGCCGTCATGATCTTCGTATTGACTAGCCTGGAGATACAGCATCCGCGGGCCGACAGCGACCGCGCACGGGGTGGTTTGCGCGAAGCAGCCGGTTTCATCGCGCAACAGCGGCTGTTCCTGCTGCTGATCGGGCTTACCTGGATCACAATGTTCTTCGGCACTTCCTATGTACAGATCTTGCCAGTTTTCTCACAACTGCTGGGCGGTGGCGAACGAGGTTACGGCCTGCTGCTGTCGGCGACCGGGGTGGGCTCAGTCACCGGCACCGTTTTGGTCGGACGCTTGCAGCAGTCACGCTACCTGGGCCGGGTGATGCTGGGCGGGGCTGCAGCCGCGGCACTGTCACTGCTGGGCTTTGCCGCTGTGGGCAGTTACGGTATCACGATGCCGGGGGCGTTTGCTGCCGCCTGTGCCTGCGCCATGCTGACTGGCTTGTTCGGCTCGACCTTTCTCATCACTTCCATGACCGTGCTCCAACTGAAGGTACCCGATGCGCTGCGCGGCCGGGTCATGGGCATCCACAGCATCACCTTCAGCCTGATTGCGCTCGGTGGGCTGGTCATGGGTCCACTGGCCGAGTCCTTTTCTGCGCCGATCGCGGTCACCAGTGGGGCGCTGGTGGTATTTACCAGCGTGGTCACCGTGTTCTTGGGATACCCAAGCATCCGCCGCCTCGACGGTCGAGAACTGCTGCAACCCCCTGTAAGCAACTGACGATGGCATCGCTTTGGCCAGTGACTGCAACAACACCGGGCCCTGCCAAGAGCGCGCCCAACAAAAGCTCGACAAATCATCGATGCGATGCAGCTGTGTTAGTATCGCAGCGTCCCTGACCGTCCCGCCGGTGTTTTTCTTAGGTGAGCCCAACCGACCGCATGACCTCGTCGGCCCTGACCGCGCTGTCGCCGCTTGATGGCCGTTACGGCCCAAAAGTAGCCGCCCTGCGCCCACTGCTCAGTGAATTCGGCCTGATCCACCATCGGCTGATGATCGAGATTCGCTGGTTACAGGCCTTATCCGCAGCACCCGACATACCCGAGGTGCCAGCGTTCTCGTCCGCTGCCAATGATTTCCTGGAACAACTGCTGCGGGATTTCTCGCTGGATGATGCGCAGCGAGTCAAGGACATTGAGACCACCATCAACCATGACGTTAAAGCCGTCGAGTATTTTCTAAAAGAAGCGGTGGCCCAAGTACCGGAACTTAGCCAGGTTGCCGAATTTATCCATTTTGGCTGCACCTCGGAAGATATCAACAACCTGGCCTATGCCCTGATACTGCACAAAGCGCGGAAGGAGATAGTGCTGCCGGCTATCACCCAGCTCATCACGGCGCTGGCCCGGCTCGCCGAGCGTTTTGCCGCCGAACCCATGCTCGCGCGCACCCACGGCCAGCCAGCCAGCCCGACCACCATGGGCAAGGAGTTGGCCAATGTGGCTGCCCGCCTGGACGGCGCCCGTGCGCAAGTAGCCGCCGTGCCGATCCTGGCCAAGTTCAACGGCGCGGTCGGCAACTTCAATGCCCACCTCGCCGCCTACCCGGAGGCGAACTGGCCGCAGATCTCGCAGGCATTCATAGAAGGCCTGGGGCTCACCTGGCAACCGATGAGCACCCAGATAGAGCCCCATGATGGAATCGCGGCTCTGTGTCATGCGCTAATAAGGGCCAACACCATATTGATCGACCTGGACCGCGACGTCTGGGGCTACGTATCACTCGGTTATTTCCGGCAACAAACGGTTGCCGGGGAAGTCGGCTCCAGCACCATGCCACACAAGGTCAACCCCATTGATTTCGAGAATGCCGAGGGCAACGCCGGCGTTGCCAACGCTCTGCTGGGGCACCTGGCTGAGAAACTGCCAATCAGCCGCTGGCAGCGCGACCTGTCGGACTCGACGGTGCTGCGGAACCTCGGGCCCGCCCTGGGACACGGCGTGCTGGCGTTCGATGCCACCGAAAAAGGACTGGGCAAGCTGGAGATCGACCGCGACCGGCTGGAGGCCGATCTCGAACAGTCCTGGGAGGTGCTGGCCGAGGCCATCCAGACGGTGATGCGCCGTTATCAGGTAGCCGAGCCCTACGAAAAATTAAAGGCCTTGACCCGGGGCCAGAGCGGTATCGATGCCGCTGCTTTGCGCCAGTTCATTGACCAGTTGCCGATCCCAGATGATGCTCGCGAGCGGCTGGCGCAACTGACACCCGCAACCTATACCGGTAACGCCCGAGAGGCCACCGTCGCCTTTCTGGATCGCTTGTCCGGGGGCCGCTGAAGCGGGTTCCGGGGCGCCGGTTGAGCGGGATACGCCTGTCCAAGTTGATGGCCGAACGCGGCCTGTGCTCGCGCCGTGAAGCCGACCGCCTGATCGAACAGGGCCTGGTACTGGTCAACGGCGAACCCATCGATCAACTCGGTGTCCGCGTTGATCCGGCATCAAGCATATGCCTCGCGCCCGCCGCTGCTGCGCAGCGCCAGGCGCTGGTAACCGTACTCCTCAACAAACCCCCCGGTATCGTCTCCAACCTGCCAGAGCAAGGCTATGCCGAGGCGGCCTCACTGATCCAGCAACGAACTTACGCCGGCAACAAGAATCAGGCAGCAACACCAGCACCCGCAGCGGGTTCGCTGCATGTTGCTGGCCGGCTGGATATCGACTCCAGCGGCCTGCTGGTTCTGACCCAAGATGGCAGCATCGCCCGGGAACTGATCAGCCCGGACAGCGTGATAGAAAAAGAATACCGGGTGCGGGTCGCTGGCGATATAACGCCCAAGCGTATTCAGCAATTACGCCACGGCCTTGCGTTGGATGGGCGCTTGCTGTGCCCTGCTACAGTCAACCAAAGTGGCCCCGAACGACTGGTGTTCGTGCTGACCGAGGGGCGCAAGCGCCAGATTCGGCGCATGTGTGAACTGGTTGAACTTAAAGTGCTCGCCTTGGTGCGAACGAGGATTGGTAAAGTGCATCTTGGCCGGCTTGCCCGTGGCCAGTGGCGCTACCTGGGCCCGGGCGAAACATTCTGATGGCCGACCTCTACCCCCTGCTGCGCCGACTGGCGTTTCTGCTCGGCCCTGAGGTCAGTCACGGCCTCACCCTGGGTGCGTTTGGCCTGCTGGGGCGCACGCGGCCACTAGAGAAATGCCTTGCCGAGCGCCTGCGCGGCACCCTGCCGGCACGGCCGGTGAAGGCAATGGGTATTCATTTCCCCAACCCGGTCGGCCTGGCAGCAGGACTGGACAAGGATGCACGGGCGGTTGCTGGTCTCGCCGGGCTGGGCTTCGGCTTTCTGGAACTTGGCACCGTCACGCCGCTGCCCCAGGCAGGCAATCCACGGCCGCGCCTTTTCCGACTGACCGGTGCCCAGGCTCTGGTCAACCGCATGGGCTTTAACAGCGCCGGGCTCAACCAATTTCTTGCTAACCTGGCCCGGCACAACCAGCAGGTGAGAGTTGGCATCAACATCGGCAAGAACGCACAGACTCCGTTGGAACAAGCAGTCCACGACTACCTCACTTGCTTGCGCGCGGTCTACACGGCGGCCGACTACGTTGCTGTCAACATCTCCTCACCCAACACCCCGGGGCTGCGCGACCTGCAGGAGCGCGAAAGCCTTAACCAATTGCTAGGCCAACTAAAAGATGGTCAGGCACGGCTTGCTGATCTGCATAACCGCTACACTCCGATTGCGGTCAAGATCGCTCCCGATCTCGAACCGGATGCCATCGGCCGTATCGCCGAAGCTCTTGCCAGCCACGGCATCGACGGCGTTATCGCCACCAACACCACCCTCACGCGGCCCGGTAACGCCGCCAGTTGCCCTGGATCGGAACAAAGCGGGGGCTTGAGTGGCGCGCCGCTCGCAGCACAATCCAGCGAGGTCGTCAGAATCCTGAGTGACACTCTCGGTGACACCCTGCCGATCATTGGCGTGGGCGGCATTGTCGATGTTGCCAGCGCGCAGGAAAAGTTTGCCGCAGGTGCGACGCTGATCCAGTTGTACACCGGGCTCATCTACCGTGGCCCGGTACTCATCCGCGAGATCCTAGAGGGTTTGCCAGCCGAGGGTTGAGCACGGCGCCTGCGGGTTTACTTGCGCTACCATGAAATATCGCCGGAATAGTTCACACTGAGTCCCGATAAGTGCGATTCAACAGCGTATCAAAGCAGCAATACTCACTCGAATACAATTAACACCGGCTCTATGGGTGCCGGAGCTGATGACAGAGGGACAGGTGCTCGCGCCCCGATCGAATACTGAATTCGACCAACGCTTAGCTGCGATAAAGAGCTTTACAGACAGACATCGGGCATTGGTTCTATGTGAAAAGCAACTGAAACTGGAAAGAGGCTATCGTGTGACAGGTATGATACCAACGAGTTTTGAACAACTTTCATAGGCCGGCGTTTCTTGAAGGCCTATTGCAACCGATCAGGATGGCCCCCGGGAGGCTACCGTGTCGGAGACGGAATAATGAGAGGGTGGCCGTCCCG